>CAMDXM010000006.1 GCA_945878025.1 Pseudorhodoplanes sinuspersici | reverse complement strand
AGTGGAAACCGGTTCGCCGCAGAAAATGCGACAAATAAAAGGAATCTAGACTGTGTTCCGATTCAAATGAATCGGAACACAGTCTAGCCATTCGTTCCGGCGCATCCTTTGCTGACGCCTCTGGCGGGGGTGATTCACGCACATGTCGACTCCTCCCGCTTCAGGGCGCATAATGACGTCGACCGAAACGCCAGTTCAAAGCGGCCGGCCCTCCACTCCAACTTATCGGCCGGAACCCATATGGGTATCCGTAACCATCGATCCGGAACAATCCGGGCGAAAGGATATCTCATGGAAATGCCCGCAATCCTCAAAGGCGAGTCGCTTACGCGCCTCTTGCAGGGCGCCGCCGTCGGCGCCATCGCGACAATGGTGATCGGTTTCAACTGGGGCGGATGGAAGCTCGGCTCTACCGCCGAGGACATGGCCTCGCGCCGCGTCAGTCTGGCTTTGGTCGAGGTTTACGCGCCGGTCTGCGTGGAACGGTTCCAGCAGCAGGTCAATCTCGAAGGCAAATGGGCCGAGTTCAACAAGATCGATAGCTGGCGCCGCGACGATTACATCAAGCAGACCGGCTTTGCGACGCCGCCCGGCTCAAGCTCGCCGAATGCGCGCATCGCGGACGCCTGCGCCGAAGCGCTCGGCAAGATCGTCGCCCTGCAGAAGCCGGCCGCGAAATAGCAAGACGCGCCCGGAAGGCCATGCGCTTTAAGGCGATGCGCTTTAAGGCGATGCGCTTTCAGAAAATCCCTGCCTTTGGGCGGGGATTTTTTTGTCCGAGGCACGCCGCCTGCGTTCTCTGGAGGCTGAAAACCGCGCCGAATGGCGGACTTCCAGCGGCTATCCATGCGCGAGGCCGAAGGCGAGTTTCGATTGAACGTTGCGCGGCCCTGCTGCGACCAACCATGACAGAGAGCCGCGCATGCGCGGAGCAGGACGTATTGGAGGCTGGCGATGGAAGGGCGGTTTTTCGATATCCATGCGCTGTCGCAAGCCGGGCGCGCTGAACTTCGCCGCGACGCGGCCCGCCGCGCGCATGCCGGGCGGTCGGACGCGGTCCGCGGCTTGTTTCGCGCATCGGCAAATCGCTTCCGCCGTCCGCAGCCGCTGATCCGGGCCCTCATGAGCTCCGCGGCCATCGTAGTCGCTGTGGTTGCGATTGGCGCCACCTTGTTGTCGGCGCCTGTGTCGGCGCGGATAGGCATTGTGTCGATCGGCTATATGTCAAGCCGCTGATCCGTTCAGGCTGTTCCGCGCCGCGCGACCGGTAAATCCCGCGCTTTCGCCCTCCGTGAATCGGTTAACATGAGCCGGAGCAAGGAGAATCGCGGATGGCCTATTTGATCGTATTTCTTGGCGGCGGGATCGGCGCCATGCTGCGTCACGGCGTCAATGTTCTTGCAGGCCGTGTTCTTGGCGGCGGATTTCCCTTTGCCACGCTGACCGTCAACGTCACCGGCTCGTTGCTGATGGGTCTCCTGGCCGCCTGGTTCGCGTTCAAGGGCGACGCCACACAGCATTGGCGGCTGTTCATGACCACCGGAATTCTCGGCGGCTACACCACCTTCTCTGCGTTTTCACTCGACGTCGCGCTTCTTTATGAGCGGGGAGAAGTCGCGCTGGCGGCGCTCTATGTGCTCGCCTCGGTCGCGATCTCGATCGCCGGCCTGTTCGCGGGACTTTATCTCGTGCGGCACTTTTCCTGAGATCAGAGCATCCCCAGCATTCGCGGCAGCCACAGCGACAACTCCGGCACATAGGTCACGATCATCAGGAACACGAGCATGGTGCCGAGCCACGGCAGCACCGCGATGGTCAATTCGGTGATGCCCATCTTCGCGATCCCGGAGGCGACATAGAGGTTCAAGCCGACCGGCGGGTGGCACAGTCCGATCTCCATATTCACCGTCATCAGAATTCCAAGATGCACGGGATGGATGCCGAGCGCGACCGCGATCGGGAACAGGATCGGCGCGGTGATCAGCACGATCGATGTCGGCTCCATCACATTGCCGGCGACCAGCAGCAGGAGATTCACCACCAGCAGGAACTCGATCCAGCCGATGCCGGAATCCTTGATCCAGCCGGTCATCGCCTGCGGAATCTGCTCGCTGGTCATCAGGAACGAGAACAGCACCGCGTTGGTGATGATGTAGAGGATCATCGCGCTCATATTGGCCGAGCCGAGCAGCACCTTGGGCACGTCGCGCAACGTCATGTCCTTGTAGACGAAGATGACGATGACGAAGGCATAGACCGCGCTCATGGCGGCGGCCTCGGTCGGGGTGAACACGCCGGCATAGATGCCGCCGAGCACGATCACGATCAGAAGCAGGCCCCAGACCGATTCGCGAAACGCCGTGAACCGCTCCGCCCAGCTGGCGCGCGGCATGCGCGGATAATCGTTCTTCCAGGCGCGATAGAACGTGGTGAGGCCGAGCATGGTCGCGAGCATCAGGCCGGGGATGACGCCGGCCATGAAGAGCTGGCCGACCGACGCGGAGAGCACGCGCTTTCCCTCCGGATCGATCGCGACGCTGCCGCCGGTCGCGACCGCGTAGATCACCATCACGATCGAGGGCGGAATGAGGATGCCGAGCGCGCCCGAGGTGGTGATCACGCCCGCGCCGAAGCGCTTCGGGAATCCCTGCTTGATCATCGCGGGCATGATGATCGCGCCGATGGCGACGACGGTCGCCGGCGAGGAGCCGGACACCGCCGCGAACAGCGCGCAGGCCATGACGCCGGCGAGGCCGAGGCCGCCATACCAATGGCCGATCATGGAGGTCGCAAAATGGATCATGCGGCGCGCGACGCCGCCATGGGTGAGGAAATTTCCGGCCAGGATGAAGAACGGGATCGCCATGATCTCGAAGCTCTCGATCCCGGTGAACAATTTGAGCGCGACCGCTTCGATCGGCACGTTCGTGAGCACGAAAAGAAAAGTCAGCACGGTGAGGCCGAGCGCGATCGAGATCGGCATGCCGGTCAGCATCAGCGCGATCAGGAGGCTGAAGATGATGAGCGCGTTCATCGTGCGCGCCCCGCTTGCGGTAATTCGACGCCTTCGACGCCTTCGACCTGGCCCGGATCGTGATGCGGCAATTCGCCGGTCTTGAAGAAATGCCAGGCCACCTGCAGGAAGCGAAAGCACATCAGATACGAGCCGAGCGGGATGCACAGAAAGACGATCCAGCGTGGGATTTCGAGATCGGGCGACACCTGATCGGTGCCGTAGAGGCCGATGACGAATTTCGCTCCCATGGTGCCGATCACCGCGGTGAACAGCGCGCCGCAAAAAAGACTGAACAGCACGAGCTTGCGCCGCAGCGAGGGACGCACGGCATTGACCAGAACGTCGACGCCGACATGGATGCCGGTGCGCACGCCATAGGCGGCGCCGAATTTCGCCATCCACACGAACATGTAGATGCAGACCTCCTGCGCCCAGGACAGATCGATCGGATAGAGGATCGGATAGAGGAGAGGAATTCCGGAGCCGTAGCGCTGCAGCACGGCGACGAAAATGATCACCGTCGCTCCCGCCATCAGCGACGAGATCAGGATTTCCTCCAGCCGGTCGAGGATTCGCAGAAACATCAAGACCTCGCGTCTGCGGCAGGCTGGTTTTCGGCCAGCGCCCCGCGCGCCAGCCGATGGGAGCTGGCATGACCCAGGATTGTCGCGAGTTCCCCCGCTGCGGCCGGTCTCTTTTTGGTCCGGTCCGTGGCTGGATCATCCGGCGAGAGCCTTCACGATCCGTCCTCCCGACCCTATCGTGAAGGCTTGGAGGAAAGGGTGCAAGAACTAAAGGAAGCGCCTCGCGTTGGTGCCGGCCGGATTTTGTGCGCTTGAATGCGGCAAGGTGTTGCGCAAGGGTGCGGCGCAAGCGCAATAGAGAAATCCGATCCTTCCATGGCTGTGTCCGATCCGCTCCCGCTGCTGGCGAAATGTCCGGTTGTCCCCGTTCTGACCATCGGCGATGCGAAGAAGGCCGTGCCGCTCGCGCAGGCTTTGCTCGCGGGGGGGCTTGGGACAATCGAAGTCACCTTGCGGACGGATGCGGCGATCGAGGCGATCCGGCTGATCTCGCAGAACGTGCCCGGCACGATCGTGGGCGCCGGCACGGTGACCAGGTCCTCCGATATCGACAAGGCGATAAAGGCGGGCGCGAAATATCTGGTTTCTCCGGGAACGCCGGCCGAACTCGCCCGCGCCTTGGCGGCGGCGAGCGTGCCCTCGATTCCGGGATGCGCGAGCGCGAGCGAGGCCATGGCGCTCGCCGATCTTGGTTTCAGGACCTTGAAATTCTTTCCGGCGGAATCCTGCGGCGGGATCTCCTGGTTGAAATCGATTCACGGACCGCTGCCGGATCTGCGTTTCTGTCCGACCGGCGGCATCGACGCGAAAAACGCCGCCGCCTATCTCGCGTTGCCGAATGTGGCCGCGGTCGGCGGCTCCTGGCCGGCGCCCGCGGCCGCGGTTGCTGCCGGCGATTATGCGCGCATCACAAATCTTGCGCGGGAAGCGAAGGCGGTGCGGGGTTGAGTTTTCATCGCTCGTGTGATGCGCGCGCTGTCAGTCCTCATCCTGAGGAGCGCGAAGCGCGTCTCGAAGGATGAGGCCCGCGGTGGGGCGAACCTGAGAACGGTCATTCTAGAGTTTGACTCGTTCTCCCTCCGTCCTCATCCTGAGGAGCATTGCCAACGGGTCCGCGCAAAGCGCGGCCCGATGATAGACTCCGCAATGCGTCTCGAAGGATGCGGACGGCCCATGACGGGAGCCTATCTGTATATTCTGCGTTGCGCGGACGGCAGCTATTATACCGGCACAGCGCGCCATGGACTCGAACGACGCGTTGCTGAACACAACGCCGGGATCGGCGGGGCTTTTACGTCAAAGCGCTGCCCAGTCAAACTCGTTTTTGCGGAACATTTTACAACGGCCACTGATGCGATCGCGATGGAACGCCGAATCAAGGGCTGGTCACGCACGAAGAAAGAAGCGTTGATCAGTGGCGATTGGCAAAACTTGCAGCTTCTGGCGCGGCGGCGCGGGCCTCGTCCTTCGAGACGCGCAGCTTCGCCGCGCTCCTCAGGATGAGGGTTGAGTGTGGTGTTTGCTCGACGGTCTGATCCGGAATTGGTTCAATCGCAGGCGAACAACCTCAATGCACCGCCGCCGCCTTGCGCGGCATGATCGCGCCGCGATGCTGGATCACTTCCGCCGCGAGCTGATGTCCGTAAATCGCGGCGTCGGCCGGATTTTGTCCCGACAATCGCGCCGACATGTAACCGGCATTGAAACTGTCGCCGGCCGCGGTGGTGTCGACCGGCATCACCACGTCCGGCACCGCGATGTAATCCTGATGCCCGCCGGCCGCGACCAAAGCCGGGTTCGGTCCGTTCTTGACCGCGATCTCCCCGATGCCGATGGTTTGCAGCCGCTCGACCGTCGCCTGCGGCGACGCGTCGCCCCAGAGCAAGGCCTCGTCGTCGAAGGTGGGAAGCGCGATGTCGACGCGCTTGAGCGCCTCCATGAACACCGTGCGCGTGCGTGCGATGTCGCCCTTCCAGGCGCGCGGGCGATAATTGCCGTCGAACGCGACCTTGACGCCTTTCTGCCGCGCCATTTCCAGCACCGCGAGAAAACGCCCCAGTCCGTTATTGGAATAAATCGACAAGGTGATGCCGGAAAAATAAACCACGCGCGCCGTCATGATGCTTTCGGCGACGCGGCTCCAGTCGGGAAGTTCGAACAATTCGCGCGCGGGCGCGGAGTCGCGCCAATAATTGAACGTGCGCTCTCCCGCCGCATTGGTCTCGATCAGGTAAAGCCCGGGCACGCGCCCCGGCACGCTCAGGATGAGATCGGTCCCGATGCCCTCGGCGGTCGCGAGCGACACGATGCCGTTGGAATATTGATCGTCGCCAAGCGCGGTGGCGTAGGCCACCTCCACGCCGTTGCGCGCGAGATAGACCGCCGTGTTGAAGGTGTCGCCCCCGCAGGCCAGGCCGAAGCGTCCGTCGGGCCCCCGAGTCATCTCGATCATGACCTCCCCGATCGAGACGATGCGTTTTTTTGGGTCGTTCATGGTCTTTCGCCGGAATGGGGAGGAGGCCGGAAAGGCAAAGCGGAGCATGGCTTTCGGGCCGCCTCTTGGCAATTCGCTGCCCGGCTCCAGCCTTCATATCAAAGCGACCGCGTTATGCTGCAGCGCCCAGGGTCCCGAGCCCATGATCCGGATATGGCCGCTCGTTCCGGCCAGACGGACGCGGCGGACCCGCCCGAACCGGGCGGGTCCTGCAAGGACAATGATCCGAAGCGGATGTCAGCGGCTAATGGCGGCGAGCCTTTTTGCGCGGCTTCGCCTTCACCTTGACCTTCACCTTCACCGGCTGCGCGAACCAGAACAGCATTCCGCACGAGGCCGCCTCATTAAAGGTCAGTTCGCGATTGTCGCGCCAATTGGCGATCATTGCGGAAAGCACCGTGCCGCCGACGCAACCGATGACGGTCCAGGGAACCACGCTGCTGCCGCCGTGTCCGGAGGGAACAAGGGACGAGACGCCGCCCCCGGCGCCACCGGCACGCTGGGCCGAGGCGCCAGTCGGCGCCAACACAACGATCGCAATCAACGCAAGAGCAGCAATGACCGATTTACTCATGTTTCACCTCGTTACGCACACAGACACGGGCAAAACGTTAGCCGAATCACAGCGCGAAGCTGTGGCACCGCGCCACCATCGGCATGAGCCGGCCGCCAATATTCAGCTTTTGGTTACCATCCGCGAGATTGGCGTGAATCTGAATGAAATCAGTAGTTCATGGGTATCGCTATTGCCGCCTTGCAAGTGCCGCAAATGTTATAATATAACAATCAATGGCCACCGATCATCACCATCATCACCCCGGACATTCACATCCGCCGGCCTCCGTTTCGCCGTCGATCCTGCGGCTGTCGGCGATCGAGCGGCTTTCGGTGTCCGCCATTCTGATCGCGCTGCTATGGGCGGCCGTTTTCTGGGCGCTGTCATGAACGCGCAATTGCAGTTCCGTAATCTCACGCTCGGCTATGACCGCCATCCGGCCGTTCATCATCTGAGCGGCGAGATCAAGAGCGGCGCGCTCATTGCCGTGGTCGGCCCGAACGGCGCCGGCAAATCGACCTTGTTCAAGGGCGTGGTCGGCGCGCTCAAACCCCTGTCGGGCGAAATTTCCCGCGCTGGCATCGATCCGCATGAGATCGCATATTTGCCGCAGGCGGCCGAGATCGACCGGACATTTCCCATCAATGTCTACGACATGGTGGCGATGGGTCTGTGGCGGCAGGCTGGAATCTTCGGCGGCATCGGCAAGGATGCGAAGAAGAAAATCGGCGGCGCCATCGGCGCCGTCGGATTGACCGGTTTCGAGAGCCGCGCCATCGGCACACTCTCGGGCGGGCAGCTGCAGCGCATGCTGTTCGCGCGCCTCTTGCTGCAGGATGCGCGCATCGTCGTGCTGGATGAGCCTTTCACCGCCATCGACGCCAAATCGACGCTCGATCTCCTCGACATTGTGCGGCGCTGGCACGGCGAACAGCGCACCGTGCTCGCGGCCCTGCACGATATCGATCTCGTGAAAGCGAATTTCCCCGAGACGCTGCTGCTCGCGCGCGAGAAAGTGGCCTGGGGCGCGACCGCCGAAGTGCTGACGCCGGAAAATCTGACCAGGGCGCGGCACATGTGCGAGGCTTTCGACGAGGAGGCCGCCGCCTGCGCGGCGTAACGTCATGATCTACGAAACACTCATCGCGCCGTTCCAGGAATTCGAATTCATGCGCCGCGCGCTTGTCGGCGTGTGCGCGCTGGCGCTCGGCGCCGGCCCGATCGGCGTCTTTCTCATGCTGCGGCGGATGAGTCTTGTGGGAGATGCGATGGCGCATGCGATCCTGCCGGGCGCGGCCATCGGCTTCCTCATTTCGGGTCTCAATCTCTATGCGATGACCGCGGGCGGACTGATCGCGGGCTTTGTGGTCGCGCTGCTCGCGGGCCTGATCGCGCGCGTCACCGAACTGAAGGAAGATGCTTCGCTCGCGGTGTTCTTCCTGATTTCGCTCGCCGTCGGCGTGACCATTGTGTCCATGAAAGGCACCAATATCGACCTTCTGCATTTCCTGTTTGGCAACGTGCTGGCGCTCGATAACCAGACGCTCGCGCTCATCGCCGTCAATGCGTCCATCACGCTGGTCGCGCTCGCCGTGATCTACCGCCCGCTGGTGATCGAATGCGTCGATCCGAATTATCTGCGCTCGGTCAGCCGCGTCGGCGCGACCGCGCATCTCGCCTTCATGGCGCTCGTCGTGATCAATCTCGTCTCGGGGTTTCAGGCGCTCGGCACTCTCCTCGGCGTCGGCATCATGATGGTGCCCGCGGCAATAGGCCGGTTCTGGGCGCGCGATATCAGCGCCATGATCCTGATCGCCGCCGGCACCGGCATGCTCTCCGGATATGGCGGCCTCGTTCTCTCATTCCATAGCGGCGTGCCGTCCGGGCCGGCGGTCATTCTGGTGGCGGCGGGGCTCTATGCCGCGTCGGTCCTGTTCGGGCGCGTCGGCGGCGTACTCCGCCACCTGATCCCGCAACGTCATCTCGAAGCGTGAAGGAGGCTTTCATGTCCGCAAGACGAATGGCACTCGCAGTACTCGCATTGGCGGCGATGGTGCACGCCGCTCCCGCGAATGCGCAGGACAAGATCAAGGTCGTCGCGAGCTTCTCGATCCTCGCCGATCTTGTGAAGAATGTCGGCGGCGACCGCCTCGAGATTGCAAGCCTCGTGCCTCCGGGCGGCGATGCGCATGTTTATGCGCCGTCGCCGGCCGACGCCAGGAAACTCGCCGACGCCAAAGTCGTCTTCACCAATGGGCTCGGCTTCGAAGGCTGGATTCCGCGTCTGGTGAAAGCCTCCGGCGCCAAGGCCGCTATCGTGGTGGCGGCCAAGGGCGTCAAGCCGCGCAAGTCGGAAGAAGAGGGCCACGGTCACGGCCATGACGAAGCCGATCCGCATGCCTGGCAATCGGTCGCGAACGCGAAAATCTATGTCGGCAATATCCGCGACGCGCTGGTTGCAGCCGATCCGGCCGGGACGGCGACTTACGAAGCAAATGCCGCGGCCTATACGGCGAAGCTTGATGCGCTCGACCGCGAGGTGAAGGAGCAGATCGCGAAAATCCCCGCCGACCGGCGCCGCATCATCACGACCCATGACGCCTTCGGATATTTCAAGGGCGCCTATGGCATGGACTTCATCGCACCGCAGGGCGTCTCGACCGAATCGGAAGCCTCCGCCAGGGACGTCGCCAGGATCATCGCCCAGATCCGCAAGCAGAAGATTCCGGCGGTGTTCCTTGAGAATATCAGCGACCCGCGGCTGCTCGAGCGCATTGCCGCGGAGACCGGGGCGAAGATCGGCGGCACGCTTTATTCCGACGCCCTGACCGGCGAAAAGGGGCCTGCCCCCACTTACATCGACATGATGAAGCACAATATAAGGACGCTCAGCGCGGCTCTGACGAGCTGAAGTGCCCTTGGAGTGCTGAATGTCCGAGAAAATTCCCGTCACGGTCCTGACCGGTTATCTGGGGGCCGGGAAGACGACGTTGCTCAACCGCATCCTGTCCGAACCGCACGGCAAGAAATACGCCGTGATCGTCAACGAATTCGGCGAGATCGGCATCGACAACGACCTCGTGGTCAATTCCGACGAGGAAATCTTCGAGATGAATAACGGCTGCGTCTGCTGCACGGTGCGCGGCGACCTGATCCGGATCATCGAAGGGCTCGTGCGCCGCAAGGGCAAGTTCGACGCCATCATCGTGGAGACCACGGGCCTCGCGGATCCGGCGCCGGTGGCGCAGACTTTCTTTATGGACGAGGCGGTCGGCGAGAAGACCAGGCTCGACGCGGTGGTGACGGTCGCCGACGCCAAATGGCTGAAGGATCGGCTGAAGGACGCGCCCGAGGCCAAAAATCAGATCGCCTTTGCCGACGTCATCCTGCTCAACAAGACCGATCTCGTCAGCGAGCCCGAATTGCAGGAGATCGAGGCGCGCATCCGCGGCATCAATCCGTACGCCAAGCTGCATCGCACGCAGCGCTCGCAGATCGCGCTCGCCGAAGTGCTCGACCGCAAGGCCTTCGATCTCGACCGCATTCTGGATATCGAGCCGGATTTTCTGCACAACGACGGCAATGGGCACGATCATCACGGCCACGATCATCACCATGACCATGATCACGGCCATCATCACGATCACGCACCTGGCCAAGGCCAAGGCCATGGCCATGGCGGCGTGAAGCATTATCACGACGAGCATATGCAATCGGTGTCGATCCGCACCGACAAGCCGCTCGATCCCGACAAGTTCTTTCCCTGGGTGCAGGATCTGGTCGCCAAGGACGGACCGAGCATCCTGCGCTCGAAAGGCATTCTCTCGTTCAAGAACGATCCCGAGCGCTTCGTGTTTCAGGGCGTGCACATGATTCTCGACGGCGATCACCAGCGCCCCTGGAAAGAAGGCGAGGCGCGCGAGAGCCGGATCGTCTTCATCGGCCGCGATCTGCCGGAGCAGCGCATCCGCGAGGGCTTCGCGGCTTGCGTGGCTTAAGCTGGGCATGCTCCGTTCCTTGACCCTCATGGTGAGGAGCGCAGCAGAGCTGCGCGTCTCGAACCACGAGGCCCGTGCTGGGGCCGCCGCATCCTTCGAGACGCCCGCCTTCGCCCAAGGCTTCGGCGGGCTCCTCAGGATGAGGCGGAGCTAGACTGTGAGCGACACCCGTTCAGCCTCTTCCATCACCGCCCGCATGCGCCCTGTCGCGACTGGCGGCGCGAGCGTCGTCGGCCTGCATTTTCTTGGCGATCAAGCGGCCTTCGTGCTCGGCGAGGAAGCGATCCTGCTGGTCGCTCCCGACGGCAGCGTGAAGCGCGCCGCAATTCATTCCGGCGCGATCCTCTGCGCTGCGAGCGCCGGAACGCGGCTTGCAACCGGCGGCGATGATGGGAAAATCGTCATCGCCGACGCGCAGGGCAGCCACATTGTGGCTGCGGCCGACGAGAAAAAAAGATGGATCGATCAGATCGCGCTCGGGCCTGACAACGCGATTGCATGGTCGGCGGGAAAGACCGCCTACGTGCGAACGGGAAAAGGCGAAACGCGCACATTCGACGCGGTCTCGAGCGTGGGCGGGCTTGCCTTCGCGCCGAAGGGCTTTCGTCTGGCCGTCGCGCATTACAATGGGGTGAGTTTGTGGTTTCCGAACGCGAAGTCGAAGCCCGACATCCTGACCTGGAAAGGCTCGCATCTCGGCGTGACTTTCTCGCCGGATGGAAAATTCCTGGTCACCGCGATGCAGGAGCCGATGCTGCATGGCTGGCGGCTCGCCGACGCAAAGAACATGCGCATGTCCGGCTATGCCGCGCGGATCCGTTCGATGGCATGGACCTTCGATGGCGATTATCTCGCGACCGGCGGCTCGGACCAGCTCATTCTCTGGCCGTTCCACGGCAAGGACGGCCCGATGGGCAAGGAGCCGACATTGCTGTCGCCGCACGCGGCGCGGCTCGTGACCGTCGCGTGCCATCCAAAGCAGGACGTGGTGGCCGCGGGCTTCGCGGACGGCATGGTGCTGCTGGTGCGCATCGGCGATGCCGCGGAAATTCTGGTGAAGAAGCCGAGCCTCGTGCCGGTCACGGCGATGGCATTCTCCGGCGACGGAAAAACCTTCGCGTTCGGCTGCGAGGATGGCGAAGCGGGGATGGTGGATTTGGGGTGAGGATGGTGCTTTTTCCGCAACTGTTCCGCAGAAACGCATGATTTCAAAGCAAGACGTGGATGGCCGGGCCAAGCCCGGCCATGACGGTGATGGAGATGGTGCGCATCTCTGACAGCCGTCATGGCCGGATTTATTCCGGCCATCCACGTCTTTCTTGCTTTCATTTTATCTATTGACTGAATTTTGTTTTGGCTATAACTTCCGAATCATCCCCATTCGCCGAGGGGCGTCCTGCAGGCGAAACTGGATGTGAATGGGGACGGCGCCCCGCGCGCAGGCTTCGCAAGCCTGTCCCCGGGAGATGTGTGGAGAAGGCCTCCTCGCTCACTATTGGAGCGTCGGATGGAATCTTCCGTCGCGCCGCCGGGTGATGTCAGGGCCGGTAACACCGCCTGACGCCTCGGCGGGGCAGAGGGGTCCCACCATCTAATAACGCCGAGTGGAGCGCCGTAAGGCGAAACCGGTCGATCGCAAGACCGGTTGCGTGCTTTCGCAAAAGCACGCGATTGATGAATACGCGCCGTTACGGCGCTCCGCTCCCTCTTATGAAGGGAGTGAAAATCGAGAGAGGCGACCGGAAAACTCCGGCGGGAAACCGTCAGCGAGAATAGCGGAGCATTTCCAGGCGAAGTGGAAGCCGGTTCGCCGTCCGGAAATGCGGCCACAAAGAAAGAGACGTGGCTGTTTGAAAATTTGGAGCGGAATGATGCGCAATGAATTTGCTTCGTCATGGCCGCACTTGTTGCGGCCATCCACGTCTTGCTTAGCCAAAACAAGAAAGACGTGGATGGCCGGGACGAGCCCGGCCATGACGGCTACGAAAATTGCGCCTTCAAACAAAAACGGGCGGCCCTGCGGCCGCCCGTTTCATTGTCGCTCCAAAGAGCGCTCAGATCACGATCTGCCGCTGCGGCGGATAGCCGTTGAACCCGACCGACGAATAGGTCGTGGTGTAGGCGCCGGTCGCCTCGATCAGCACCTTGTCGCCAATGGCGAGCGAGACCGGCAGCGGGTAGGGGTTCTTTTCGTAAAGAACGTCCACCGAGTCGCAGGTCGGCCCCGCCACAATGCACGGCGCCATCTCGTCGCGATCGCGCTTGGTGCGGATCGGATAGCGGATCGACTCATCGATGGTCTCGGCGAGGCCATGGAACTTGCCGATATCGAGATAGACCCAGCGCAGTTCGTCTTCCGGCGAACGCTTGGCGATCAGCACCACTTCGGCCTCGATGATGCCGGCATTGCCGACAAGTCCGCGGCCCGGCTCGATGATGGTCTCCGGAATGCGGTTGCCGAAATGCCGGCGCAGCGCGCGGAAGATCGCCTTGCCGTAGGATTCGAGCTTCGGCGTCTTGCGCAGATATTTCGCCGGGAAGCCGCCGCCGAGATTGACCATCGACAGGAAAATTCCGCGCTCCGCGCAGGAGCGGAAAATCGCCGCCGTGGACGCGAGCGCGCGGTCCCAGGCTTCCACATTGTGCTGCTGCGAGCCGACATGGAACGAAATGCCATAGGGGACGAGCCCGCTTTTATGCGCGAGTTCGAGGATGTCGGTTGCGTAATCCGGCTCGCAGCCGAATTTGCGCGACAGCGGCCATTCCGAGCCGGTGCCGTCGCAATGGATGCGGCAGATCACGCGCGAACCGGGCGCGGCGCGGGCGATCTTCTCGACCTCGGCCTCGCAATCGACGGCGAACATGGTGACGCCGAGCTTGAACGCGGTCGCGATCTCGCTCTCTTTCTTGATCGTGTTGCCATAGGAGATGCGGTCCGCGGTCGCGCCGGCGGCGAGCACGGCCTGCGTCTCCGTGATCGAGGCGACGTCGAAGGACGAGCCCATCTCGGCGAGAACCTTCAGGATCTCCGGCGCGGGATTGGCCTTCACGGCATAGAACACGCGCGTGTCCGCGAGCGCCTTCGAGAAGGCGGTGTAGTTCTCGCGCACGACATCGAGGTCGAGGACGAGGCACGGGCCGTCGTCCTTGCGATCTTTCAGAAACTGGCGAATGCGCTCGGTCATTAGAGCGTCTCCCCTGATCCGCGGCAGCGCGGCAATTGAACCAGGAGTGGCGGCCTGTTGCGGCGAAAACGCGCCGCGCGAGCAACCACTCGATGAAACTGCCTTGGTCCGGATGAGGGATGACCCCGTTCCGCACGGCCGGCAAAGAAGGACAAGCCTGTTCAGTCTCCCGGCATTGGCGCCGGTGTTACCAAAGAGGCCCGCTCCGTCGTTGCTTTAAGCCACGTCCCCCGTTGAGAGCGGGGTACGCCGGTTTCGCTCCCGGCTGCCGATCACATCGGCGTCCATCTCTGGACACCTAGCAAGGAAGAGAACCCTCTCTTCCGTAGGCGGCTGCTCGGCCTCTTGTCCGAACCCCACCGATCGACACGCGGCCACAGGCACGTGCGAATTTGGGCAAACTGGAAATAGTGCATCCGTCCCCCGCGCGCAAGCTTTTTTGGCCCGCGCGGTGGAGAATGCGGCGGCAACTTTTTCTTAACGGATGTCGCGCGGCGTGAAGTTGGTTGCCTTTCGAGCGCAGCTCTCACTCCGCCTCATCCTGAGGAGGCGCGAAGCGCCGTCTCGAAAGATGCAGGCGGCCTCATTTGGGGGCTCATGGTTCGAGACGCGGCTTCGCCGCTCCTCACCATGAGGGGCGATGACAACAATGGCCGGGACAAGCCCGGCCATGACACCCATTTTTGGCGAAGGCGAGGCGCAGTTAGGTGCGGAACGGCTCGATCTTTTTCGCCGAGCGGATGAATTGCCACATGATGACGGCGCCGCAGACAAGGAAGAACACGTCGAGCACGCGCGCCCAGACGTCGCCGATGCCCAGGAGGTTGGCGATGGCCCAGCTTCCAGCAAAGGCGGCGCCGAACACCTCGGCGCCGATCAGGATCGCGGCGCTGACCACCGTCATCGTATTCTGCCAGTTGATCTTGCGGCCGGAGCCGGTGTCTTGTGCCATGAAGCCTATGGTTCCGTTGCGGATCGCGGGGCAATCTCCCCGAAAGCGCCTTCGCAATCAAGTCTGGATTTGTGCCGAAAAAGCCCCATTTTCCTGAAATCTCTCCCATCCTTCGAGCTTCGAAACCGGTCCCAACATGAACCAAGCCGCGCCCTCTTCGACGATTGCCTCAAATCCGCTGCTGGAGGACTGGTCGGCTCGGCCGTTCGGCACGCCGCCATTCGAGAGGATCGAAGCGGCGCAATTTCAGCCGGCCTTCGAGACGGCTTTGGCCGAGCATTTGGCCGAGATCGCGGCGATTACCGCCAACCGGCAAGAGCCGGATTTCGCCAATACGATCGAGGCGCTGGAGCGCGCCGGCCGCGCGCTCGGGCGGGTGTCCGATGTTTTTCACGCTCTCGCCGGCGCCAACACGGACGACGCGATCGAGGAGATCGAGCGCGACATCTCGCCCAAGCTCGCCGCCCATTTCAGCCGCATCTATCTCGATACAACCCTGTTTGGCCGGGTGGACGCCCTTTACCGCCGCCGCGCCGCCCTCGATCTGACGCCCGAACAGGCCCGCGTGCTGGAGCGCTATCACGTGGCCTTCCGCCGCGCCGGCGCGCATCTCTCCGAAGCCGCCCGTTCGCGCCTTGCCGCCATCAGCGAAAGACTGGCCACTCTCGGCACGTCCTTCAGCCAGAACATCATCGCCGACGAGCGCGATTACACGCTGGTGCTGGAAGGCGAGGCCGATCTCGCGGGTCTGCCCGATTTTGCCCGCGCCGCGGCGCGCAACGCGGCCGAAGAGCGCGGCATGCCCGGCAAGGCCGTCATCACGCTCTCGCGGTCGAGCGTGGAACCGTTCCTGCAATTCTCATCCCGGCGGGATCTGCGCGAAAAGGTGTTCCGCGCCTTTATCGCCCGCGGCGACGAGGGCGGGGCCTCCGACAACAAGGCGATCATTGCCGAAATCGTGAAATTGCGCGCCGAGCGGGCGAAGCTTCTCGGTTATGAGAGCTTCGCGCAATTCCGGCTCGACGATTCGATGTCGAAAACGCCGCGGGCCGTGCGCGGCCTGCTCGACCAGGTCTGGACCCGGGCGCGCGCGAGCGCGCTCGCCGACCGCGACGCGCTGCAGAAGCTCGCGCAGGACGAAGGCGGCAATTTCCCGCTCGCGCCCTGGGACTGGCGCTATTACGCCGACAAGCTGCGCAAGCGGATGCACGATCTCGACGAGGCTTCCGTGAAGCCCTATCTGCAGCTCGACAAGGTGATCGAGGCCGCCTTTGACACCGCGCATCGGCTGTTCGGGCTGTCGTTCGAGCGGCGCGAAGGCATCGCGACCTGGCATCCCGATGTGCGGGTGTTCGAGGTCAAGGGCCCCGACGGCCGTCATGCCGGCCTGTTCTTCGGCGATTATTTCGCGCGGCCCTCCAAGCATTCAGGCGCCTGGATGACGACCTTGCGCGACCAGGAGAAGCTCACCGGCGATGTCCGCCCGCTTGTCATCAATGTGATGAATTTCAACAAGGCGGACGGCCCCGATCTGCTCAGCTACGACGACGCGCGCACGCTGTTTCATGAATTCGGCCACGGGCTGCACGCGCTGCTGTCGGACGTGACCTATCCGATGGTGTCGGGCACGAATGTGCTGACCGATTGGGTCGAACTGCCCTCGCAGCTCTACGAGCATTGGTTCGAGCGGCCGGAAGTGCTGCGGCGCTTTGCCTTGCATTACAAAACCGGTGAGCCGATGCCGGAAGAGATGCTCAAGCGGCTGCTCAAGGCGCGCAATTTCAATCAGGGCTGGGCCACGGTGGAATATGTCGCGTCCGCGCTGATGGATCTCGAATTTCATTCGCTCGCCTCCGCCGACAATCTCGACGTCACCGCCTTCGAGAAACAGGAAATGGCGCGCATCGGCATGCCGGATGAAATCGTGATGCGCCACCGTCCGCCGCATTTCGGGCATGTCTTTTCCGGCGGCGGCTACGCGGCGGCCTATTACAGCTATATGTGGTCGGAGGTGCTCGACGCCGACGCGTTCCGCGCCTTCGAAGAGACCGGCGATATTTTCGATCCTGCGACAGCGCGCAAATTGCGCGATCATGTTTATTCCGCCGGCGGCTCGCGCGATCCCGAGACGCTCTATATCGCCTTCCGCGGCCGGCTGCCGACGCCCGACGCGCTGCTGGCGCGGCGCGGCCTCGCGGATCTGGCGCCGGCGGGAGAGGCTTAACGCCGATTGCGTCGAATGAATCTCCACACCGCCGGACATCGCCGCGGCGTCGCCGCGGCTCCCCATCATGCCGCCGCCGAAGCCGGGCGCGCGATCCTCGCCGAGGGCGGCAACGCGCTCGAAGCGATGGTCGCGATGGCGGCCTCGATCGCCGCCGTCTATCCGCACATGAACCACGCCGGCGGCGACGGCTTCTGGCTGGTGCGCGAACCTTCCGGCCGCGTGCGCGCATTGATGGCGGGCGGACCGGCTGGCGCGAAGGCGACGCGGGACTTCTATCGCGAGGCCGGGCATGACGAAATTCCGTCGCGCGGTCCGCATGCCGCGCTCACGGTGCCGGGCGCGGTCGGCGGCTGGATGCTGGCACTCGAACTCGCCAAAGCGCATGGCGGAAAAATGCCGCTCGATCTTCTGCTCGGCGCCGCGATCGCGTCGGCGCGCACGGGTTACACCGTCACGCGCAGCCAGGCGCGGCTGACGGAAGAGAAGCTGCCGGAGATGACGAATGTGCCGGGCTTCGCGCTCACCTTCCTGATCGACGGCAAACCGCCCAAGCAGGGCATCACGATGATGCAAGGCGCCTTCGCCGCGACGCTCGATCATCTCGCAAAGGCGGGGCTTGAGGATTTCTATCGCGGCGATGTCGCGCGCGAGATCGGCACCGATCTGGAAAAGATCGGCAGTCCGGTGACGCGCACGGACCTTGAGAAATTCAAGGCCTATGCCGCGGAACCCTTATCGGCCGGGATCGGCGCCGGCACGCTTTATAATTCGCCGCCGCCGACGCAAGGGCTGGCATCACTCATGATCCTGGCGCTGTTCGACCGGCTGAGAGTCGCGGAGGCGGAAGATTTCGATTTCGTCCACGGCCTTGTCGAATCCACCAAGCGAGCGTTTCGCGTGCGCGATCGTTTCGTGACCGATCCGAAGCAGATCGACGAGCCGCTCGCGCGATTTCTCGACGCAAAGTTTCTCGACGGCGAAGCCGCGAAGATCGACGCCAAAAAGGCCGCGCCCTGGCCCTCGCAATGGGACAAGGGCGACACGATCTGGATGGGGGCGGCGGATCGAAGCGGCCTTGTGGTGTCCTATATCCAGTCGATCTTCTGGGAATTCGGCTCCGGCTGCGTGCTGCCGCGCACGGGCCTCCTGATGCAGAATCGCGGCGCCAGCTTCTCGCTCGAAAAGAATTCAGCCAATCCGCTCGAACCGGGACGGCTGCCGTTCCATACGCTCAATCCCGCACTCGCGGTGCTCAAGGACGGGCGGGTGATGGCCTATGGCACCATGGGCGGCGACGGCCAGCCGCAGACGCAGGCGATGCTGTTTACGCGCTATGCGCTGTTCGGCCAGACGCTGGCGGAGGCGATCGACCGGCCGCGCTGGCTGCTCGGCAAGACCTGGGGATCGTCGCACACCAACCTGCGACTTGAGTCTCGGTTCGACGGCCATGTCATTGACCGGCTGATCGATGCCGGACACGATGTCGACGTCATTGCGGAACCCTATTCCGACACGATGGGCCATGCCGGGGCGGTGGTCATGCATCCCGACCGTACATTCGAAGGCGCGCACGACCCGCGGGCGGATGCCGGCGCCGCCGGTGTGTGATACGTCCCGCCTCCATTCCGCCGTACTCCATGCTAGATTGGGGCTAGGTGCCATGCGGTCTTTCATGACAATTCGACTCTCACGGCTTCTCTTCGCATCCGCCGCCTGGATCGCCGCGTCGGCGATTCCGGCTTTCGCGCATCCGCATGTCTTCGTCACCATGAAAAGCGAGATCGTGTACGGCGCCGACGGCGCGGTCGCCGCCGTCCGTCATGCCTGGACCTTCGACGACATGTTCTCGACCTATGCGCTGCAGGGGCTGGACAGCAAGGACAAGGGCGTATTCACGCGCGAGGAACTGGCGCCGCTCGCCGAAGTGAATATCACCTCGCTGAAGGAATACGATTATTTCACCGAAGCCCGGGTGAACGAAAAGAAGATCGAATTCGACGGTGCGAAGGATTACTGGCTCGAATTCAAGGATTCGGTTCTCACCTTGCATTTCACGCTGCCGGTGAAATCTCCGGCCAAGGCGCAGGCGATCGCTTTTGAGATCTACGATCCGTCCTATTTCATCGACTTCAGCTTCGACGACAAGGACAAGGATCCGGTGAAGCTCGCGGGAACGCCCGGGCAGTGCAAGCTCGATGTGAGCAAGCCCGGCGACACGACGCCGCAAGGCAAACGGTTAAGCGAGTCCTTCTTCAGCAGCAATCCCGACAGCAGCAAGATCGGCGCGCTCTACGCCAACAAGATCGCCGTCAAATGTCCGTAAAAAAATGCGCGGCGCTATGGCTCCTCATCGGGGCCGGCGCGATGTGCGTGCTGATCGTCTCCGGCGTTCTCAACGACGCGCTGGCGCAAACCGGCCCGTTCGGCGCGCCGCGCCCGCAAATACCAGCCATCCCGGGCGACGTGACTGTGCCGCCCGACAACATCTTCGCTTGGCTGCTCGCCAAGTGGGTCGAATTTGCAAATTGGCTACTGGCGAAACAGGCCGAATATTATCGCGCCATGTCCGGAAGCATCCGCGCGGCGAAGACCGACGACACCGCGCTCTACGCCTTGTTCGGCCTCGCATTCGCATATGGAATTTTTCACGCCGCGGGTCCCGGCCACGGCAAGGCGGTGATCTCGTCCTATCTCGTCGCCAATGACGAAACCTGGCGCCGTGGAATCGTTCTCTCGTTTGCATCCGCTTTTCTGCAGGCGCTGGTCGCCGTATTGATCGTTGGCATCGCGGCGGCTTTGCTCGGCGCGACCAAGAGGATGATGGATAACACCGTCTGGTATATCGAGGTTGTCAGTTATTCGCTGATCGCGCTTCTGGGCGCGCGATTGTTATGGACGAAGGGGCGGGGCTTTATCGCGGCGCTGCGAGGCGCAGGCGATGGACACGATCATTCGCATGGTCAGGCACACGCTCATGCCCATTCTCATGCGCATGCCGGCCACGATCACGCTCATAGTCACTCGCATTCTCACGCGCATGCGAGCCATCGCGATGATCATTCGCATGACGAGGGCCATGTTCACGACGAGCATTGCGGACATTCGCATGGCCCCGAACCGTCCGAGCTCGGCGGCGCCGGCGGCTGGAAACGGGGCCTGACTGCGATTTTCGCGGTGGGCTTGCGGCCGTGTTCGGGCGCGATCCTCATTCTCGTGTACACGCTGGCGCAGGGCCTGTTCTGGGGCGGCGTCGCCGCGACCTTCATCATGGGGCTTGGCACCGCGATCACGGTGGCGACGCTCGCGACGCTCGCCGTTCACGCGCAAGGATTCGCGCGCCGCTTCGCCGCATCGCGCTCGGGCGGCGGCGAACTGATCATGCGCGGCATCGAAGTCGGCGCCGCCGCGCTTGTGCTGGTCTTTGGCCTCGCATTGCTGGCCGGATATATGGCCAGCGAGCGCATGGGAATCTGACGCGGCGTATTCTCTTCGGTCGCGCGGGCTGAAGCGGCTATAATGGCGGCATGACCGCCTTGGCCGACCGGATCGACCGCCTGACCACGCTGATCGGCCGCGCCGCGGCGTGGCTGTGTCTCTTCATCGTGCTCGCGCAATTCGCCGTGGTGCTGATGCGCTACGGGTTCGGAACGGGCTCCGCCAAACTCACCGAATCGATCCTGTACGCGCATGCGGCGTTGTTCATGCTGGCGGCGGCATGGACGCTTCGCGAAAACGGGCATGTGCGGGTGGATATTTTCTATGCCGATGCGCAGCCGCGCCGCAAAGCGCTGGTCGATCTTCTCGGCGCGCTCTTCCTGCTGATCCCGTTCGCGCTCTCGCTTCTTATACTATCTCTGCCCTATGTCGCGCGTTCCTGGGCGATCCTGGAGCGCTCGCGCGAGACCAGCGGCTTGCCGTTGGTCTATTTTTTGAAAACGCTCATTCCTGTTTTTGCCCTGTTGCTCGCGCTGCAAGGCGTCGCGCAGGCCATCCGCGCGGCGCATGCGCTCACGGCCCGGCCCGGCTCATGACGCTTCCCGAAATCCTGGCCATCGCGCTGGTCGCCGCCGTCTGCGTCACGCTGATGGCGGGCTATCCGGTGGCGTTCACGCTCGGCGGCGTGTCGCTTGCCTTCGCGCTGTTCGGGCATCTCCTCGGCGTGTTCGACCTGACATTCCTTGGCGCGTTTCCGCAGCGCGTATTCGGCGTGATGACCAACGAGGTGCTGCTCGCGATTCCGCTCTTTATCTTCATGGGCGTGATGCTGGAGCGCTCGCGCATCGCGGAAGATCTGCTCGAGACCATGGGGCGGCTGTTCGGCCCGCTGCGCGGGGGCCTTGGCATTTCGGTCGTGATCGTCGGCGTGCTGCTCGCCGCCGCCAAGGGTGTGGTCGGCGCCACGGTCGTGACCATGGGATTGATCGTGCTGCCGGCGATGCTTCGTTTCGGCTACGACAAGCGGCTCGCGGCTGGAACGGTCGCCGCCACCGCGACCCTCGCGCAGATCTTTCCGCCCGCGACCGTGCTGGTGCTGCTCGGCGATCAGCTCTCCAACGCCTATCAGTCGGCGCAGCTTTCGAAGGGAATTTTCGCGCCGAAGACGGTGTCGGTGAGTGACCTCTTCGCTGGCGCGATCGTTCCCGGCTTCGCGCTTGTGCTGCTTTACATTTTCTTTCTGATCGCGATGGCGATCTTCTTCCCGAAATCCTCGCCCGCGATGCCGCCCGATCCGGCGGCTCCAGTCGGCTTTGCGATGGCGCGAAAGCTCGCCGAAGTGCTGGTCGCGCCGCTGCTTCTGATTCTCGCGGTGCTGGGTTCGATCCTTGGCGGCATCGCGACGCCAACGGAAGCCGCCTCCATCGGCGCGGTCGGCGCGATATTGCTCGCCGCCCGCAAGGCCAGGCTCTCCGAAATCATCGGCCCGACCGCGATCAAGGCCGCGCAGATCACCACCCTGATCTTTGTCATCCTGATCGGCGCGACATTGTTCAGTCTCGTGTTTCGCGGGCTCGGCGGCGACGATCTGGTTCACCGCTCGCTGGATAATTTGCCAGGAGGACCGGCCGGCGCGGTCTTCGCGGTGATGATTGCGATGTTCTTTCTGGGCTTTGTGATGGACGCCTTCGAAATCATCTTCGTCGTGGTGCCGATCGTGGCGCCCGTTCTGCTCGGCATGCCCGGCGTCGATCCGGTCTGGCTCGGCGTCATGATGGCGGTCAATCTGCAGACCTCCTACATGCACCCGCCGCTCGGCCCGACCTTGTTCTATCTGCGCGGCGTCGCGCCGCCGGAGGTCACGACCGCGCATATCTACATTGGCATCATTCCTTTTGTTGCGATCCAGCTTCTGTGCCTTGTGGTGCTGTGGTTCTTGCCCGCGCTTGCGACCGCCTTGCCGCGCGCCCTTTATGGCGGCTGACAACTCGTCTAAGGAAAATGAAAGAACAAATTCCCGGGATGGATGCCGCGATGAAAGCCAATGACATGTTCGATCTCACCGGCGAGGTGGCGCTGGTGACCGGCTCGTCGAGCGGGCTCGGGCTGCGTTTCGCCGGGGTGCTGGCGGCGAATGGCGCGAAGGTGGCCCTCGTCGCGCGCCGCGTGGAGCGGCTGCGATCGCTCCAGAAGACGATCGAGGCGGCGGGCGGAAAAGCCATCGCCATCGAGGCCGACGTGCTCGACCGGGCGGCGATGACGCGCGCCTACGATGCCGCCGAAAAGGAATTCGGCACGGTCACAATCCTCGTGAACAATGCCGGCATCGCGCATACCGACCGCGCCATGGAATTGAGCGAAGAGACCTGGCGCAGCGTACTCTCGACCAATCTCGATGCGGTGTTCTTCTGGTCGCAGGAGGGTGCCAGGCGCATGATTGCCGCGAACAAGACCGGCGCGATCGTCAATATCGCCTCGGTGTTGGCGCTCGGCGCGAGCAAGGGCGTCGCAGCCTATGCCGTCGCCAAAGCCGGGGTGGTGCAGGTCACAAAGGCGCTGGCAATCGAGCTTGCTTCCAGGAATGTGCGGGTGAACGCGATCGCGCCCGGCTGGTTTGTGACCGAGATCAATGACGAGTTCCTGTCGAGCGACAAAGGTCAGGACATCAAGCGCGCGATCCCGATGGGGCGTTTCGGCCAGACTGGCGATCTCGATGGCGCGCTGTTGCTGCTGGCGTCAAAAGCCGGTGCGTTCATCACCGGCTCGACGTTGGTGGTCGATGGCGGGCAAACCGTGCAGCTGCGTTGAGGGAATAGAGTTATGGATTTCAAAATCTCACCGGAACTCGAAAGCCTGCGCCTTCGCACGCGCTCATTCGTTGACGAGCACATCATTCCGCTCGAAAGCGATCCGGCGAACTACGACGAATACGAGAATATCCGCCTCGACGTGCTGGAAGGCGTGCGCGTCAAGGCGAGGAAGGCGGGGCTCTGGGCGCCGCAATCGCCGAAGGAATATGGCGGCATGGGATTGCCGATCACGTCCTGGGCGGTGATGTACGAAGAGGCCAACCGTTCGATTTTCGGTCCGAGCGCGTTCAATTGTCAGGCGCCCGATGACGGCAACATGAATGTGCTCGCCAAGGTCGGGACGCCCGCGCAAAAGGAAAAATGGCTGCGCCCGATCGTCGAGGGAAAAGTGCGCTCCTCCTTCGCCATGACCGAGCCGCATCCCGGCGGCGGTTCCGACCCTTCGATGATCCGCACCAGGGCGGAGAAGAAAGGAAACAAGTGGGTCATCACCGGCCATAAATGGTTCACGTCCGGCGCGGCGGCGGCTTCGCATTTCATCGTCGTTGCGCGCACTTCGGACGACAAAAGGCGTGGGCTCACGGCGTTTCTGTTTCACAAGGACCAGCCCGGCTGGCGCATCGTGCGGCGCATTCCGACGCTTGGCCCCGAAGAGCATGGCGGGACCTGCGAATTGAAATTCGACGGTCTCGAAATCCCCGAAGAAGACGTTTTCATGTGCATCGGCGACGGCCTCAAGATGACGCAGACGCGGCTTGGCCCCGCGCGCCTCACGCATTGCATGCGCTGGCTCGGCCTCTCCAAGCGCTGCATGGAGATCGCGCAGGATTATGTGAAGGACCGCGAGGGCTTCGGCATCAAGCTCGCCGACCGCGAAAGCGTGCAGATCAAGCTCGGCGAGGTCGCGCACCAGATCCAGATCGGACGCCTGCTCACCATGTACGCGGCCTGGAAGCTCGAATCCGGCGACCGCGCCCGCAAGGAAGTGTCGATGGCGAAAATCCATGTCGCCGACACGCTGCATATGGCCGCCGATGTCGGAATCCAGCTCAACGGCGCGCGCGGCTATTCGAAAGACACGGTGCTGCAATGGATTTACCGCTGGGCGCGCGCGGCGAAGCTCGTCGACGGCGCGTCCGAGGTGCACAAGATGGTGCTGGCGCGCTTCATGCGGGAAGAGGGTTCCGATTTCTGGCGCTGGGACGTGTGAACCCGTCGTCCTCAACCGAGGGCGCGCCGTTAAGCAAGACGTGGATGGCCGGCATAAAGCCGGCCATGACGTTGTTAGAGATGCGCACTTTATCTCCCGTCGTCATGGCCGTGCTCGTCTCTTCTTCCCAAACGCTGGATGCCCCGCCTGCACGGGGCATGACATTTGAGGAGCCATGTCCGCAGACGATACGACTCATTCATAAAGGTTGTTTCCCTTAAATCCCTTCGACACATAGAATGATCCGAATGAATGCCGGGACTGCCTCATCGGGCTCGCCGCTCGATTCCTCCTATTCGTGGCTGCGTCTCTCCATCGCGCTGTTGATCAGCACGCTCGGGAGCGCGGGCATGTGGACGGTCGTCGTCGTTCTGCCGACGGTGCAGGCTGAATTTGGCTCGCCGCGCGCGGATGCTTCGCTCCCCTTCACCTTCACCATGATCGGCTTCGGCGCCGGCAATATCGCGATGGGGTGGCTTGCCGACCGTTTTGGCATCGTGCGGCCGCTCATGCTTGGGGCCGTGTCAATCGCGCTCGGATATCTCTGCGCTGGCCTCGCGCCCAGTCTGTGGATCTTCGCTCTCGCGCATTTCCTGATCGGGTTCGGCGTTGCATCGATGTTCGGGCCGCTGATCGCGGATTGTTCGCACTGGTTCCTGCGCCGGCGCGGCATCGCGGTCGGCATCGCCGCATCCGGCAATTATCTCGCCGGCACGCTGTGGCCGATCCTGACTCAGAAGGCGGTCGTGGCTTATGGCTGGCGTCCGACCCATATCGTTGTCGGACTTCTTTGCTTTTGCCTCATCGTGCCGTTGTCGCTCGCCTTGCGGCGGCGCTTGCCTGCGCATGAGGCCGCCGCGGCGTCCGCGCGCGCATCCAGCGCCAGGGCCGATATCGGCATGTCGCTTGGCATGCTGCATGTCTTGCTCTCCGTCGCCGCATTCCTGTGTTGCGTGGCGATGGCGGTGCCGCAGGTTCACATCGTCGCCTATTGCGGCGATCTCGGCTACGGCGTCGCGCGCGGCGCGGAAATGCTTACGCTCATGCTCGGCTTCGGGATCGTGAGCCGGCTCGCATCCGGATTCATCGCCGACCGGTTCGGCGGCTTGCCGACCTTGCTGATCGGCTCGATGATGCAGGCGGTCGCGCTCGCGCTTTACTTCAGCTTCGACGGGCTCTCTTCGCTCTATATCATTTCAATTTTGTTCGGCCTGTTCCAGGGCGGCATCGTGCCGAGCTATGCGATCATCGTGCGCGAATATTTCCCGCCGCAGGAGGCAGGCATGCGCGTCGGGGTGGTCATTGCGATCAGCGTCGTCGGAATGGCATTGGGCGGATGGGCGGCGGGCTGGATCTTCGATCTGACCGCGTCCTACCGCGTGGCTTTCGCTGTCGGCTTCATCTCGAACATCCTCAATCTCGTGATCGCGGTCTGGCTGCTGCTGCGCCTGCCGAAGCCGCGCATGGCGTATGCCTAGGCCGTAATTCAGCGAAACGGCTTGTCGCCCCGCGAGCGACGTGCCGGTCCGAACGAGAGCAAGCATTGCCCTGTGGTGGGCAGTCATAGGCGGCCTTCTGTTGGTGCGTTGCGCCAAATGTCGCGGTTCGATGGGCCGCCGAAATAAACCTTCTTTTGACGGCATCCAAAACGAAATTGACCGTTGCCGGGGTTAGTGTCAGCATTACTGACATATTTGCCAATCACACTGTCTTGTAGGGACAAACCAGCCTCTGGCGATGTTGTCACGGGTAACGCACATTAGGGCGCAATCCGGCGAAGGAAGCCGCGGAGTGGGGCGTAATGAGCCTTCGGCACGTCGATCTCGATGACAAATACGACCTGACCAAGAGCCCGGTTTTCGTGACCGGGTATCAGGCGATCATCCGCATGTGCCTGATGCAGAAGGAGCGCGACCGGCGCGCGGGCCTCAACACGGCGGGCTATGTCACCGGCTATCGCGGTTCTCCGCTCGGCGGGCTCGACCAGCAATTCTTCCGCGCCGGCCGCAAGCTCGCGGAATCCGACATCAAGTTCCAGACCGGCCTCAATGAGGATCTCGCCGCCACCGCTTTGTGGGGCTCGCAGCAGGCGGAGCTGCGCGGCGAAGGCAAGTTCGATGGCGTGTTCGGCATGTGGTACGGCAAAGGCCCCGGCGTCGACCGCACCGGCGACGTATTCCGGCACGCCAATTTCGCCGGCAGCTCCAAACATGGCGGCGTGCTGGCCTTGATGGGCGACGACCACACCGCGGAATCTTCCACCACCGCGCATCAGTCCGAATATCATTTCGTCGACGTGATGATCCCGATCCTCAATCCCGCCGGCGTGCAGGAGATTGTGGATTACGGTTTATACGGCTTTGCGATGTCGCGTTATTGCGGCGTCTGGGCCGCGCTCAAATGCATGCACGAGACGGTTGAATCCACCGGCGTGATCGACGGCAATCTCGGCCGCGTGCGGATCGTGACGCCCGACGATTTCGTCATGCCGGACGGCGGGCTGAATATCCGCCTGAACGATTCCATCCTCGGCCAGGAAGCGCGGCTGTACGATTACAAGCGCGACGCGATGCTGGCTTTCATCCGCGCCAACAAGCTCAATCGCATCGTGACCTCGGGCGGACCGAACGCGAAAATCGGCATCATCACCACCGGCAAGGCCTATCTCGACGTGCGCCAGGCGCTCGACGAACTCGGCATCGATGAAGTCGCCTGCAACGATATCGGCATCCGGCTGTTCAAGGTCGGCTGTCCATGGCCGCTCAGCCGCCAGGAATTGATGGATTTCGCCAAGGGCCTCGATCTCATCATCGTGGTCGAGGAAAAACGCTCGCTCATCGAAGTGCAGGTGCGCGAGGAGCTGTACGGCACCGCGCATCAGCCGGTCTGCATCGGCAAGAAGGACGAGCGCGGCGAATGGCTGTTCCCGGCCAAGGGTGCGCTCGATCCGAACGAGGTCGCGATCGCCATCGGCGAGCGCGTGCTCGCCAATGCGCATCACGACGGCGTCGCCCAGAAGGTTTCGCGCCTGAAGCAGGCGCAGCACGCGTTGCGCGAAATCCAGGAGGTGGCGCAGCGCATTCCCTATTTCTGCTCCGGCTGCCCGCACAATACGTCGACGGTGGTGCCGGAAGGCATGCGCGCCTATGCCGGCATCGGCTGCCATTACATGGCGCAATGGATGGACCGTTCGACCGAGGGCTACACCCAGATGGGCGGCGAGGGCGCCAACTGGATCGGCGAAGCGCCGTTCTCCAGGCGCGAGCATGTGTTCCAGAATCTCGGCGACGGCACCTATAATCATTCGGGCTATCTCGCGATCCGCGCGGCGATCGCGGCGGGCGTCAACATCACCTACAAGATCCTGTTCAACGACGCGGTCGCCATGACCGGCGGGCAGGCCAATGACGGCGGGCTGACCGTGCCGCAGATCGCGCGCCAGGTCGCAGCCGAAGGCGCCAGGCGCGTTGCCGTCGTCACCGACGAGCCGTGGAAATATCCGAAGGATACCGACTGGCCGCGCGGGATCACGATCCATCACCGCGACGACCTCGACGAGGTGCAAAGAGAACTCGCGGCGATCCCCGGCGCCACGATGCTCATTTATGATCAGACCTGCGCCGCCGAGAAGCGCCGGCGCAGAAAGCGCGGGCTTTTCCCCGATCCCGACAAGCGCGTCATCATCAACGAACTCGTCTGCGAAGGCTGCGGCGATTGCGGCGTGAAATCGAATTGCGTGTCGGTACAGCCGCTCGAGACCGAATGGGGCCGCAAGCGCGTTATCGACCAATCGAGCTGCAACAAGGATTATTCCTGCGTGAAGGGCTTCTGCCCGTCTTTCGTTACGGTGCATGGCGGCAAGCCGAAACGCGGCAAGGGAATCGCAGTGGGCGGCGACGCCGCGGCCTTGCCGGAGCCGAAGCTGCCGGCGATCGGCGCGCCTTATGGCATCATTGTCACGGGCGTGGGCGGCACCGGCATCGTCACCATCGGCGGCGTGCTCGGCATGGCCGCGCATCTGGAAGGCAAGGGTGTCGGCATCATCGACATGGCCGGGCTCGCGCAGAAGGGCGGCGCGGTCTATAGCCACATCCGCATCGCCAACAAGCCGGACGACATCCATGCGATCCGCATGGCGGCGGGCGGCTGCGATCTCGTTCTCGGCGGCGATCTCGTGGTCGCCGGAAACAAGAAGGTGCTGGCCGCGGTCAAGCATGGTTCGACGCAAATCGTCGCCAACACCGCCGAATTCCTGCCGGGAGATTTCGCGCGCAACGCCGATTTCTCGCTTCCGACCGAACGCCTCAAGCGCGCCATCGTGACGGCCGCCGGCCGCGACAATGTGTCTTTCATCGATGCCTCCCGGCTCGCCACCGCTTTGCTCGGCAATTCGATCGCAAGCAATATCTTCCTCGTCGGCTATGCCTTCCAGAAGGGCGCGATTCCCCTTTCAGCGGAAGCGATCGAAAAAGCGATCGAGATGAACGGCGAGGCCGTGGCGATGAACCAGTCCGCGTTCCGCTGGGGACGCCGCGCCGCGCTCGATACGGCCGAGGTGGAAAAGCTGATCGCTCCCGCGGCCGGAAGCCGGGACGACAATCGCCGTCTGTCCCAGACGCTCGATGAGACCATCGCGCGCCGCGTCGCTTTCCTGCATGATTATCAGGACGCGCGTTATGCGCGCCGATACCAATATCTCATCAGCCGCGTGAAACTCACCGAGGAAGCCAAGGCGCCCGGCCAGACGGCGCTGACCGAAGCCGCCGCCCGCTATCTCTTCAAGCTGATGGCCTACAAGGACGAATACGAGGTCGCGCGTCTTTACACCGGCGAGTCGTTCCGCAAGCAGATCGCATCAACGTTCGAGGGCGACCAGCTGCGGTTCGAATTCCATCTTGCGCCGCCCCTGCTGGCGAAAACCGACAAGACGACGGGCGAATCGAGGAAGGCGAGCTATGGGCCGTGGGTTTTGACCGCGTTTGCCGTGTTGAAGCGTTTCAAATTCCTGCGCGGCACCCCATTCGATCCGTTCGGCTACAGCCATGAGCGCCGCACCGAGCGCAAGCTGATCGGCGATTACGAGGCGATGCTTGGCGAGATCATGAGCCGCCTGACGCCGGGCAATCACGCCATCGCGGTCGGCCTCGCCGCCATTCCGGAAAAAATCCGGGGGTTTGGCCACGTCAAGGCGCGGCATCTCGTAGCGGCAAAGGCCGATGAGGCCGCCTTGCTCGAGCAGCTGCGCTCGGACGCCGAGCCGATGATGAAAGCCGCCGAATAGCAGCGTTTTGTCGGACCAGTCTGCTTCGCGTCGGCTTGAGCGGAGAAGCGTTTCACAGCCATACTGACGGCGATGATCGTGTTGCGCGCAAGACCCGGACGGCACCCGTGATCCAACCAGACTATTTAAGAAAAATCGCGCCGTGGTCACGCGATCTGAGCAGCGATGAAATCGAGCGTATCCGCAAAGGCATCATCGAAAAATCGTTCTCGCAGGGCGAATATGTCTGCCACCGCGGCGACCGTCTCGACGCATGGACCGGCATCGCATCCGGCCTGATGAAGCTCTCGACCACATCGCATTCCGGAAAGACCGTAACGCTCGCGGGCATCCGCGCCGGCGGATGGTTCGGCGAAGGCAGTCTGCTCAAGAACGAGCCTCGCCATTATGATCTGGTGGCTCTGCGTGAGACGCGCCTTGCCTTCATGAACCGTCCGACCTTCAACTGGCTGTTCGAGAACAGCGTAGCGTTCAACCGCTACCTCGTGCGCCAGTTCAACGAGCGGCTGGGACAATTTATCGCGCTGGTCGAGTATGATCGCTCGCTCGATGCGACCGCGCGTCTCGCGCGCAGCATCGCCTGGCTGTTCAACCCGGTGCTGTACCCGCAGGCGGATATGCATCTCGACATCAGCCAGGAAGAGATCGGATTGCTGTCGGGGTTGTCCAGGCCGGTGACCAACAAGAGCCTGCAGACGCTGGAGGCCAAGGGGCTGTTGCTCGTCGAGCGCAACGGCCTAACCGTGCTCAATCTCGAGCGTCTTCGGAATTTTGGCGATTAACCACATCGCGCGATCACGGCTTTGTGCGATCGAGCGCGCTCATTCCGCGCCGCGAAATGGCCTGCAAAAATCCGATTGTGGCGCAAGTGCCGGGGGCACCGTCAGGCAAACAGCCCGGCACCCATACCGAACAAAGCCGCGTCCTGTCTGTCAAGTCGTAACTTGCGGAGGGCTTGTGTCTGCGGTTTGATGTATAAAGAGAATTCCAGGGAAAGCCGTCAAAAGGCGGCAGGAAACGGTACGTGCGATCAACGCGCGGCCTAAAACATAGGGAGGACGGCGACGTGGCGAATAAGGCCGCCGCCGAGGCGAACACCTTTCCGAAGCTTCTGATCCATAATGCGCGCGTGCGCGGCGACAAACCGGCGTTGCGCCACAAGGATCTGGGCATTTGGCAGATTTGGACCTGGTCGCAGGTCCTCGAAGAAGTGCGCGCTTTCTCCGCCGGCCTCGAGTCCATGGGGATCAAGCGCGGCGACAAGATCGCCATCATCGGCGCCAACAAGCCGCGTCTCTATTGGGCGATCTGCGCGGCGCAGGCGCTCGGCGCAGTTCCGGTGCCGCTTTATGCCGACTCGGTCGCCGACGAAATGGCTTACGTGCTCGAACATGCCGAGGTCACCGTCGCGGTCGCGGAGAACCAGGAGCAGGTCGACAAGATCCTCTCGATTTCCGAGCGGGTGCCGAAACTCACCCATCTCATTTATGACGAGCCGCGCGGTTTGCTCGACTACGATCATTCGCGGCTGACCTGGATCAACGATGTCATCAAGGCCGGGCGCGAGAGGCTGGAAGATCCCGCCATGCGCGAGCGTTGGGAGAAGACGGTCGCGGAAGGAAAAGGCGGCGACCTCGCCATCATCCTCTACACATCGGGAACCACCGGCCGGCCCAAGGGCGTGATGCTGACGCAGGACAATGTCCTGATCTCGGCGCGCAACGGCAATCTCTTCGACCATCTCGGCGAGAACGAGGAAGTGATCGCCTATCTGCCGATCGCCTGGGTCGGCGACCATATCTTCTCGTTCGCGCAATCCTATGTCGCGGGTTTCTGCGTCAATTGTCCGGAATCGGGCGAGACCGTCGTGGAAGACAGGCGCGAGGTCGGCACCACTTACGCGTTCGCGCCGCCGCGCGTTTACGAAAACCTGCTGACGCTGACCATGGTGCGGATGGAAGACGCCGGCCCCTTGATGCGCGGCATGTTCAATTTTTTCATCGGCCATGCGCGCAAATGGGGCGAGAAAATCCTCAACAAGGAAAAAGTGCCGCTCGGCGCGCGCCTGATCTATTGGCTGGGCGAGATCCTGGTCTACGGGCCGCTGAAGAACCGTTATGGCCTGTCCCGGATCCGGGTCGGCTATACCGCGGGCGAGGCGATCGGGCCGGAGATTTTCAAGTTCTACCGTTCGCTCGGCATCAATCTGAAGCAGCTTTACGGCTCGACCGAGGCGTCCGTTTACATCACGGCGCAACCGGACGGCGAAATCTACGCCGATACCGTCGGCAAGCCCAATATCGGCGTCGAGGTGAAAGTGGACGACAACGGCGAGGTGATGTTCCGGTCGCCCGGCGTTTTCCTCGGCTATTACAAGGACCCGGAGAAAACCGCGGAGACGAAGACGCCGGACGGCTGGGTCAAAAGCGGCGACGCCGGTTTCTTCGATCCCAAGACCGGGCATCTGAAAATCATCGACCGCGCCAAGGATGTCGGCCGCCTCAACGACGGCACGCTGCTCGCGCCGAAATATATCGAGAACAAGTTGAAGTTCTATCCGAACATCAAGGAAGCGGTCGCCTATGGCGACAAGCGCGACTTTGTCGCGGTGATGCTCAATATCGATCTGGTCGCGGTCGGAAGCTGGGCCGAACGGAACAACGTGGTTTACGGCTCGTATCAGGAACTGGCCAATCACCCCCGCGTCTACGAGATGATCGAGAAGCATGTCGACGAGGTGAATCGTTCGCTGGTCGAGGAAGGCCCGATGGCGGGCGCGCAGATCAAGCGCTTTCTCATTCTGCCCAAGGAACTCGACGCGGATGACGGCGAATTGACCCGCACGCAAAAAGTGCGGCGCGGCTTCATCGCCGAGCGCTACAATTCGCTGGTGAACGGCCTCTATGACGGCTCGAAAGAGGCCGACATCCGCACCGAGGTCACTTTCGAAGACGGCCGCAAGGGCGTGATTGCCGCGCGCGTGAAAATCGTCGACATGAAAACCGTTCCGGTCCCGAATGCGATGGGGAAAGCCGCATGAGGGCGCCGAGCCAGTCCGACATCGCCGCCGGAGAAGTGCTGCTCGCGGTCGAGAATGTCTCGCTGTCGTTCGGCGGCGTGCACGCGATCCGCGACGTGTCGTTCGATATCCGCAAAGGAGAGATCCGCGCGATCATCGGCCCGAACGGCGCCGGCAAGACCTCGATGCTCAATGTCATCAACGGATTCTATACGCCGCAGAGGGGCAAGATCACCTTCCGCGGGCAGACCCGCTCGAAAATGCGCCCTCACGACGCCGCGGCCGGTGGCATCGCGCGCACCTTCCAGAACGTGGCCTTGTTCCGCGGCATGAGCGCGCTCGACAACATCATGGCCGGCCGCACTTTGCGCATGAAGCGCGGCCTGTTCTGGCAGATGCTGCGTTTCGGCCCGGCGATGAAGGAAGAGGTCGAGCACCGCCTGCGCGCCGAGGAGATCATCGATTTCCTGCATATCGAACACATCCGGAAAGTTCAGGTCGGGCGTCTTCCCTACGGCTTGCAGAAGCGCGTCGAACTCGCTCGCGCGCTCGCGATGGAGCCGGATTTGCTCCTGCTCGACGAGCCGATGGCGGGCATGAATCTGGAAGAGAAAGAAGACATGTCGCGCTTCATTCTCGACGTGAACCAGCATTTCGGCACAACGATCGCGCTCATCGAACACGACATGGGCGTCGTGATGGATCTGTCCGATCGCGTGGTCGTGCTCGACTACGGACGCAAGATCGCCGACGGCACGCCCGAGGACGTCAAACAGGATCAGGCCGTCATCGACGCCTATCTCGGCGTGGCGCATTGAGGAACGATGGACATTCTCTATAAAGTCTTGATCGATCCGTTCGCGCAGATGGTCGCGGCGCCGGATCTGCTGGTGCAGACCCTGTGGGAGGGTCTCGTCGGCGGAATGCTGTACGCGCTGATCGCGCTCGGCTTCGTGCTGATTTTCAAGGCGTCGGGCGTTTTCAATTTTGCCCAGGGCATCATGGTGGTGTTCGCGGCGCTGACGCTTGTCGGCCTGCATACCGCCGGGCTGCCGGCCTTCGCCGCGCTTGCGTTGACGATCGTCGTGATGTTCGCGCTGGCCTGGTCCATCGAGCGCATTGTCCTGCGGCCGCTGATCAACCAGCCGGACATCATCCTGTTCATGGCGACATTCGGGTTGACCTATTTCCTGATCGGCTTTGGCGAACTGATTTTCGGCGGCGATCCGAAGATCATGATCACCGAGGAGCTCTATCTGCCGAAGGGCCGTATCAACATTCCCGCTTTCGGCGGAATCGTAAGCCTGCAGAAGCTCGATATCGCCGCCGCGATCATCGCCTCCGCCATGGTCGCCTGTCTTTCGGTCTTCTTCTCGAAAACGCGTATCGGGCGCGCGCTGCGCGCGGTCGCCGACAGCCACAAGGCCGCGCTCTCCGTCGGCATATCGCTTGAGCAGATCTGGGTGATCGTCTGGTTCGCGGCGGGTCTTGTCGCGCTCGTCACCGGCATCATGTGGGGCGCGCGCTCGGACGTATCCTTCGCGCTCGATGTCATCGCGTTGAAAGCGTTGCCAGTACTGATCCTTGGCGGTTTCACCTCGATCCCGGGCGCGATCGTCGGAGGCCTGATCGTCGGCGTCGGCGAGAAGATCGCGGAATTCTATTGGGGCCCGCTGATCGGCGGCGGAACCGACAGCTGGTTTGCATTCGTCATCGCGCTGGTCTTCTTGCTGTTCTGGCCGCATGGCCTGTTCGGCGAGAAAATCATCGAGCGCATATAAGGATCGATCGATGTTCTACCGCGAAGTCGGACAATACAAAACGAGCTACGCGAGCGATCTGGCAATCTTCCCGATCCTGCAGGATCGCATCGGTATCATCGTTATCGTGATCGCCGCTTACGTGCTGGGCTGGACTGCGAACGACTTCGTGCTCAACGCGATGATGATTCCGTTTCTGATCTTCACGCTGGCCGCGATCGGGCTCAATATTCTGACCGGCTATACCGGGCTGCTGTCGCTCGGCACCGGCGCGTTCATGGGCGTCGGCGCCTATGCCTGCTACAAGCTGACGACCTATTTTCCGGGCGTGAACATCATCATCTGGATCATCGCGTCCGGATTCTTCTCCGCGCTCGTCGGCATCATTTTCGGATTGCCGTCGCTTCGCATCAAGGGGTTCTATCTCGCGGTGGCGACGCTCGCGGCGCAATTCTTCCTCGAGTGGTGCTTCATCCGGATTCCCTGGCTCTATAACTACAATACGTCGGCGGCGATCGAAGTCCCGAGCCGCACGCTGTTCGGCATCCCGGTCACCGGCGCAAATGCGACGGCGGAGACCCGCTACCTGATCGTGCTCACCATCGTCATTGCGATGACCTGGACCGCCTCCAATATCGTGCATGGCCGCATCGGCCGCATGTGGATGGCGGTGCGCGACATGGATATCGCGGCCGAGCTGATGGGCATTCGGCTGTTGCCGACCAAGCTGCTCGCCTTCGCGGTGTCGTCTTTCTATTGCGGCGTCGCGGGCGCGATGCTGGTTTTTCTCTGGTATGGCGGCGCGGAATCGACCGTTTTCTCCATCAACCAGAGCTTTTCAATTCTGTTCATGGTGATCATCGGAGGCCTCGGAAGCCTGCTCGGTTCGTATTTCGGAGCGGCGCTGATCTTCATGCTGCCGATCGTCCTGCGCTTCGTGCCGCCCCATCTCGGCATCCCCGTTCATGCCGCGACCGTCGAACACATCACCTTCATGGTTGTCGGCGCGCTGATCGTATTCTTTCTGATCGTCGAGCCGCACGGACTTGCGCGGCTATGGCAGATCGCGAAACAGAAATTGAGGGTGTGGCCCTATCCGTATTGAGGGAGCACACTCTGCGTAATTCCGTTTCCGGAGTCTCTGGCTCCGGAGGCGGTTGCCCCCAAAAAGGGGCACATCAAGTCCGGCTTGGTGAAAAAGCCGGTCGAATAAAGGGAGAAACACAATGCGCCTCAAGTATCTGATTCTTGGCGCGGCTTTCGCAGGTTTGGTGAGCGTCGACGCGCTGACCACGAAGGCTGACGCTCAAGACAGCATCTATGTACCGCTCTTGACCTACCGAACCGGCCCGTTCGCCAATTCCGGCATCCCGCTTGCCAACGGCATGCGGGACTATCTCGTCATGCTCAACGAGCGTGACGGCGGCATCGGCGGCGTGAAGCTGAACATCGAAGAATGCGAGACCGGCTACGACACCAAAAAAGGCGTCGAATGCTACGAGTCGATCAAGGGCAAGAACCCGACCGTGATCAATCCGTATTCGACGGGCATCACGCTGCAACTGATCCCGAAGGCCGCGGTCGACAAGATTCCGATCCTGTCGATGGCTTATGGTCTCTCGGCCTCGGCTGTGGGTGAAAAGTTCCCCTGGATCTTCAATCCGCCCGCGACCTATTGGGACGGCCTCTCCATGATCTTCCGCTATATCGGCGGCAAGGAAGGCGGCCTCGACAAGCTGAAGGGCAAGACCATCGGATTCATCTTCCTCGAAAGCGGCTATGGCCGCGAGCCGCTTCCGCTGCTTAATCAGTTCGCGAAGGATTACGGCTTCAACGTGAAAGAATATTCGGTGGCGGGCAAGGAAATGCAGGACCAGTCCGCGCAATGGCTGTCCGTGCGCCGCGACCGCCCGGACTGGATGATCATGTGGGGCTGGGGAGCGATGAACCCGACCGCCGTGAAGCGCGCCGCTGAAAACGGCTATCCGATGGATCATTTCGTCGGCATCTGGTGGTCCGGCTCCGATGACGACGCCCGCGGCGGCGGCAAGGAAGCCAAGGGCTATCTGTCGCTCAACATCAACGGCATCGGCGACAACTATCCGGCGCTCAAGGACATCAAGAAGCACGTCGTGGACACCGGCAAGAGCCAGGTCGACAAGGAGAAGTTCGCGGAAAATCTCTACAATCGCGGCATCTACAACTCGGTGCTGATCGCGGAAGCGATCCGCAACGCGCAAAAGCTCAGCGGCAAGAAAGTCGTGGCCGGTCCTGAGGTCCGCCGCGGTCTCGAGTCGCTGACGATTTCCGAAGCGCGCTGGAAGGAGCTCGGCCTGTCGGGCTTCGGCGCGCCGATCACTAACGTCAGCTGTGCCGACCATAATGGCCATCACTCGGCCTATATGCAGCAATGGGACGGCGCCAAGTGGGTGAAGATCTCCGACTGGATCGCGCCCATGAAGGACAAAGTGCGTCCGTTGCTCGAAAAAGACGCCGACGACTACGTCACGAAGAACGCCGGCTGGCCGAAGCGCACGGAACCTTGCGACAAGTCGTCGTAAGGCTTTTCGAAACAAAGCCTCTCTCCGCGCAGGCGGGGAGAGGCGCTTTTTCCGGAGCGACCAGATGAATCTCGCCGTTCAGACCAAAGCCTCGGCCGCCGCGAAAGCCGATGCGATCCTTACGGTCAACAATATCGAGGTGATTTACGATCACGTCATTCTGGTGCTTAAAGGCGTCTCGCTCGACGTGCCGAAAGGCGGCATCGTCGCTCTGCTCGGCGCCAATGGCGCCGGCAAGACCACCACGCTGAAAGCGATTTCCAATCTTCTGCAATCCGAGCGCGGCGAAGTCACCAAAGGTTCGATCGTGTTCGAGGGGCAGGAGGTGCAGGGCCTCTCGCCCAATCAGCTCGTGCGCCGCGGCTGCGTGCAGGTGATGGAAGGCCGGCATTGCTTCGGCCATCTCACCATCGAGGAAAATCTTCTGACCGGCGCGTTCACGCGCAAGGATGGCCGCGCGGCCATCGCGAAGGATCTCGAAGCGATCTACCAGTATTTTCCGCGCCTGAAGGAGCGCCGCCATGCGATGGCGGGCTATACCTCGGGCGGCGAACAGCAGATGTGCGCGATCGGCCGCGCGATGATGTCGCGCCCGAAGATGATCCTGCTCGATGAGCCTTCGATGGGGCTGGCCCCGCAGATCGTCGAGGAAATCTTCGGCATCGTGCAATCGCTCAACGAGAAGGAAGGCGTGTCGTTTCTTCTGGCCGAGCAGAATACCTATATGGCGCTCAAATTCGCCCGCTACGGCTACATTCTCGAGAATGGCCGCGTGGTGATGGACGGCGACGCGAAGTCGCTTATCGAGAATGAGGACGTGAAGGAATTCTATCTCGGCATCGCCGACGGCAAGCGAAAGTCGTTCCGCGAGGGCAAGCATTACAAGCGCCGCAAGCGCTGGCTGGCGTAGCAACCCAACTCCGTCATGCCCGGCCTTGTGCCGGGCATCCACGTCTTACTTGAAGCAACCAAAGACGTGGATGGCCGGGACAAGCCCGGCCATGACATCAGATAGGCCTTGGTATGAGTGCAGATCACTACGACTCCCTCGAAACCCGCGATCCGGCGCAACGCGAGCAGGATCAATTCGCAAGGCTCGCGCAGACGCTCGCGCGTGCGCTGAAAGCGCCCGGCTGGGCGAAGCATCTTGCCGGCATCGATCCGGAATCGGTGACTTCGCGCGCGGCGCTCGCCAAACTGCCGACCCTGAAAAAATCCGATCTCGTCGCCCTGCAGAAGGACAGTCCGCCCTTCGGCGGCTATAACGTCACCGCGCCCGGCAAGGCCAAGCGCATCCTGATGTCGCCGGGTCCGATTTTCGAGATCGAAGGGCACGAGAAGGATTTCGCGGGCGTCGCGCGCGCGCTGTTCGCGGCCGGCTTTCGCGCGGGCGACATCGTCCATAATTGCTTTTCGTATCATCTCACGCCTGGCGCATGGATGTTCGATGCCGGCGCGGAAGCGCTTGGCTGCCCGATCATTCCCGGTGGCGTCGGCAATACCGAACAGCAGGTCGAGGCGATCGCGCAGCTCCGGCCCGCGGGCTATGTCGGCACGCCGGATTTTCTGAAAGTGATCCTCGATACCGCGCAGAAATCCGGCAAAGACGTCTCCTCGCTCAAACGCGGGCTTGTCTCCGGCGCCGCCTTGCCGCCCTCGCTGCGGCAGGAATTGTCCGGCCGCGGCGTCGACGCGCTGCAATGCTACGCCATCGCGGAAACCGGCGTGATCGCCTACGAGACGCGCGCGCGCGAAGGCATGGTGGTCAGCGAGACCATCCTGGTCGAGATCGTGCGTCCGGGCACCGGCGATCCGGTTCCCGAAGGCGATGTCGGCGAAGTGGTCGTGACCTCGTTCAGTCCGGATTATCCGATGATCCGTCTTGCGACCGGCGACATGTCCGCGATCATGGCCGGCCGCTCGACCTGCGGGCGCACCAACAGGCGGATCAAGGGCTGGATGGGCCGCGCCGACCAGACCACGAAAGTCAAAGGCATGTTCGTGCGGCCGGAGCAGATCGCCGAAGTCGCCAAGCGTCACCCCGAGCTCGGCCGCATCCGCCTTTCGGTCGGCCGCGACGGCGAGCAGGATACGATGACGTTGCATGCCGAATGCGGATCGTCGGGCGGCGGCTTGTCCGACGCGATCGCGCAAACCCTGCAATCGGTCACCAAGCTCAAGGGCGGCGTGCGGATCGTGGCGCCCGGGAGTCTCCCGAATGACGGCAAGGTGATCGCCGACGAACGGCCGGTGGGTTGATCTACTCCGCCGATCAGTATTGTCGTCACCAAAAAACAAGACGTGGGTGGCCGGGTCAAGCCCGGCCATGACGGCGAGAGAGACGCGCAGCTATCTCAACCGTCATGGCCGGAGTCATTCCGGCCATCCACGTCTTGCGTGCTTCTCTCAACCCGTTCGCCCATGCACGCGATGCGCCGCGTTGTTGCAATAGCCGCGCGGATTCCACGGCGTGCTGTCGAGCGGCTGGCGGTGTCCTTGCGCGTCGGGCGCGCGCGCGACGACCTCGATTTTGCCGCCGGCGGCCGGCGG
>CAMDXM010000005.1 GCA_945878025.1 Pseudorhodoplanes sinuspersici | reverse complement strand
TCTCGCCGGCTTTCTCTTCGGACTTGCTCTGCTTCTCGCCGCGGATGGTGAGGGTGTTTTCCTTGAGCTCGATCGTGAGCTCGTCCTGGCTGAAGCCCGCGACCGCGACGGAGATGCGGTAGGCATTCTCGCCGGTCCGCTCGATGTTGTAGGGCGGGTAGGTGGGAGCGGATTCGGGGCCGCCGGCCTGGTCGAGCAGGCTGAACAGACGGTCGAAGCCGATGGTCGAACGTTGGAAGGGAGTGAGATCAAAACGCATGGCATATCCTCCATTGTGAGCGACATGCGGAAAGTCCGCCTTTTGGCCGGACCCCACGAAGATGCAGCCCGGATGGGCCTGCACGGACAAAATGTAGGAAGCGCGAAATCGGGTTCAAGGGGCAGGAAACGGCCTGAAAAGAGTGAGGTCCCGGCGTCCGGTTACCGGGGCTCTTGTCCGTTGCCCCGGCGCCCGAGCCGGCGTCGCGGACGATCCGGGCCCGATCCGGCAAACCGGTTTCCACTTTGCCGGATTGCACTCTATAACGCGCGCTCCCCGCGGCCCCGGCTCTCGCAATGACCCTCGTTTCCATTCCCGCCAATCCGGTGCCCGACGAAACCATCGCCGGGACGCTGAAGACGAAGGACGGCGTATCCTTGCGCTTCGCGCGGTTTCTGCCGCCGCCGGGACGCAAAGGCACGGTCTGCATTTTCCAGGGCCGCGCCGAATTCGTCGAGAAATATTTCGAGACCGTGCGCGACCTGCGCGCGCGCGGCTTTGCCGTGGCGATCCTCGACTGGCGCGGGCAGGGCGGCTCGCAGCGCGCCTTAGCCGATCCGTTCAAGGGTCACGTTCGCGATTTCGCGGAATATGAATCGGATGTCGAAGTCTTCATGCGCGAAGTCGTGCTGCCGGATTGTCCGGCGCCGCATTACGCCATCGCGCATTCGATGGGCGCGAGCGTGATGCTGCGCATGGCTTACAAAGGGCAGCGCTGGTTCGACCGCATCGTGATGTCGGCCCCGATGATCGGCCTGTCGACGAAAACCTATCCGCGTTTCGCGCAGCCGATGGTGAAGATCATGCGCGCGTTCGGCATGGGCTCGTCCTATGTTCCGGGCGGCGACGCGACCGTGATGGCGGCGCAGTCCTTCGTCGGCAACCCAGTGACGTCCGATCCGGTCCGGCATGCGCGCACGGTCGCGGTCCTGGAAGCGCGGCCCTCGCTCGGCCTCGGCGCGCCGACCGTCAGCTGGGCGGCGGCGGCGTTCGACGCCATGGATCAATTCGCAGCTCCGCGCTTCACATCGAATTTACGCCAGCCGATGGTGCTGGTGGCGGCGGGGCGCGACCAGATCGTCTCGACCTTGGCAACGGAAGAATTCGGCCTGCGGCTGCGCGCCGGCTCGCATCTGATCGTGAACGGCGCCAGGCACGAATTGCTGATGGAGCAGGACCGCTACCGGTCGCAATTCCTCGCGGCGTTCGACGCCTTCGTGCCGGGCACGCCGCTGTTTGCGTAGGCACTTCAGCCGAACGCATAACTGACGATATGCGCAAGGATGCCAGTAAACTGAAGAAACAGCGAAAGTGCCGTTCCAGCTAGTATGATCCACGCAAGGCGCTTGGCGAATTTTCTCGACACCGCGTCTTTCCAGAGCCGAGGGCAGCGAGCTCAGCCCTTCAGAATCTCCATCGCCGCCTTGTGCACGCGCGCGTCGCCCGCGGCGATGATGCGTCCGCCCGCGGTCGCGGATCCGCCATCCCACGACGTGATGATTCCGCCCGCGCCAGTGACGACCGGGATCAGGGCGACGATGTCGAATGCATTGAGTTCGGTTTCGATCACGAGATCGACATGGCCCGAGGCGAGCATGCAATAGGCGTAGCAATCCCCGCCATAACGCGACAGCCGCACCTTCTCTTCGACGCGGCCGAAAATGGCGCGGTCCTTCGGCTTCATCAGCAGCGGGCTCGTGGTGAGCAGGATGGCTTCGGACAGCGATGCGCAGGAGCGCACATGCAGATCGCGATCGCCCGCCGGCCCGCGATAATTCGCGGCCGTCCCGTCGCCAGTGAAGCGTTCGCGCGTGAACGGCTGATGCATCATGCCGTAGACCGGCTCTCCCTTGCGGGTGAGCGCGATCAGCGTGCCCCAGGCCGGCATGCCGGTGATGAACGACTTGGTGCCGTCGATCGGATCGAGCACCCAGACATATTCGGCATCCGTGCGTTCGTTGCCGAATTCCTCGCCCACGATGCCGTGCGCGGGGAAGTTCTCGTTGATCATCGCGCGCATGGCGGCTTCCGCCGCGCGGTCGGCGGCGGTGACCGGATCGAAGCGCCCGGCCGGGCCCTTGTCGTCGACGCCGAGCGTGGTGCGGAAAAACGGCCGGATCGTTTCGCCGGACACGGTGGCGAGTTCGTCGACGAATGCCGCAAAATCGATGGCCGTCATTGTATTGCCTGCAAATGACCCGGAGCGATCACCTATCGAAGAGTCGCAAGTTGAGCAACTTTGGGGGTAACCGGCCGGTTACCTTGCAGGAGAAGTGTTTGCATGCGACGAAAACGGCGCGACCGATCAAGCGTCAGGAAGCCGGGTCCATGACGATGCCAAGCAAGGCCCCACCGGGACCGGTGGCGCGGCCTGCGATACCATTGAGCGCGACCGTTATCCTGGTCGCCACGCTCGGCGGCATCTATGTCGTCAGCCAGTTTTTGCGCAATTCGGTCGGCGTCATTGCGCCGGATCTCGCGCGCGAACTGACGCTGTCGGCGGCCGAGATCGGGCTTCTGTCCAGTACCTTCTTTTTTTCCTTCGCGGCCGCGCAGATTCCGCTCGGCGTCTGTCTCGACCGCTATGGCGCGAAGATCTGCATGCTGGTCTGCGCGGCGATCGCCACGGCCGGCGCGGTGCTGTTCGCGATCGGTACGAACCCGGGCACGCTGATCGCGGCGCGCGTCCTGATGGGGGCCGGTTCCTGCTGCTATCTGATGGGGCCGCTGGCGCTGTACGCGAAGCGCTATCCGCCGGAACGGTTCGGCACGCTGGTCGGTTTTCAGCTCGGGATCGGCACGCTCGGAACGCTGCTCGCCACCGCCCCGCTGGCATGGTCGGCCGCATCGATAGGCTGGCGCGCGTCGTTTCTCGCGATCGCAGGCCTGATGATCTTCGCCGGAATTCTGGTTGCGCTGGCCGTGCGCGAGGATGAGCCCGCTGCCGGACACGCCGTGCATCACGAAACGATCCGCGAAAGCATCGCTGGATTGAGGCAGGCCCTGCGCGTGCGGTCGATGGGGCAGCTTTTCTTCTGTCACCTCGCGGCTTATTCCAGCTTCGTGCTGGTGGTCGGCCTGTGGGGCGGGCCTTATCTGACACATATCTACGGCTACGGATTGATCGAGCGCGGCGACATGCTGTTTGCCGCCGTGGTCGCGCAGATCGTGGCGGCGTTTCTTTACGGACCGACCGACCGGATTTTCCGCAGCTATAAAATTCCGGTATTTTCCGGCGCGGTGCTGACCGCCCTTACGCTGGCGGTGGTCGCTTTTTTTGGTGTTTTGCCGGCGGGCTGGCTGCTGGTCTGGTTCATCGCGATCGGCGCCGCCACCGCCTATACTCCGGTGATGATCGCCCACGGAAAGTCGCTGTTCCCGCCGCATCTCGCAGGACGCGGCATGACCCTTCTCAACATGGGGACAATGGGCGGCGCGTTCCTGTCGCAGACAGTCACCGGCTTCGTCATCAACCAGTTTCCGATCGAGAACGGGGCCTATGCCCTCGACGCCTATCGCGCGGTCTTCGCCCTGCAGGCGCTGTTTGTACTGGCCGCCTGCATCCCCTATCTCTGGGCGCACGATCCTTGGCGAAAGGCCTGAACTCGTTCCCTGACCTCTCCCGGCTTGCGCGGAGAGGGAGAAGAGCGGACGCAGGCCGGATTGTTAGCCCTGTGGATAGGTCAGGCTCACTGACATACCCTCTTGCTTTTTGTGCGGCGCGATGCGATATTGCTGCAGCGCGGCAATGAGCTTCGCTCATTCCCGCCGCCCTCCTTGGGCGTTTCCTCCCTAGACTTGGGCCGCTTGCTCTGCAAGCGGCCCTTTTTTCTTGGGTTTTTCAACGTTTGCGGGCTTGCTGGCGGGCATGACGCTGAAAGAGCCTGGCGCGGCCGGCCGCCCTCCAAGCCGAATCTTCATCCGCCCCGCTCAAGCCTGGCGGCCGGGTTGCATGAAATGCGATGCTGCTATGCAGCATAAGGCAGGCAGAAAACGGATCGCGGAGCCTATTCGGCCGCCGAGCGGTAAGGGCGCAATTCCTCGGCCGGGATCTCCGCCACGCGGTCGGCCAGGGTCTCGAGATCGGCCGCGACGCGCTCGAAATCGGCTCCGCGTTCGTAGCGCTTCTCGTCCATATAGATCGCGCGGTTGATCTCGAGCTGGATGGCATGCAGGCCGGAGCCCGGATTGCCGTAATGCTCGGTAATGAAGCCGCCGGCATAAGGCTTGTTGCGGCTGACCGCGTAGCCGAGCTGGCGCAACGTGTCCTCCACCGCCTCCGACACGGTGGCGACGCAGGACGTGCCGTAGCGGTCGCCCAGGACGACGTCGGCGCGCGGGCGGTCGTCGCGCGAGGCGGTGGCCGACGGCATCGAGTGGCAATCGATCAGGATCGCGGATCCGAAGTCCTTGTAGATCTGTCCGAACAGCCGGCGCAGCGCGCGATGATAGGGTTTGTAAAGACTTTCGATGCGCTGCAGGGCGTCGTCGATGGAAATACGCTGATCGTAGATTTCCTGCGCGTCGCCGACGACGCGCGCCACGGTGCCGAGCCCGCCCGCGACGCGCATCGAGCGCGTATTGGCGAACGAGGGCAGGCGGCCGTTGAACATGCGCGGATCGAGTTCGTAAGGCTCGCGGTTGACGTCGACATAGCAGCGCGGGAAATGCGCGCGCATGAGCGGATAGCCGCGCTCCACGACGCCGGCGACGAGTTCGTCGACGAAGGTATCCTCGGAACGCCGCAGCGTCGGAAGATCGAGCCGCGACGCGGCAAGGAATTCGCGCGGATAGATCCGCCCGCTATGCGGCGAATTGAACAGGACCGGGCCGCGCCAATGCGCCGGCTCCAGGACGTCGAAGGGGGGATTGAGCTCTTCGTCCGTGTTCATCGCGCTGCTTGAGCTAAAACCACACTGGAATCATGGCGTTGCCGCTGTGTCTTGGAATCCGGAATTCGCCGCCGATGGCGCCGCGAGATCGGGCAAAGTCCGGATTCGGGACGCTAGCGCAGACCTCATATAAGATGCACTATCCCTTTATGGCTCCGATTGTCCATGTGGGTGGAAGTTTCGGGCTTTAGGGCCCGGTTTTCACCCGTTATTTACCGGCCATCGGGCTAATGGGAATTCGACCTTGAGGGACGTTGACCTTGAGGGATTTGGGGGTCCTTCCGACAGTGCAATGAAGGCTTTCGCCGGGACGTCCGGCGCCGTGCCTTAAGGTCTTTCGGCCGGCACGAGCCGTAACGGGACGTTAGCGCGTAGAGTGAGATAGTCGCCCGATGAACGAAGAATTGCCGAAAATCCTGCTCGCCGAAGACGACAACGATATGCGCCGCTTCCTCGTCAAGGCGTTGCAGAATGCCGGCTTCGAGGTCGTGTCCTACGACAACGGCTTGTCGGCCTATCAGCGTCTGCGCGAGGAACCGTTCGAACTCCTGCTCACTGACATTGTCATGCCGGAGATGGATGGCATCGAACTCGCCCGCCGCGCGTCCGAACTCGATCCCGATATCAAGATCATGTTCATTACCGGCTTCGCCGCCGTTGCGCTGAATGCCGATTCCGCGGCGCCCAAGCACGCCAAGGTTCTGTCCAAGCCGGTGCATCTGCGCGACCTCGTCAACGAAGTGCAGAAATTGCTGGCCGCCTAGGACTTGGCCGGTTCCGGCCGGGAATATGCTCGCCAGGCGGATGACGTTACGGCCTATTCTTGCCTCGGCCCGCCAGAGCCGATATAGGGGCCGTTCTCGAATGGACCGGGCGCGTAGCTCAGCGGGAGAGCACCTCCTTGACATGGAGGGGGTCACAGGTTCGATCCCTGTCGCGCCCACCATTTGAACCCCGCCGTAATCCTCGCAAATCCGAGCGCGGCCGCCCGCTTCTTGTGGGCGCTTTTTCGCCATGTAATTCTTCCGGAATCGGATCGATCGATCCGTACGGGGAGCCAACCCAATGACCGGAATGACCAGACTGATCGCAATCGTCTCGCTCGCGGCCGCCATTGCCGCGCTCACCCTGATCGCGTCGCAGCCGGCCTTCGCCGCGAAGAAGAAAGCGGCGGCGAAACCGGCCTGCACGGCAGGCGCTCTTTGCACCGGCCCATGCAATGCCGCGAAATGGTGCAACGTCCAAGTCTGCAGCAGCAGCGGAACCATGACGCCGACGCTCGGCTTCTGCTTCGAGGGCAGCACATTTTGTCCGCCCAAATGCTGAAGCGTTGACTGATCGTCCTGCGCCGGAAATTTCGGAACGCGATTCCTGAACGGTCCTTAAGCTGCATTCCAGCCAAGCGTTTTGGCTGGAGTGCGGCCCCGATCGGCTTGTCGCGCAAAGGCCATTATGCAATTCTTTGCAACCGGGTTTTGCAATGAAGCGGGGAGCTATTCCATGTTGAAGACGATCTCGAAATTCGTGCTCGTTGCCGCGGTTGCGGCCACGGCTGTGTCCTTCTCGACGCCGTCCTTCGCGGCCAAGAAGAAAGCGGCGCCCGCGACTTGCGTCGCGCCGAAATACACGACCGGCGCCTGCGCCGGCGGCCTGTGCAAGATGAGCTGGTGCGGCCTCGACGGGAAGTGGTACCCGTCGCTGATGGTGTGCGTCGAACCCTTCTGCCCGAAGGGCTAAAGGGCCCTCAGCCGTCCGCGGAGGACGGCGCAGGGAGCGAAACAGCGAGCCCCGCTCTCCGGAGCGGGGCTTTTTCTTGCCGTTTCCTTGCCGTTTATATTGCAGGAGCTTCGGCGTTGACTTGCCATACCCCGGCAATTAGTTTCCGCCGCAATTCCCGGCACATTCCGCTGTTTTCGGCGCGAAACTTGAAGGTTACGCCATGAAAGTCCGCAATTCCCTGAAGTCCCTGCGTGGTCGGCATCGCGACAACCGTCTGGTCCGCCGCAAGGGTCGGGTCTATGTCATCAACAAGACCCAGAAGCGTTTCAAGGCCCGCCAAGGCTAGTTTGCCGCTTCCGCCCCCCGTCATGGGGTTCTGGCTGGAAAACCATCATTTTTCGCAGGATTGTGATGCGCTTTTGACCTTGCTGGTGCGCCGGGTGCGCGCCAGACTATGCATATGAGCCTGCGATTCCGTCTTCTTGCAGCAATCGCTCTCTGCGGAGCGATCCTCGTTCCGGCCGGGCCGGCCGTGTCAGAACCCGGCAGCTGGGTCGAGGCGCCGAAAAAGCTGCCACGCCTGCAGCGCGGCGACCGCACCAATAATCTCGATTTCCTGTTCGGCGCGCTCAAGGTCGCGCCCGACGCGGACAGTTCCAAATCGATCGAGGAGCGCATCTGGGCGCTGTGGCTGGTGTCCAAGAGCGACACCACCAATCTTCTCATGACCCGCGTGAAGATGGCGATGGACGGCGAGAATCTCGACCTCGCCATCAAGCTGCTCGATTCGATTGTCCAGCTCAAACCCGATTACACCGAAGCCTGGAACCGGCGCGCGACCGCCTATTACATGAAGAAGGAATACGAACGTTCGCTCTCCGACATCCGGCAGGTGCTGGCGCGCGAGCCGCGCCATTTCGGCGCGCTCGCCGGTCTCGGCCTCATCATGCAGGATCTCGGCGACGACAAGCGCGCGCTCGAGATTTATCGTAAAGCGCTGGCGATCCATCCGCGGCTGCCGCGCGTGCCGGATCTGATCAAGACCCTGACCGAGAAGGTCGAAGGCCGCGACATCTGAGGCGGTTCGATCGCGCTGCGCTTTCATTCTTTTTTGTCGCGCAATCTTGCGGCGAACCGGTTCCCACCCCGGATCAGGTCCGGGCAGGCTTTCGCCGGATTGCGCTTATGCCTGCTCGCCGAGATCCGATCCGACAAAGGCGATGCGCACCATGTTGGTCGCGCCCGGCGTTCCGAGCGGCACGCCGGCGACGATGATGACGCGGCGTCCCGCCTTGGCGAAACCGTCCTTGAACGCGATCCGGCAGGCGCGCTCCACCATGTCGTCCTGATCGTGCGCGTCTTCCGCGACCACGCAATGCACGCCCCAGACCAGCGATAATTTCCGGCCCGTCGCGATGTTGGGCGAGATGGCGACGATCGGCGGCTCCGGGCGCTCGCGCGCGACCCGCAGGCCGGTCGCGCCGGAACTGGTCCAGCAGATGATGGCGGAGAGGTCGAGCGTTTCGGCGATCTGGCGCGTCGCCGCCGCAATGGCGTCGGCGCCGGTCGCTTCCGGCTCCGCGCGCTGGCCCTGAATGATGGTGCGATAGGTGGGATCGGACTCGATCTCCTGCGCGATACGGTCCATCGTCGCGACCGCCTCGACCGGATATTGGCCGGCGGCGGATTCGGCGGAAAGCATGATGGCGTCGGCGCCCTCGAAAATCGCAGTCGCGACGTCGGAGACTTCCGCGCGGGTCGGCACCGGGCTTGTGATCATCGATTCCAGCATCTGGGTCGCGACGATGACCGGCTTGCCGGCGCGCCGCCCGGCGCGGGTGATCTGTTTCTGGATGCCCGGCACTTTCTCGAGCGGCAATTCGACGCCGAGATCGCCGCGCGCCACCATCAGCGAATCCGAGATGTCCATGATCTCGTCCAATCGGGTCACCGCCTGCGGCTTCTCGATCTTGGACATGACCGCGGCGCGTCCGCGCGCGATCTTCTTGGCTTCCGCGACGTCTTCGGGCCGCTGGATGAAGGACAGCGCGATCCAGTCAATGCCGGCGTCGAGGGCGGCTTCGAGATCGGAGCGATCCTTGGGCGCGAGCGCGGAGAAGGGCAGCACGGTTTCCGGCAGGCTCACGCCCTTGCGGTCGGACAATTTGCCGCCGACTTCGACGCGCGTCACCAGCCGCTTTCCGGTCGATTCGAGCGCGGTGAGACGCACCTTGCCGTCATCGAGCAGCAAGGTCTGGCCGGGTTGCGTGGCCTGCAGGATTTCCGGATGCGGCAAGTGAACGCGCGTGACGTCGCCCATCGCCGTGTCGGAATCGAGCGTGAATGTGTCGCCTTTCTTCACCATGGCGAAGCCGCCGCCGAATTGTCCGAGCCGCAATTTCGGCCCCTGCAGGTCGACCAGGATTCCGATCGGCCGCTCGTATTCCTTTTCGATGCTGCGGATCGCCGCGATCAATTCGCGCATCTTGTCATGCGAGGTGTGGCTCATGTTGATGCGGAACACATCGGCGCCGGCCTGGAACAGCCGGCCGATCATGGCGCGCTCCGACGAGGCGGGCCCGAGCGTGGCCACGATCTTGGTTCGGCGCAGGCGTCTCATCGTGCGGGGTTTCCGGGTGCGGGGGAAGGCTGCTGGCGGCCGGCCGGAGGCGTCGTGATCATCGGCGAGCCCGGCTGCAGCGGCGAGCGCGGCGTCTGTTCGCCGGTTTCGGTGAGCTGCACGGTCCAGGTGCGCTGCTCTCCGGTATCGACCTCGAAAAAGCCGGTGCGGTCGAAGCCGCGCGCAAGACAATCCTGCGTGCCGCGAATGGTGAATTCCTTGTCGCGCGTGCACATGAAGGCCTGCCCCGACCATTCGCCGCCGCGGTCATAATCGACGCCGTACACGTAATAGAAACGCGCAACCAGCCCGCCGCGCAGCAAGGTCTCGCAACTTCGCGCGGCGAGATTCCACCAGCCTTCCGTGACCCAGCCTTCGCCGTCCTTGTAGCCGATGGCGATGCCGACGCGGCCGCCGGTATTGTTGCAGAGCCGGAGATCGGCCAATGCCGGACTGGCCGTCAGCATCGCCGCGCAAGCGAGGATCGCCGCGCCAGGCGCGCAAGCGGCACGGCGGCAATCAAATCGGAAAAGAGAATGCAGCCAGCGCAGTTTCAATTCGAATTCCCGTATCGCAATTCTTGCACTTACGCCGTCCCGCGATTCACGGCTTGTCGACCAGTATGGCACGGAAATCATTGACATTCGTGAAGGTCGGACCGGGGGTGAGGAGATCGCCGAGCGGACCGAAAAAGCCCGTCGAGTTGTTGTCGGCAAGAAACGAGGCCGGATCGAGGCCGAGCGCGCGGGCGCGGGCGACGGTCTCTCCATCCACGCGCGCCCCGGCCGGGTCTTCGGCTGAGCCCGCGCCGCCATCGGTGCCGTCGGTGTCGCCGGCCAGCGCATAAATGCCCGTCTCGCCATCGAGCGCGAGCGCGAGCGCCAGCGCATATTCCTGGTTCGGACCGCCGCGGCCTCTGCCGCGGATGGTCACGGTGAGTTCGCCGCCCGACAGGATCACGGCGCGGCGGCCTTGCGCGCGCAGGACCTTCGCCGTTCGCGCCTGATCGGTTGCGACCTCGCGCGCCTCGCCTTCGAGATTGGCGCCGAGAAAAAAGCATTCGTATCCCGCCATGCGGATTTTCGCCTGCGCCGCCTCGAACGCGTCCAAAGGGCGCGCGGCGAGATGGAATTGCGCGTTGGCGAAAGCCGGATCGTCGGGCTTCGGGGATTCGTTGGCCGGATCGTTGAGCGCGCGATGCACACTATCAGGCAAATCAAGCTTGAAGCGCGCGACGACGGCGCGTGCGTCGGCCAGTGTCGAGCGGTCGGGAACCGTAGGGCCCGATCCGATGGTGTCGGGATCGTCGCCCGGCACGTCCGAGATCGCGAGCGTGACCAGGCGCGCGGGAGAAGCGGCGCGCGCGAGCCGTCCGCCCTTGATGCGAGACAGATGCTTGCGCACCGTGTTGATCTCGCCGATATTCGCGCCCGAGCGCAGCAGCGCGCGCGTGACCGCCTGTTTTTCCGCGAGCGCGAGACCCGCGGCGGGCGCGATCCAGTTGGCCGATGCGCCGCCCGATATCAGCACCAGCACGAGATCGTCCGCGGTCGCGGATTTCGCGAGTTCCAGCGCACGCGCGGCCGAATTGAGGCTTGCCTGGTCGGGCACCGGATGCCCGGCCTCGATCATGTCGATCACTTTGGTCGGGCGTCCATAACCGTGCCGTGCGACCGCGATGCCGGAGAGACGCTCGCGCGGCACGCGTTTTTCTTCGAGATAATGCCGCTCGGCGATTTCGGTCATCGAGCCCGCGGCCTTGCCTGCCGCGAGCAGGATCAATTTTCCGGCCGGCGGCGGCTCCGGCAGCAGCGGCGGCAGGCACATAGACGGATGCGCGGCGGCGATCGCCTTCTCGAACAGGTCTTCGAGGAATTGTCTGGGCGCGATGCTCACAGCGCCACTCCGGCCGCCGGCGAGTCTTTCGCGCTCTGGCGCGGGCGGGCCATGCAGATGCCAGCGAGGATCAATAATCCGCCCAGCATCTGCAATGCGCCGAGCGCCTCGCCGAGCACGGCCCAGGCCAAAGCCGCCGCAGCGATCGCCTCAAGGAAAATCACCAGCGACGAGAAGGTCGCGGGAAGAGTGCCGAGCGCCACGGCAAGAAGTCCCTGTCCGCCGACCTGTGAAACCAGTGCGAGCGCGAGCAGGATGAGCGCGCCATTCGCCGATTGTGGGAGCAAGCGCGGTTCGAGTGCGGCGGCAATGATGAACAGGATGACGCTCGTGATCGCGGTTGAGATGAAGGCTAATTGCCCTGCGCCGAGTTTGGCACGCGCGGAGCGGATCGTCAGCAAATAGCTGCCGAAGAAAATCGCGGTGATCAGTCCATAGAGATCGCCGATCAGGCGATGCGGTGCGAACCCCCATGATTGCCCGATCAGCGCCAGGCCGCCCAGCATGCAGAGCGCGAGCCCGCCGATGATCCGCCAGCCGATCTTTTCGTTGAGCAGCAGCCACGCCCCGAGCGCGACCCAAATAGGAGAGGTCGTTGCGAAGAAGGTGGCATTGGCGACGGTGGTCGCCAGAATCGACAAATGCCAGAAGAACAGATCGCCGGCGAAGAACACGCCAGACAGGATCACCGCGCGGTCGATGCCGTGGAAGGACGCCGCAAGCCCGCCTTTTTCGTAAGATCCCCAGATTGCCAGAAACGGCAGCGCCAAAGCGCAGCGCCAGAACGCGCTGGCATAAGGCCCGACATCGGCGAGCCGCACGAACAAGGGCGACGCGCCCATCGCCACCGCGCCCAGCACCAGCGCCGCGAAGGCGATAATAGTCCGGCGGCGGTCGGATTTTGCGAGAGTCGAAGCAGTCATTTGCGGCTGCGCGGGTCCGGCGTCAAAAGGGCGGGCACTTTGCCTCACGGCGTCCGCCCGGTCGATAGCGAAGACCCGCGCATGTTTACCGCGCCGGGGCATGGCAAGGCCGCGGCCGCGGCCCTATTTTGAGGATCAGCGACCGATCAGGAACCAGGAAACGCCAAGGAACTCCCATGCCCCTCGACGACAAGACCCGCACCGAACTCGAAGCCGCCGTGTATCGGCGCCTGGCCGAGCATCTCAACGCCCGCCCCGACGTGCAGAATATCGACCTGATGAATCTGGCCGGCTTCTGCCGCAACTGCCTGTCCAACTGGATGAAGGAGGCTGCCGATCAGAAAGGCATTCCGATGTCGAAGGACGAAAGCCGCGAGATCGTCTACGGCATGCCTTACGAGGAATGGCGCGCAAAACACCAGAAAGAAGCCACGCCCGAGCAGAAAGCCTCGTTCGAGAAGAGCCACCGGCATTGATCAATCGCCCGGCAGGGCGTGCTGGAGTTTTGACCTTCCCGAATCAAAAAGCTGTGCCTAGATTTGTCGCATCGTTAACAACCGAAAGGAGGTGATCCAGTGTCTCATTGTCTATCGCCGCAAGCGCGGACTCTTGTGAACTGGTCCCTCGGCTCGATCGAGGGCTGCGCCGTCTGAGAAGGCGGCCAGTCACAGTCCGAGATCCGGGCTGCGGTTTGACAATGGAAGGGCCGTCCGAAAGGGCGGCCTTTCTTTTCTGCGGGGCCCTTCGCATTCCGCGCTATTACACTCGGTGTCATCGCCCGCGAAGGCGGGCGATCCAGTCCTTTCTTGGATGATTGCGATTCCCTGACAGCTGGATTCCCCGCCTTCGCGGGGCATGACAGTGCGCAAAACAGCTCAAGTGAATTCGACTGCAACTCCCTCAAGCGCGATGCCTTCGATCGTGGTCGACCAGGTTTCGCCGGAAGCGACCGGAAAGGCGCGCGTCAGCGTGCCGGTGGTGACGATCTCCCCGGCGCGCAGCGGTGGATTGAACGGATCCTTGTCGAGCACCTCGACGAGATGACGCAAAGCCGAGAGCGGAGAATCGAGCGCATTGGCGCCGCGTCCGCGATCCATGACCTTGCCGTTGCAGGACAGCGCCACGTTGAGATTGACCAGCGCCTCCATCGCATTCGGCCCGAGCGAGGCGACAGAGCGCGGCGGGCCGAGGAGCAGAGCGCCGTGCAAGCCTTCAGCCGCGAAGCAATCGACGCCGGTGAACGCCCAGCCGGGAAAAATCGACTGCACGATCTCGAAGCCGTGCGTGACCCATTCCATTGCGTCGAGCAGTCCGGTTTCGTCAATCCCGGCCTTCACGTCTTTCACCAGCTTGAAAACGATTTCGGGTTCGATACGCGGTTCCGAGAAACGCGAGACCGGGACGGTCTTTGTCGCCGACAGCTCGCTCACCGTCGTGTGGAACATGTCGCCCCAGATCGGAGCATAGACCTTGTATTCGTCCCAGATGCCGCGATTGGTGAACCCGATCTTGCGTCCGACCTGCTTCTCGCCGCGCGCAACGCGTTTGCGCCGGAGTTCGGCGAGTATTTCGCAGGCCTGTTCGGCGCCGAAAGCAGGGTCGCGATCCGTCGGCGGCGCGATCTGCGACGGCCCATCGATTGCAGCCAAAATCTCGTCCGCGATCGCGCCGGCGTTCCGTTTTGCCATCGCTGTCCGGCCCTGGATCAAAACCGAAGCCGCTTCTAGCAGAAATCCGCATCTGCCGCTAAACCTGCGCGATGACGGAAAAGCCCGCATCCACACGCATCTATGTCGATGCCGACGCCTGTCCGGTGAAGGACGAGGTCTATCGGGTCGCGGAACGCCACGCCCTTCCGGTCGTCGTCGTGGCGCAGGGCTTCATCCGGGTGCCCGACGATCCGCTGATCGAAAGGGTCGCGGCCGGGCCGGCGCCGGATGCCGCCGACGACTGGATCATGCAACGCGCGGATAAAAACTCCATCGTCGTCACGTCTGACATTCCGCTGGCCGCGCGCGCGGTCAAGGCGGGCGCGGTGGCCATCGCACCGGATGGGCGCGTGTTCACCGAAGAGGCGATCGGCATGGTGCTCGCCATGCGCGATCTGATGACGGACTTGCGCTCGGCGGGCGGCGTGACCGGCGGGCCGCGCCCGTTTTCCAGGCGCGATCGTTCGGAATTTCTCTCCGCGCTCGATACCGCGATCCGGCGGCTGCGGCGCTGAACGGTCTCGCGCCCGATCGGCGTGCCGCGAGCCGCAAAGGGCATTTGCGGATTATCACCCGAAAATTTCTGGCCTGTGGATGATGGGCGAAGCCGGGTGCTTTGCCTTGACGCCGGCGCTGCATCCTCGGACACCATGAAGATGAAAAGGGGCATGTGTGCCCGCGTTCATGAGGAGTTGAAGTCCAATGCCGGCCACCGCAGAAGCCAAGCAAACGCCCGCCGCCGCCACCCGTTTTGCCAAAGACCAGCTGCGGTCGATCGTCGAGCGCGTCGAGAAGCTCGAGGAAGAAAAGAAGGCAATCTCCGACGACATCCGCGACGTATTCGGCGAGGCCAAGGTCAACGGCTTCGACGTGAAGGCGTTGCGCGCCATCATCCGGCTGCGCAAGATGGAAACCACCGAGCGCGAGGAACAGGACGCGATCCTGGAAACCTATATGCATGCGCTCGGCATGCTGAAGAACTGAACGTCGCCCCGAGGTGCGGCGCGCTCCGCGCCGAGCGCTTCAGGATGACGGAAATGAATCGATAATTTACCGCAAAGCTGCGGTGCGGCTGCTGGGCATGACGCTTGCGAGAAATACGATCGCCGGGCCCTCGAAGCGGCGGTGGCTCATGCCCGCATGCGGATCGTCCGAGAAGGTCATCATCAGCACGGACGACGGCCGGCGCAGAAGCGGCTGCAGCATGCGCATGTCGGCCGTGCCCATCAGCGTGATGGTCATGTAGGCCTGTACGCTCGGCGTCGCGATGATCGCGCGCAGCCAAGGCTCGTCGGCGGCGCGCCCGGTGACGGGGAGCGAAGCGGGCAGGGCGGTCTGGATTTCCGAGGGACGGTGCGGCGCGCTCTTGAGCGCGACGGTGGTGCCGGCGGCGGCCGCCGCGCTGCGCGGGATGGCGTTGCTGGTGACCAGGCCCACGGGAGCGGATCGGGCGGGGCGCGGATCGGCCTTCGGTTCGGCGGCCGAGGCGAAAGCGGTTGCGACCTCGCCGGGCATCTCTCTGGCCCACGGCCCGATGCTTCCGGTGGTTGCCTGATTTCTTGCGACCGCGGCTGCGACCTGCGGATCGGCGGACGCAGTATCGATGCGGCGCGCGGACGATGTCTCAATCGGCGTTTCCGGCAGGCCCTGCCAATAGCCGCGCGAGTTGATCACGTCGTTCGGCGTGACGCTGGCCAGCGAATAGATGCTGCCGGGCTGCGCGGCGCGCGCGGGTTTCTCGGGCGTGGGCTGCGCGGGGACGGCTGCCGCGACCTGCGCCGGCGCTGCGGGCTTCGCCTTCGGCATCGGCACAGCGGTCTGCGCGGTCTGGGGCGCGGTCGTGGAGGATGGCGCGGTCTGGGCGACGGGCTTTGGTCCCTCGCTCCAGGCAAAGATATTCGGGCGGGCGGCGTTGGCCGCAGGCGCTGCCGCGGCGGCTTGGGCTTGCGGAGCGCGCGCCGGGATGTCCGCCTCCTCGTCCTCATCCCTGTCCTTCTTCTTGCCGAAGCCGAACAGGGTGGCGAGCGTGCTGCGCTTTTCGGTATTCACACCGGCCATGCGCGCGGTTTCGAGCGAGATCGCCGACGGCGTGCCGCCGCGTTTCTCGATATCCGCGAGCGCGAGCGTATAACCTTTCAGCGGCTGGCCATCGGTCGGGATATGAACCGTGCGGCCGTCGGGGAACACTTTCACAAGCTGATCATGCGTCATGCGCGGCCAGTGCCGCACGCTGCCGACGTCCATATGCACGAATGGCCAGCCGGAGCCCGGATAGAAACCGACGCCGCCGCGCTGCAGGCGCAGGCCTGCCGCGCGCAGGTCGTCGAGTTTTGCGTCCGGAATAAGGAAATCCATCGCCTTGCCGACGGTGTGCTGGCTTTGCTGCGCGACGCCGCTCGAACGGCGGCGGAGCATGGCGTTGGTCACTGGCGCGCGATATCCGCACACGACCTGGATCGCACTCTTGGAACCCACCTCCCGATGCGCCTCCCACACCGCGTCGATCAGGTGCGGGTCCATCTTGATGTCCTGGTTCTGGCGCCAGTCGCGCATCAGCCAGTCGATCTTCTTCAGCGCGGCGTCGTCGTAGCGGCCATCGCGCTTGTAGGTGATGGTGAGGTCTTCGCCGGTATGCAGATGGTGGAATGAAATCGTGCGGGTGTCGCCGTTCGCGATCGCGTTGTGCGTGGCTTCGGAGCCGGCGACGATCAGGAAGGCGGCAAGGCCGATACGCGTTCCGGCGCGCGACACAGATCGAAAGTCAGCCCTGCGTGCGGTCCGAACTGGCACGTTTTTTCCCGTGTGGTGGCGTTCAGCAAGGCTGGCCACGGCGCATGCGCCGCGGGGAAATCCCTAACGCAGTGTTACCGGGAAGAGTTAAGGCAGGGTTATCGCCCCCTCGCCAACCGGCGCGGTTTTGGTAACGGTCGAGTATGGCAAAATGAGGCCGCGCGCCTGCAAACCCCGCATAAACGAACCGCCCGCTAACCTGGTGGTTAACGGGCGGTCCAGACCTCGCTATATCGCCGTGAATTAGCGGAAAAGACGCTCGATAAAACTCGGCTCGTCGCGCACCGAGACGCGGTTCCCGCGCCGGTCGCCCGGTCGCTGCGCCACCGGCTGGGACGGACGCGGAGCCGCCGCCGTTGCACGCGGGCCGCCGCCGAACCAGGATGCGAACGGATTGGTGAAATCGCTCGAGCCCGGCACGTTGAAGCGCAGCGCATCGCGGCTGATACCGGAGCCGGTCGGCGAACGTTCGATGCCGATATCGGCCACGCGGCGATCGTTGCCCTTCAGGATCGCGAGCAGCGCCGCGTCGCGGCCATACACGTCATCGCGGACCACAAGCTTGCCGGATTCGTCCACATAGGCGCTCTGGTAGGTCAGATGCACCGGGATATGGACCGGGAAGTCGATATTGACCTCCGAACCGCCGAACATCTTGCGCAGGCGCTCCGAGGTGTAGTTCTCGTTCGGCAGCACGATCGAAAGCAGCTTCTCGCCATACATCAGCGGATCCTGCACGCGCATGCAGCCATGGCTGTAAGCGCGCTTGTCGTGCGCGAACAAATTCTTGTCCGGCGTGTCGTGCTGATAGACCAGGAACTTGTTCGGGAAGTTGAAGCGGATGCGGCCGAGCGCATTGGCTTCGCCCGGCGGCTGATAGATGCGAACCGTGCCGTCCGGATTCTGCTCCATCTTGAGGCCGATGCGCCTGATCGCGTCGGGGTCGTTGCGGAGCGCGGGCAGATATTCGTTCGCGATGATCGATGGCGGAACGTTCCAGGTCGGATTGACCGTGATGAATTTCATCGTCGCGCTCATGATCGGCGTCGGCAAATTCGGCTTGCCGACCACGATACGCGTGTTCCAGTAAAGCTGGTCGTTGCGGTAGAGCCGCAGCGTGAAATCCGGAATGTTGACCACGACGCGGGTCTTGCCGAGTTCGTGCGGCATCCAGCGCCAGCGTTCGAGATTGGCGACGATGATGTCGGCGTCGCGTTCGCGCGAGGGGCCGTTGAGGGCCGCGATCGTGGCCGCGTTCAGCTCGCCTTTGCCGGCGAGTTGCTTACGCTTCTGGAACCTGGCGACGGCGTCTTCCAGTTCCTTGTCATAGGTGATGTCGGATTTGTCGCCTTCGAGCCCGAGCTTCTCGCGCAAGAGCGGCACGCGCTCGTCCTGCACCAGCACCTTGCCGGTCTTGAGCACCGGGCCTGCGCCGATGCGCGCGGGCGCTTTGTCGCCCTTCTGGTTGCGCGCCTCGGCGAGCTTCGCCTTGAGCGCCTTGTATTGTTCGTGTTGCGGCAGATAGCTGCCGAGCGCTTCGCCCGCGGTTCTGGCGCCGGCGATGCCGGCGAGCACGGAAGCCGGCTCGACCGGATCCTGATTGTAGAAGATGTCCTGGCTGACGCGGCTCCAATGCACGCGGCCGTTCTGCGCATGGCGCGCGAAGGTGAGGACGGTGTCGGTGAATTTGAGTTCGGCCTCGGCCATCGCCGCCGGATCGGTCGCCCTGAAATCGGGCGCCGGATATTCGGACGGCTCAAGGCCGTCGGCATCGACGCCGCGCAGATAGGCGATGGCTTCGACCGCGCGCGCGGACGGCGCGCCGTCGCTCACCCAGAGCGGCGCGTAATTGCGGTCGCGATAGAAAGCCTCGACGCTGGCCTTGTCGCCTTTGCGGCTGAAGATGCGGTCGCCGCGGCTGGTGAGAGTTTCGCGCAGCTTCTCCGCGAAGGCCGGATCGGCGGACGCGGCGGCGGGTGCAGGCGCGGCGGCAGGCGCTGTCGCGGTGGTGTTGGGTGCGGCCGCGCGGGGCGTTTCGAACGTCGTTCCTTGCGCCGCCGGCGTCACCGTCGGCGCGCTCTTTGCGACATCGGCGGCATTCGGGGGCGGAACGTTGGCGGGCTCGGGAACCGGGATCGCCGCCGGGGCGGGATTATTGGACTGTGCGTTCGCCTGCCCTGACAGCGTCAGAACCAGCGCAAGCGCCGTTCCGGCGAGAATCCGGTCGAGATGAAAGCCCCGCATCGATGTCTCCTGATCCGTCCTGAGGGGGCGTTATAAACGCCCGCTTTATGTTCGAATACCGACATAAAGCCCGCAGGGCGATCAGACCAGATGCTAATTTGGGGTGCGGCGCAATATCGTACCCCGCCAGTCCCCGCTATCCGCTGGTTTTACCGCGGTGTCACCCTTGGGACACGGGTTCCGGCTCGATTTTATTGATGGATTCCTGCAATCCGAGGCTCTCCAGCTTGCGGTACAGGGTCGAGCGGCCGATGCGTAGCCGCCGCGCCACTTCCGACATCTGACCGCGATAATGGTTAATCGCGAAACGGATCACTTCGCTTTCGATCTCCTCGATCGGCCGCACATGATCGTCCGCATCGAGCAGCGCCATCATTCCGGGGCTGAAATCCGGCGCGAGCCGGGACGCCGAGATATCGGGCGCCAGAATATGCGGCGTCATGTGAAACGGCTCCGGAATCGCGACCAGCGCCGGGCCATGTTCGATGACCGACATCTCGTTCCCCGGTTGGGCGAGCGCGGCAATCTGCGGAAATTCGGCCGCGCCGATGGCCGGGCCTTCGGCCAGGACCACCGCGCGGAACACCGCGTTCTCAAGTTGCCGGACATTCCCCGGCCATCGATGCGCCGACAGCAATGCCAGGGCCTCGGAGGTGATCGCGCGGATCGTCTTGCCTTCCTCCGCGCCGAAGCGCGCCAGGAAATGCCGCGCCAGATCGGCGATATCTTCCGGCCGCTCGCGCAGAGGCGGCACCGAAATCGGAAACACGTGCAGGCGATAGAATAGATCCTCTCGAAAACGTCCCGCCTTCACGTCGGCGATCAGGTCGCGGTTGGTGGCGGAGATCAGACGCACATCGACCTTGATCGGCTTCCTGCCGCCGACCGGCTCGACTTCGCCCTCCTGCACGGCGCGCAGGAGCTTCACCTGCGCCGCGGGGGGCAATTCGCCGACCTCGTCGAGGAACAGCGTGCCGCCGGAGGCTTCCACGAATTTGCCGGCATGCTGTTCGGTCGCGCCGGTAAAGGCGCCCCTCTCGTGGCCGAACAAAATGCTCTCCACGAGATTGTCGGGGATCGCGCCGCAATTGACGGCGACGAAGGGCTTCGCGCGCCGCTCGCCGGAACCGTGGATGGCGCGCGCGATGATTTCCTTGCCGACGCCGGATTCACCCTCGATCAGAACCGGAATCGACGAGGACGCGGCTTTCTCCGCGTTCTTGAGCACGGGCCGCATGGCGGCGCTGCGGGTGACGATGTCCCTGAAGGTGAGCGTGCCGGACTGGCTGCGCTTCATGCGCTGCAATTCGCCGGCGAGCGCGCTGGTCGAGAGCGCATTGCGGATCGAGACCTGCAGGCGCTCGGCGCTGGCCGGCTTGACCACAAAGTCGACCGCGCCCGCGCGCATCGCGGAGATGACATTGTCGATGCCGCCATGCGCGGTCTGCACGATCACAGGGATCGCGGAGCCGGCATCGCGCAGGCGCGCAAGCACGCCAAGGCCGTCGAGATCGGGCATCACGAGATCGAGCACCATGCAGTCGACGCGCGGCCCGTCCGGCCCGGTCAGCAGCCGGAGCGCCTGTTCGCCGCTATCGGCGGTCATGGCCACATAGCCGAATTTCTGCGCCATGTTCTCCAGCAGGCGGCGCTGGACCGGATCGTCGTCGACGATCAGAACGCATTCGCTCATGACATATTCCCCGGCGCTTTCAGCGCGACGCGGCAACGCAGGTTGTGCCGATTCGGGGCAATTAGGCGCTTTTTGGCTTAATAGGCTGTTAAGGCGAGGCGATTCCCGATTGGCGCTCGCCGCCGTGGGCCGGTTATGTGCGAAACGCGCAGGCGTGATACCTATCCAGAGCTTTTTGTAGCCATGTCGTGGCTTCGCCACACCGATCCGCTGCCGTAGACCATTCCGAAGGCCTTTTCCTTTCATGCCCCGTTCCTCAGCCAAGCGCGCGACCAAACCCTCAAGCAAGCCCGCTCCGAAGCCGGCCGCCAAAAAAGCCGTGAAAGCGGCGAAGGCGCCCGATCTCGGCGCATTGCCGGAATGGAATCTCGCCGATCTTTATCCGGCGATCGATTCGCCCGACATCCGGCGCGACCTCGATCGCGGCGAGACCGAGTGCATCGCCTTCGAGAAGGATTACAAGGGCAAGCTCTCGGGCTTCGCCGCGCAGCCATCCGGCTGGCCCGCGCTCGCGGAGGCGGTGCGGCGCTACGAGGCGGTGCAGGATCTGCTTGGCCGCGTCGTGTCCTATGCGTCGCTGGTCTATGCCGGCAACACCACCGATCCTGCGCACGCGAAATTCTACGGCGATGTGCAGGAACGCATCACGGCGATCTCGCTGCATCTTCTTTTCTTCACGCTCGAACTCAACCGCATCGAGGACGCGCTGCTCGAACAGGCGATGGACGATCCGGTGCTCGGCCATTACCGGCCGTGGATCGAGGACGTGCGCAAGGAAAAGCCATACCAGCTCGAGGATCGCATCGAGCAATTGTTCCACGAGAAATCCGTCAGCGGCTATTCGGCATGGAACCGCCTGTTCGACGAAACCATGGCAAGCCTCCGCTTCGACGTGCAGGGGCAAAGCCTCGCGATCGAGCCGACGCTCAACATGCTGCAGGGTCATTCGGAGAAAGCTCGCAAGTCTGCGGCCGAAGCGTTGGCGAAGACGTTCAAGGATAACGTGCGGCTCTTTACTCTCATCACCAACACGCTCGCCAAGGACAAGGAAATCTCCGACCGCTGGCGCGGCTTTAAGGACATCGCCGACGACCGGCATCTGTCCAATCGCGTCGAGCGGGAAGTGGTGGAAGCGCTCGTCTCCGCCGTGCGCGCCTCCTATCCGTCATTGTCGCACCGCTATTACGCATTGAAGGCGCGCTGGTTCGGCAAGGACAAGCTGCCGCATTGGGACCGCAACGCGCCGCTGCCGACGGTGGATATGCGCAGCATCAAGTGGGACGAGGCGAAGCATACCGTGCTCTCGGCCTATGGCGCGTTCTCGCCAAGGATGGCGCAGATCGCCGGACGCTTTTTCGACGAGCGCTGGATCGACGCGCCGGTGCGGCCGGGCAAGTCGCCGGGCGCGTTCGCGCATCCGACCGTGCCGTCGGCGCATCCTTACGTGATGCTCAATTACCAGGGCAAGCCGCGCGACGTGATGACGCTCGCGCATGAGCTCGGCCACGGCGTGCATCAAGTGCTGGCCGCGCCGAACGGCCCGCTGATGGCGCCAACGCCGCTCACGCTCGCTGAAACGGCAAGCGTGTTCGGCGAGATGCTCACCTTCCAGCGGCTTCTCGCTGCGACCACCGACAAAGCGCAGCGCAAAGCCATGCTCGCCGGCAAGGTCGAGGACATGCTCAATACGGTGGTGCGCCAGATCGCGTTCTATACCTTCGAGCGCATGATCCATACCGAACGCAAGAGCGGGGAACTCACCTCCGAGCGCATCGGCGAGATCTGGATGCAGGTGCAGCGCGAGAGCCTGGGGCCCGCGATCGACATCAGGCCCGGCTATGAAGTATTCTGGACTTACATCCCGCACTTCATCCATTCGCCGTTCTACGTTTACGCTTATGCGTTCGGCGATTGCCTGGTGAACTCGCTTTACGCGGTCTACGAGAAAGCTGAGAATGGCTTTGCCGACCGCTATCTTGCGATGCTCTCGGCCGGCGGCACCAAGCATCATTCGGAATTGCTCAAGCCCTTCGGGCTCGACGCGCGCGATCCGAATTTCTGGCAGGGCGGGCTGTCGGTGATCGCGCGCATGATCGCCGAGATCGAGGCGCTGGATCGCTAATCAGCGCCGTCCAACAGGCGTTGAACTCTCTATTGAAGCATGTTATACATCTGTATAACATGCTCAGGAGATTTCAGGATATGGGCTCGGCGATGAAGCTCGACATCAAAAAAATCGGAAATTCCGACGGACTGATCCTGCCGCGCGAATTGATGCAGCGTCTCGACTTGAAGAGAGGCCAGTCGCTGCACATCACAGAGCTGGCGGGCGGCGGGTTTCAAGCAATTCCCTACGATCCCGATTTCGAAAAGACGATGGACGTCGCCGACGAAATCATGGACGAGTATCGCGATACACTTGCCACTTTAGCTAAATGATCGGGCGAGTTATGTCCGGTCCTGAAGAGCCGGCGTGGATCACCTACGAGCAAGTGATCGCCATCCATAGCCGCCAGTTGCGCCGCTTCGGCGGGGCGCCAGGCTTGCGCGACGAAGGCATGCTTCGATCCGCGGTCGAGCGGCCGCGCAAAAAGGGGCAATACGAGCAGGCTCCGCTGCACGAGCTCGCCGCCGCCTATGCGTTCGGCTTGGCGAAGAACCATGCATTCGTGGACGGCAACAAACGCATCGCATTCCTCGCGGCGGCGGTCTTCCTGCGGAAGAACGGCGTGATGTTTGCACCCGATCAGGCGCAGGCAACGGCTATGATGATATCTCTCGCCGCTGGTGAAGTGAGCGAGGAAAGCTTTTCGCGCTGGGTCACGGACAACAGCTCGCTGCCTTTGAAGAAATCCGGTCGATGACCAAAATCTGGATCGAATGCGCGCTGAACGGCGCATGGACGCGCGAGCGCCAGCCCGCGATCCCGATTTCCAGAAACGAGATCATCGCCGACGGCGTCGCGGCGGCGAAAGCTGGCGCGGCCATCGTCCATCTGCATGCCTATGACGAGACGACCGGGCGGCAGAAGGACGATTACGATCTGTACGCGCCGATCATCGAAGGCATCCGCGCGAAATGCGACGCCATCGTCTATCCAACCTTGCCGATCACGGGATCGGGCTATGCCGGCGAATTGCGCAGCGCGAAAGAGCGCTACAGGCATCTCGAAAAGCTCGCGCAGAACGGCCTCGCCGAATGGGCGGTGATCGATCCGGGCTCGGCGGTTTTCACGCGCTTCGACGAGGTGGCGCGCGGGGAGCCCGGCTACACTTATTACAATCCCGACGATCATTTCTATGAAGGCATGCGGATCGGCGCGCAATATGGCGTGCGTCCGAGCTTTGCAATCTATGAAGCGGGCTGCACCCGGCTCGGGGCGGCGAAAGCCAAACAAATGCCGCGCGTGCCGGCGGCGGTCTATCGCTTCATGTTCGCGGACGAATTCTGTTTCGGCTTTCCGCCGAAGCCGCAATATCTCGATACGCATCTCGCGCTGCTTTCCGAATACGACAACGGCGCGCCGTGGATGGTGGCGGGTCTCGGTGTCGACATCCGCCCGCTGATCGCCCCGGCCGTTGAGCGCGGCGGGCATATCCGTGTCGGTCTTGAGGATCGGCCCTGGGGCGTTCGCGAAACCAATCGCGGATTGGTGGAGGAGGTTGTGCGCCTCGTGCACGCGGCGGGCGGGGACGTCGCAACGCCATCAGACGTGCGCGCGTCGTGCGCGCTCGCGGACAAGACCCTCGGGCGCGGCAAGTCGCACGGCGGTTGAACGAGGCTGATCTGGCGTTCCCGTTCGCAGCACCTATTTGATGTGTGACCGTTCTCCTGGGTTCAATCCGCAATTTCATGATCGACAGCGAACAGAACCGGTTTTCCGCCCGCGCGGTCCGTTATGCGCGGGTCGGCACCGGCGTCGGCATGATCGCGGCGCGCCTCGCGGCCTCGCGTTTTTTCGGAATGGGTCTCGACCGCGCGGAGAATGCCGCGGCGCTCGGCGCGGCGCTCGGCGGACTGAAGGGTCCGATCATGAAGGTGGCGCAGCTTCTCGCCACCATTCCCGAAGCGATCCCGCCGGAATACACCGAAGAACTCGCCAAGCTGCAGAGCGAAGCGCCGCCGATGGGCTGGGCTTTCGTGAAACGGCGCATGTCGGCCGAACTCGGAACCGATTGGCAGGCGAAATTCAAAAGCTTCGAGCATCAGCCGGCCGCCGCCGCCTCGCTCGGCCAGGTGCATCGCGCGACATCGCTCGACGGCATGCCGCTCGCCTGCAAACTGCAATATCCGGACATGCAGTCCGCGGTCGAAGCCGATCTCAATCAATTGCAGATGCTGTTCGCGCTGCACCGGCGCATGGAGCCCGCGATCGACGCGACCCAGATCGGCGAGGAGATCAGCGAGCGCATTCGCGAAGAGCTCGATTACCGGCGCGAGGCGAAACATGTCGCGCTCTACCGGCAGATGCTGTCGGACACCGATCTCGTGCGCGTCCCGGGCGTGCGGCCGGAATTGTCCACCGGGCGGCTGCTCACCCTCGACTGGATGGAGGGCGAGAGATTACTCATGCACAAGGATGCTTCGCTCGACATCCGCAATCGCCTTGCGACCGCGATGTTCACCGCATGGTGGATGCCGTTCAGCCAATACGGCGTGATCCACGGCGACCCGCATCTCGGCAATTACACCGCCTTCGAGGAGGGCGGGGCGCCGGCGGGAATCAATCTGCTCGATTACGGCTGCATCCGTATTTTCCCGCCGTCCTTTGTCGGCGGCGTGGTCGATCTCTATCACGGTTTGAGAACGAACGACGACGATCTTATCGTGAAGGCCTATGAGAGCTGGGGCTTCCGCAAGCTCAGCCGTGAGCTGATAGATGCGCTCAATATATGGGCGCGCTTTATCTACGGTCCGCTGCTCGACGATCGCGTTCGCTCCATCGCCGACGGGGTGAAGCCGTCGCAATATGGCCGCCGCGAGGCCTTTCGCGTGCATCAGGCGCTCAAAGCCATGGGTCCGGTCATGGTGCCGCGCGAATTCGTGTTCATGGACCGGGCAGCCATCGGCCTTGGCGGCGTGTTTCTGCACCTGAGGGCGGAGTTGAATTTCTTCCGCCTGTTCAACGAGGCGATCGCGAATTTCTCGGTCGAAAGGGTCGCGGCCCGCCAGGCGGTCGCTTTGGAGGCCGCCGGGCTCGCTACAAAAGTATAAATTACATAATTTGATATTTGTAACTTATCACTCTAGATTGCTCCGCATCAACAACGGGAGCGATCTCATGAAAACGCGTCGTCTTGGAATATCCGGCCCGGAAGTCTCGGCTTTCGGCCTTGGCTGTATGGGGATGTCGGACTTCTATGGCCCGGCCGATGAAGCCGAGAGTGAAGCCACGGTGAAAGCCGCGCTCGATGCCGGAATCACCTTGCTCGACACCGGCGATTTCTACGGCATGGGCCACAACGAAATGCTGCTGTCCCGCGCCTTGCACGGTGTGGCGCGCGACAAATATCTCTTGAGCGTCAAGTTCGGGGCGCAGCGTTCGCCCGACGGACGGTTCCTCGGCTATGACGCGAGCCCGAACGCGGTAAAGACCGCGCTCAGCTATTCGCTCAAGCGTCTTCGCACCGACTATATCGACATCTACCGTCCCTCGCGCCTTGATCCGAAAGTGCCGTTCGAGGACACGATCGGCGCCATCGCCGATTTGGTGAAAGCGGGTTATGTCCAGCATATCGGCCTGTCCGAGGTCGGTCCGGCGGCGATCCGCGCTGCGCATGCCGTGCATCCGATCTCGGATCTGCAAATCGAGTATTCGCTGATGACCCGCGGCGTCGAGGCGGACATCCTTCCGGTGCTCCGTGAACTCGGAATCGGATTGACCGCTTATGGCATCCTGTCGCGCGGCCTGATCGGAAGCGCCAATGCCGCCAAGGGCGGAGGCTTCCGCTCGCATTTGCCGCGTTTCCAGGGCGAAAATCTGCAGAAAAACCTTCGACTGGTGGACGCGCTCTCCGAAATCGCTGCTGAAAAGGGCGTCAATGTCGCCCAGCTTGCGGCGGCCTGGGCGCTATCGCGCGGTGACGACATCATTCCGTTGGCTGGCGCAAGACGCAGGACACAATTGGCGGATTTTGTCGCGGCATCGGACCGGTCGTTGTCGGCGGACGACCTCGCGCGCATCGAGGCGGCGGTTCCGGCCTCCGCGGTTGTCGGCGACCGTTATCCCGCCGAACAAATGGGCGCACTCGACAGCGAGCGGCGGCTTGCGTCATAACGAGGGTATGTCCCGCGCGCGCGCCGACATTGCCGATATGCGAGGCCGCATTCTGGATGCGGCGGTTGACCAGCTTCGCCGGCACGGGCCGGCGAAGACCGGTGTGGTCGATGTCGCACGCGCGCTCGGCGTCAGCCACGCCGCCGTGTACCGCTATTTCGATAATAAGAACGCGCTGTTCGATGCAGTCGCCGAACGTTGGCTGGCCTCGGTGTCCGAACCACTCAATGACATTGTAGCCCGCCGCGGCAAGGCAGCGAAACGGCTGGAAGACTGGTTGACCACGCTGATCGCGATCAAGCAGCGCAAGGTCAACGAGGATCGCGAGATGTTCGCGGCCTACAGCGCGATCGCGGAAGCGGCCCGCGATGTGGTGTCGGGTCATGTCCTGATGCTGCTGACGCAATTGCAGGCGATCATCGCGGACGGCATGACGAGCGGAGAATTCAACGTGAAAGACGCTAAGGTTTCCGCCGCCGCCGTGCTCGATGCGACCTCGCGCTTCCATCATCCCTATTTTGTGAAAGATTATCCGGCCGATGCTGCAGCCGCCCGCCGGGTCATTCGTCTTTTGCTGGCAGGCCTCGCTGCCGGGCCTGAATGACAATCGGTCAATCGAAGCCTCCTATGGCGACTTCACAGGCCTTGGCGTGATAAAAGGCTCCGGCATTGCCAGTGCGGCTGCCATGCGGTAATTCGGCTACAAGGAATTCTGATTTCCAGGAGACGACGATGGCCGACCACGGCGAAGTCCAATACACCACGGCTGATGGCAACGATTACCGCGAGCATGAGGGCACTTATGTGCAATTCCTCAATCTGGCCTTCGCGCTGTCGGCCTATGCCATCGCGATCGTCATCGGTCTTGCCGCTGTCGGCGCAACGCATCGTCCGGCCATTGGCGTCGGCGTGATCATCATCGGGACCGTTTTGGCGATCCCGGCCTTGGTCACCGGCGTCAAGAGCTGGAGTTTTGCCTCGGTCGGGATTGCGCTTCTCGGCCTCGCCGTCGCCGCTCTGGGCTGACGCCGGCGCTGGGAATACGGTCGGTCCGCGTTTGGCGTGAGTTGTGATTTTGTCTTGGTGCGGAAGTTCTTGGTGCGGAAGTTCTTGGGACGGAAATTTTCATGCTTATAGCTGTTGCGGCTGAAACCGATCCGTCCGAGCCACGCGTCGCGGCGACACCAGAAACGGTCAAGAAGTTTATCGCGCTCGGAGCGCAGATCGCCGTCGAGCAGGGCGCGGGCGTGCGTTCCGGCATTCCCGACGAAGACTTCAAGACCGCCGGCGCGACCGTGACCAAGGGCGCGGTCAAGGACGCCGATATCGTCCTCAAGGTCCGCCGGCCTGCCCCTGACGAAATCAAGACCTACAAGAAGGGCGCGCTTGTCGCCGCCATCATGGACCCCTACGGCAACGAGCCCGCGATCAAGGCGTTTGCCGACGCGGGCCTTGTTGCCTTCGCCATGGAATTGATGCCGCGCATCACGCGCGCGCAATCGATGGACGTGCTTTCGAGCCAGGCCAATCTCGCCGGCTACCGCGCCGTTATCGACGCCGCGGCGGAATTCGGCCGCGCCTTCCCGATGATGATGACCGCGGCCGGCACTATTCCCGCCGCCAAGATTTTCGTGATGGGCGTCGGCGTCGCCGGCCTGCAGGCGATCGCGACCGCGCGCCGGCTCGGCGGCATCGTGACAGCGACCGACGTGCGCCCCGCTGTGAAGGAGCAGGTGCAGAGCCTCGGCGCGAAATTCATCGCGGTCGAAGACGAGGAATTCAAGCAGGCCGAGACGGCCGCGGGCTACGCCAAGGAAATGTCGAAAGACTACCAGGCCAAGCAGGCGGCGCTTGTCGCCGACCACATCAAGAAGCAGGACATCGTCATCACCACCGCGCTCATTCCGGGCCGTCCGGCCCCGAAGCTGGTGTCGAAAGACATGGTCGCCTCGATGCGGCCGGGCTCCGTGATCATCGATCTCGCGGTCGAGCGCGGCGGCAATGTCGAGGGCGCCAAGCGCGGCGAAGTGGCCGAGGTCGGCGGCGTGAAGATCGTCGGCTATGACAACATGGCGGGCCGGCTCGCGGCTTCGGCGTCCGCGCTTTATTCGAAAAATCTTCTGACCTTCCTGGAAACGCTGATCGACAAGAAAGAAAAGAAGATCGCGATCAACTGGGACGACGAGATCGTGAAGGGCACCGCGCTGACGCGCGACGGCGCCGTCATCCATCCGATTTTCAAGCCGAAGCCAGCCGCGTGATGATAACCTGCGCTCGCGATCAGTTTTCTTTCCCTCCCCTTGAAAAGGGGAGGGTGGCGCGCTGCGCAAGCAGCGGGCCGGGTGGGGATCACGTTGATCGACCGACCCCCACCCGCCTCGCGTTGCTCGGCTACCCTCCCCCTTTCAGGGGGAGGGAGAAGAAGTAAGGAGCCTCGCCCATGCATGACGTCGCCCAGGCGGTAGACCCTTTTGTCTTCCGGCTCTCGATTTTCGTTCTGGCCGTATTCGTCGGCTATTACGTGGTGTGGTCGGTCACGCCCGCCTTGCACACGCCGCTGATGTCGGTGACCAACGCGATTTCGTCCGTGATCGTGGTCGGCGCATTGCTGGCGGTCGGCGTGCCGCTCGCCGGCGGATCGGGTCCGATCTGGGCGCGCGCTCTCGGCTTCATCGCGCTCGTTTTCGCCGCCATCAACATCTTCGGCGGCTTCCTCGTCACGCAGCGCATGCTCGCGATGTATCAGAAGAAAAAGAAGTGACGGCGGCATGAATCAAGCAAAAAAAGACGCCGTCATGGACGGGCGGAAGCGCCAACGGGTCCGCGCGAAGCGCGGCCCGATGACAGGCTCCGCGCGTGTTCGCGCTGAAGGCCCGGCCATCCACGTCTTCATTCCAATTCGTCATCCGCAAGACGTGGATGCCCGGGCCAGGCCCGTGCATGACGACGGAGAGATTAAGTCATGACCGCCGATTTCGCCGCGCTGTTGTATCTCATCGCGGGCGTCCTCTTCATTCTGGCCTTGCGCGGCCTGTCAAATCCGGAAACCAGCCGTCAGGGCAATTTCCTCGGCATGGCCGGCATGACCATCGCCATCCTGGCGACGCTCGCCTCGCATCCGCCGGCCGGATTCGGCGCCTGGGCGCTGGTCATTCTCGGTCTTGCGCTCGGCGGCGGCATCGGCGCGGTGATCGCGCGGCGCGTGCCGATGACCTCGATGCCGGAACTCGTCGCCGCCTTCCATTCGCTGGTCGGCATGGCCGCGGTGCTGGTCGCGGCCGGCGCGTTCTACGCGCCGCAGGCATTCGATATCGGCACGGTCGGCAACATCCACAAATCGAGCCTCGTTGAAATGTCGATCGGCGTCGCCATCGGCGCGCTCACGTTTACCGGCTCGGTGATCGCATTCATGAAATTGTCGGGCCGCATGAGCGGCGCGCCGATCCTGCTGCCCGGGCGTCACATCGTCAACATCGCGCTCGCCGCCGCGCTGCTGTTCTTCATCTACGGCCTGGTCGTGTCCCAGAGCCAGATGGATTTCTGGCTGGTGACGGTCATCGCGCTCACGCTCGGCGTGCTGATCATCATCCCGATCGGCGGCGCCGACATGCCGGTCGTGATCTCGATGCTCAATTCCTATTCCGGCTGGGCCGCGGCCGGCATCGGTTTCACGCTCGGCAATTCCGCGCTCATCATCACCGGCGCGCTCGTGGGCTCGTCGGGCGCGATCCTGTCCTACATCATGTGCAAGGGCATGAATCGCTCGTTCGTCTCGGTGATTCTCGGCGGCTTCGGCGGCGAGGTCGCGGCCGCGGGCGGGGCGGCGGAGCAGCGTCCGGTCAAGCTCGGCTCGGCGGAAGACGCCGCCTACATCATGAAGAACGCCTCCAAGGTGATCATCGTGCCGGGTTACGGCATGGCGGTAGCGCAGGCGCAGCACGCTTTGCGCGAACTTGCCGATCATCTCAAGAAGGAAGGCGTCGAGGTCAAATACGCCATCCATCCGGTCGCCGGCCGCATGCCCGGCCACATGAACGTGCTGCTGGCCGAAGCGAACGTGCCGTATGACGAAGTGTTCGAGCTCGAGGACATCAATTCCGAATTCGCGCAGGCCGATATCGCCTTCGTGATCGGCGCCAACGACGTGACCAATCCGGCCGCCGAGGATGACAAGTCCTCGCCCATTTACGGCATGCCGGTGCTGCAGGTCTGGAAAGCCGGCACCGTGATGTTCATCAAGCGCTCGCTGGCCTCGGGCTATGCCGGCATCGACAATCCGCTGTTCTATCGCGACAACACCATGATGTTGCTCGGCGATGCCAAGAAGATGACCGAGAGCATCGTCAAAGCAATGTAAGGACTCAGGCTCTGTAAGTTCTCGGCCATGGTAATCTTGCGTGCGATTGCAATCACGATTGCGGCAAATGGAGAATTCAAATGGCAGACGACAAGAAAAAACGCGGCGGTTCGGATCGCGGCCTGATCGCGGTCAAGGAGCCCTATGAGGTTCGCTACTGGTCGAAGAAATTCAAATGCACTCCGGCCGAGCTGAAGGCCGCGGTGAAGGCGGTGGGCCGCTCGTCCAAGAAAGTCGGCGCCTATATCAAGATGAAGAAAGCCAAGAAGCGCGACCGCGCCCTGATCGCGGTCAGCCAAGCCCACGAGGTGAGCTACTGGTCGAAGAAATTCAAGACCACGCCGGCGAAGCTCAAGGCCGCGGTGAAGAAAGTCGGCCATTCCTCCAAGAAGGTCGCGGCTTATTTCGCGTCCATGAAGAAGAAGCCGAAGCGCAAAGCCAAGAAGAAATAAGCCGCCTCGTATTTGATTTCAGTGACCGGCGGGGCTTGCTCCGCCGGTTTTCGTTTTGTGCCCATGATAGGGCGCGACGTCAGGCGCTCAGACGCCGGCGATCGACAAGATATCGGCGAGCTCTTCAGCCGGCGGAAGCATGAGGCTGAAGTCGTGACGCAAGACATCAGCCAATTCGCCGGGGCTCGATAGCAGCCGCTGCTCGGTCGTGCCGTCAGGCCGGTATACGCGAAGGCGGTTGTTGCGAAGCGCATGACGGCTGTCGCCGACCGGCCGTGCGACGATCAATGTTTGCGTGAAGATGGAGTCCGGCGATGTCGAGATGAACCAGTTCGCCATGTCCCAGTCTGCCGGGGCCTGTTCGGCGAGCGAAAACTGATACATGGCCGTCCACTGGCAATCGAGCCGGGCCTGCAGCTGGAATTCGGCGCCCACGCGTATAAGGCGGTACGTGCCGTGCGGAGTCAGCTGCTCGATGTCTGGTTCGAGCCGCAACGGCGCGGTGAGCGTCAACCCGCCGAATCCGACATCGGCGATGTAATCGCCGTCCGACAGCGAAACGAGCAGCACCATGTGGCTGCGCGCGGTGACGACGCCGTCCATATTCAACTGGACGCGGCCGGCGACACTGCGAACCGCAAATCCCAATGACTGGAGCGCCGCCATCAACAGCGTATTCTGCTCGTAACAATAGCCGCCGCGGCCGCGCGCGAGGATCTTGTCCGCGATGGCGGAGAGCTCCAGCCGAATCGGCCGCTTCAGCAGTACGTCGATATTCTCGAATGGGATGGCGGCGGGATGCAATCCGTGCAGATCGCGCAGGACGTCGAGCGTCGCAGACCGTGGACCGCTGTAGCCGATCCGGGCGAAATACCGATCCGCGTCAAGTCCAGTGTTCATGCCGTCCTTTAAGTCCTTGCCATTGTCGCAGTGTTACAAAGCCGTGCTATCACACGGCATGACGACACTGAAATGGATCCTGATCGTCGCGGCGGCGGGTTATTGCGGCCTGCTTGCGCTGCTGTATGTCGCGCAGCGCTCGCTCATGTATTTCCCCGAGACGGCGCGGACGCCGCCGGCCGCCGCCGGATTTCCGCGGGCGCAGGAGGCCGTGCTCGATTCGGCCGGCGGCGCGCGGGTGATCGTCTGGCACGCGCCGCCGCGCGAAGGAAAGCCAGTGGTGGTTTATTTCCACGGCAATGGCGGCGCGTTGCGCCATCGTCTGGCGCGCTTTGCTTCTCTCGCGAGCGACGGCACCGGGCTCGTCGCCTTGTCCTATCGCGGCTATGGCGGATCCACCGGGTCGCCGAGCGAAGAGGGGCTGTTCGCCGATGCGCGCGCGGCCTACGACTTCGCTGTGGCGCGCTATCCGTCCGCGCGGCTTGTGCTCTGGGGCGAGTCGCTCGGGACCGGCGTCGCGGTCGCGATCGCGGCCGAGAAAAAGGCCGACGCGCTCATTCTGGAAGCGCCCTTCACATCGACCGCCGACATCGGGGCTGCGACCTATCCGATCTTCCCGGTCCGGCTCCTGATGAAGGATCAGTTCCGCTCCGACGAACGCATCGGCAAGGTGAGCGCGCCGCTTCTCGTCCTGCACGGGGCACTCGATCGCGTGGTGCCCATCGGCTATGGCGAGAAGCTGTTTTCGCTCGCGCGCGAGCCGAAAAAATTCGTCCGCTTTCCGCGCGGCGGACACGAAGACCTCAATGATTACGGCGCGGTCGACGCGGCGCGCGAATTCCTCGGCACGACCCTCCCAAAATGAAATCGCCGGGCTTTGGGCCCGGCGATCACATCACTGAAAGTCTGAAATCGTGTTAGCCGCGACCGAAGCCGCCGCCACCGCCGCCGAAACCGCCGCCGCCACCAGCACCGCCGCGGCTGAAGCCGCCGCGTCCGCCGGCGCTGCCGCCAGGGCCACCGCGTCCACCCGGACCGCCGGTGCCGGGAGCGCCAAACACGGGCTTCGGCTTCATCGGCAGCAGGCCTTCGCGCTGCATCTTCTTGCGCGCGAGCTTGCGGGCGCGGCGCACCGCTTCCGCTTTCTGGCGGGCCTTTTTCTCGGAGGGCTTTTCGAAATGGCCGCGAAGTTTCATTTCGCGGAAAATGCCCTCGCGCTGCATCTTCTTCTTGAGCGCCTTGAGGGCCTGATCGACGTTGTTGTCGCGGACGAGAACTTGCACCGGGTGGCGTTCCTTCTAGAGCGTTGAATGTTTCGAATTCGGGCCGAAAGTCCCTGTTTTCAGGGCTTTCGAGTCGCGCGCGTGTAGCAGATCAGGGGTTAAGAGTCCACCAGCGGGCGGCTTTTCGGGGGAATTGGGGCAAGGGCGGGATCTTCGGTTATTTCGAAAAGACCCGTGTCACATGCCCCATTTTACGGCCCGGGCGGGCCTCCCCCTTGCCGTAGAGATGGATCGAGGCGCCGGGCAAAGCCAGCCAGCTTTCGAGATCGTGGACCTCCGCCCCGATCAGGTTGGTCATCTCGGCGCGGCCGCGCCGGACGGGCTTGGCCAGCGGCCAGCCGGCGACCGCCCGGATATGCTGCTCGAATTGCGAGACCGACGCGCCGTCGAGCGTCCAATGCCCCGAATTATGCACCCGCGGCGCGACTTCATTGACGAGGAGGGCGCGGGTCTTGCCGCGCCGGATGACGAACATCTCCACGCCCATGACCCCGACATAGTCGAACGCCTTTGCCAGCCGTTCGGCGATGCGGCGCGCCTCTTTCTCGAGCGCGGGGGTGACGCGGGCGGGAACTTTCGAGACTTTCAGGATGTGATCGCGGTGGTCGTTCTCGGTGACGTCGAAACACTCGACATGGCCGTCGCGCGAGCGCGCGGTAATGACCGAGACCTCGCGCTCGTATTTGACGAAGCCTTCCAGGATACAGGGCGCGTGTTTGAGCGTCTTCCAGGCGGCGAGCGGATCGTCACCCTTGCCGATCATGGCTTGCCCCTTGCCGTCATAGCCGAGCGTGCGGGTCTTGAGCACGGCGGGCCGTCCGACCTTGGCGATCGCGGCTTCAAGCTGCGAGGCGCTGTGCACCGGCGCATAGGGCGCGACCGCGATTTTCTGCGCAACGATGAAATCCTTCTCGATCAGCCGGTCCTGGGTGTTCTCCAGCACCGACGGATCCGGCAGCACGGGCTTGCGGCTCTTGAGGAAAGCGGCGCATTCGGCCGGCACATTCTCGAATTCGTAGGTGATGACGTCGCAATCGCGCGCGAAAGCGTCGAGCGCCTTCCGGTCGTCATAGCGCGCGACGGTCGAGCGCCGCACCACCTCGAAGGCGCAGGAATCCTGCTCCGGCGAATAGACATGGCAATGCAGGCCGAGCTTGGCGGCCGCCTGCGCCAGCATGCGGCCGAGCTGGCCGCCGCCGAGAATGCCGATGGTCGCGCCGGCCTTGAGCGGTGAAAATCGTTGCGCGGACATTCTGGGCTTTTTCAGTCTTTCGGGCGTTTGCCGATGGCGGCGGTCTGGCGCGCGCGGAAGGCGTCGAGCCTTTTGGCGAGGGCCGGGTCGGACAATGAAAGTATCGCGGCGGCGAGCAGCGCCGCGTTGATCGCGCCGGCCTTTCCGATCGCGAGCGTGCCGACCGGAACGCCCGCCGGCATCTGCACGATGGAGAGAAGCGAATCCCTGCCTTCGAGCGCATGCGTATTCATGGGCACGCCCAGAACCGGCAGCGAGGTCATCGACGCCGCCATGCCGGGCAGATGCGCGGCCCCGCCCGCGCCCGCGATCACGACCTTGAAGCCTTTCGCCCGCGCACCCTTGGCGAATTTGTAAAGACGGTCGGGCGTGCGATGCGCCGACACGATCAGCGCGTCATGCCCGATCTTCAGCGTATCCAGCGTTTCCGCCACATGCTTCATCATGGTCCAGTCCGACTGGCTGCCCATGATGATCGCGACCGGTTTTTTGCCGGATTTTGGCGCGGATTTGCGGGCGGATTTTCTGGCCGGTTTTTTTGGCGACTTTTTGGACGGTCTCGCCGCCATCTGGTAATGCCCCCGAAAAGGAAGCGGCGGATTATAGGCAGGGGCGGTGCCACTACAAGGCGAAAGGCGAAACGTCGTTTATCTTATCCCTCCCCTTTAGGGGAGGGTCGCCGTGAGCGTTAGCGAACGGCGGGGTGGGGTGACTGCATTATCGAATGACCCCACCCGTCTCGCTTCGCTCGCCACCCTCCCCTTGCAGGGGAGGGAAAAGACTACGCGATGATATCGGGCGTGAGCTGGTCCTCGATATAGGAAATGCGGTCGCGCAGCACGAGTTTGCGCTTCTTCAGCCGCTGCACCTGAACAAGGTCCGAACCCGGCGATTGCGCGAGCGCCAGGATCGCCGCGTCGAGGTCGCGGTGCTCCTGCTGCAGACGGGCCAGCTGCGCGCGGAATTCGCGTTCTTCCTCTTCCGTCATCACTGCGATGGCACCGAGGATCCTGTGGTTCCCATGAAGGCCGCCCAGATGGACCGCCAGGCCGCCGCCGACCCGCTGAAGGTCCGGCGGATTTGCTGAAATTTCTCGCAAAATGTGAGTCTCCGGCGGAGCCATCTATGATTATCCGCTCATCCGGCGGATGGTTCAAGCGGCAGGGGAACAGCCAGTGTCCAAATCCGAAGTTCGCTTTATTTCGCAGCACCTTCGGTAGCGAACTTCGGATTCAAAGGACACTGGCAACTTGATGATTCTAGTGCGGTTTTGGTCCAGACGTTCCCTTGCGGATTCGCCGCATAGTTAAAGGGAACGTCTGAACCACCGCACTAGTTGGAAAACGGGGATTTGTCGCGTTGCACAAGATGCCGCAATCGACTTGCTGCAATGCCCATGTCAGACTTGCGACGCACTGTCGGGCTCCCAACCGGAAGGAGACCTTAGCCGATGCCGTTAAATCCGCATCTTGCCGAACTCGAATCGCAGCACCGGGCGCTGGAAGACCAGATTTCCGAGGCGCTCGCGCATCCCTCTACCGACGACAGTAAAATTGTCGAGTTGAAGCGTCGCAAGTTGCAGGTCAAGGACGAAATCGTAAGATTGCAACACGACACCAGCGTCAGCGTCAGCATTCATTGACGCCCTCTTGTTCTTTGGAATTCGCGCGGTTGAGCCGCCGGCTCTCCGAAAGGAGGCCGGCGTGCATTTTTTCGAGGGGCTCCATGAGACGCGCCATCATCGTGTGTTCGCATTTTATCGTCGCGGCCGCGTCCGCTTCCGCGCAGGACATACGCGGCCTCGAAAACTGCACCGCCGAAAAGCAGATGGAACGGCGCACCGGCTGCCTGCAGAGCAATGTCGAATTCCTGCAGCAGGAGATCCGCAAGGCCGCCACCGAATCCCGCCAGAAGCTTGGCCTCGCCGAAAAGGAGATCGCCGCCGCCAGCAGGGAGATCGCGCTGGCGCACAAGGAGCTTGCGGCGCTGAAGGATACGCTCGGCAAGATGCAGGCAAAGCTCGACGAACTGCAGAAGGCGAAGAAGGACGGCAAGTGAAGGGTGGCGAGTGAAGGGTGGCGAGTGAAAGGCCGCAATTGACGCTCTTGCATTCCCCGCGCCCCGGCCTGCTATAGACGCTTTATGGAAGTGCAATCCTTCGATTACATCGTGGTCGGCGCTGGCAGTGCGGGATGCGTGCTGGCGCATCGCCTGACCGAGTCCGGCCAATACCGCGTACTGCTCGTGGAAGCGGGCGGGCGCGACAGCAACCCCTGGATCCACATCCCGCTCGGCTACGGAAAATTATTCACCGATCCGAAGGTGAACTGGCTTTATCAGTCCGAGCCGGAGCCGGAACTGAACAATCGCCGCATCATCCAGCCGCGCGGCAAGGTGCTGGGCGGGTCGAGTTCGATCAACGGGCTTTTGTATGTGCGCGGCCAGCGCGAGGATTTCGATCACTGGCGCCAGCTCGGCAACGCCGGCTGGAGCTTCGAGGACGTGCTGCCTTGCTTCAAGCGCTCGGAGGACCAGGAGCGCGGGGCGGACGATCTGCACGGCGCAGGCGGGCCGCTGGCTGTGTCGGATGTGAGCGAGCCGCATCCGCTCTGCGAGGCGTTCATCGAAGCGTCGGAACAGGCGGGCTTTCCGCGCAACGACGATTTCAACGGGCCGCAGCAGGAGGGCGCGGGCTATTTCCAGCTCACCGCACGCAATGGCCGCCGGTCATCGACTGCGACCGGTTACCTCAAACAGGCGCGGCGGCGCGCCAATCTGAAGATCGAATCCGGCGCGCTCACGACGCGGATTCTTTTCGATGGCCGTCGTGCAAAGGGCGTCGAATACCGCGTGGGCGGCGAGACGCGCACCGCTTGTGCCGATGGCGAAGTGATCCTCTCGGCGGGCGCGATCAACTCCCCGCAGATTTTGCAACTCTCCGGCGTCGGCCCGGCGCAACTCTTGCGTTCGCACGGCATCGACGTTCTCGCGGATCATGCCGGCGTCGGCGCGGATCTGCAGGATCATTTCCAGGCGCGGTTCCAGTATCGCTGCACCGAACCGATCACCATGAACGACGTGATCAACAGCCGCCGCCACAGCCTGATGGCGGGTTTGCGCTATATCCTGTTCCGCAAGGGTCTGCTCACCATCGGCGCGGGCTACGCGGGCGGATTTTTCCGCACCGGCCCCGATGTGGCGACGCCCGACGTGCAGGTGCATTTCATCATCTTCAGCGCCGAGAAGATCGGCGCCAAGCTGCATCCGTTTCCGGGCTTCATCGCGTCGGTTTGCCAGCTGCGGCCGGAGAGCCGCGGCTTCGTCCAGATCAAGTCGGCCGATCCTCACGTCGCCCCCGCGATCCAGCCGCGTTATCTCTCCGCGCAGAGCGACCGCGACACCATGCTGGCCGGCACGAAGCTGATGCGCAACATCATGGGGCAGCCGGCGATGCGCCGCTATATCGCGGAGGAGCGGCTGCCTGGTCCGGCCTGCACGAGCGATGCGGATTTTCTTGAGTATATGCGCGAGACCGGCACCACCATCTTCCACCCGACCTCGACCTGCCGCATGGGTCCCGATGCGACATCCGTCGTCGACGAGCGCCTGCGCGTGCGCGGCTTTGAAAACCTGCGCGTGATCGACGGCGCGGTCATGCCGACCGTCGTGTCCGGCAACACCAACGCCGCCATTGTGATGATTGGCGAGAAGGGTGCGGACATGATTTTGCAGGATGCGAAGGCGGGAGCGGCGCGGGCGTAGGGTTATTCCTTCGCACGCCTCAACTGTCATGGCCGCGCTTGTCCTCGCTTGCCCCGGGCGCGGTGCAGCACGAAGCGTAGCGGAGTGATGCGCCGCTGGACCGGGGCCGTTCCAGCGGCGGCGCTCGCGACGGTCCCGGTTCTGCAGCGCACCACTTCGTGCTGCGCTGCGCCCGGGACAAGCGCGCAGCGCCAACGCTAACTGCCAAGGAAATAATCCGGATGGCGCTCCCGGATCTGGTCGATGATCGACAGCGTGCCGGACAAATGTTTTCGTAACGCGGCTGCGGCCGCATCGGGCTCGCCGCGCTCGATCGCATCCACGATCGCCTCGTGATCGCGGATCACGGCCTCGATCTTTCCCGGCAGCGGAAGATTTAAAAGCCGCAACCGGTCGATATGGCCGCATTGGCGGCGGATGATCTGCCACAGATCGGGCACGCCCGCTTCCTCGCAGAACATCTGGTGCATCGCGTGATCGGCCACGACGAAGCCAGGATAGTCGCGCGCCTTCATGCGGCGCTGTTCACCGATCGCCGCGCGCAGCCGCGCGATGAAAGCCGGGCTTGGCTTTTCCGCGAGGCGGCGCACGGCTTCAAGCTCGATCGCGATGCGCAGGAAATGCGCCTGGCGCGCCGCGTCGATGTCGATGCGTGCGACGACCGTGGCGTGCTGCGGATAGACCTCCACCAGCCCTTCCTGATCGAGCTTCATCAGCGCGTCGCGCAAAGGCGTCTGGCTGATGCCGAATTCGCTCTGCAATGCCGCGCGCGACAGCAGCGTGTTCGGCTTGAGTTCGAGCGAAAGGATGCGGTCGCGCAACGTCTCGAAAATCTGCGGCGCCGCCTGTCGCGAGCGGTCGAGACGTCCGGGATTTCGTTTGAGCTTTGCGTCCATGTCCGAATGTCTGAGGCGCGGCGTCGCGGGCGGCGCGGGCTTCATCCTTGTTTTGCCGGCCTCGCCGAAAAGTACAAGCAAAGCCGGAAGCCTTTGCTCTTGATTCACTAATGCATTAGTGTTTTAGTGTAAATCACCAGGGACGAGCCGCGCAAGACGGCTCCGGACAAAACGTTTCCGCTTCGGGAGGACATCCATGACATTCCGCTCCGTGATTCTCGCGGCCGTGCTGGCCGTGACGCTTTCGCCTGCCGCCATTTCCGCTGCCTCGGCGGCGTCCTACACATTGCGTCTCGGCACCGTGCTCGCGCCGAGCGATCCGCTGGTTGTCGCCGCCGAAGGCATGAAGAAGGCGGTGGAAGAGCGCACCAAGGGCGAAGTGCGCGTGCAGATTTTCCCGAGTTCGCAGCTCGGCGACACGCAAGCCATGATGGATCAGGCGGCCGCGGGCGCGGGCGTCGGAACCTTCGTCGAGGCCTCGCGCGTCGCGGTGCACGTGCCGAATTTCAACGTGCTGGTCGCGCCTTACGTTTTCACCAATATCGACGAGATCGCGCGCTTCGCGGAATCGGACACTTTCGCCAAATGGAACGAGCAGCTTCGCGCCAAGACCGGACTGACGCTGTTGTCGTTCAACTGGTATCAGGGCGCACGGCACATGCTGACCAAGAAATCGGTCGCCAAGCCCGACGACCTGAAGGGCGTGCGCGTTCGCACCATCGGCGAGCCGCTCTGGATCAAGACCATCAATGCGATGGGCGCGACCGCTACCCCGTTGCCATGGGCGGAAGTTTATCCCGCCTTGCAGACCGGCGTGATAGACGGCGCGGAAGCGCAGCCGTCCGCGATCTGGGGCGCCAAGCTTTATGAGGTCGTCTCGCATGTGACCCTCACCGAGCATATTTTCCTGATGAGCGGCCTGATTGTCAGCGACAAATGGCTGCAATCGCTGCCGGCCGATTATCAGAAAATCGTTATTGAGGAATCGAAGCGCTGGGGCGCATCCGCGCTCAAGTCCAATGTGGACGGCGCGGCGAAAATCTTCGCCGACATCAAGGCGAAGGGCGTCACCGTGAGCGAGCCCGACAAGGCGCCGTTCCGGGCGGCCGTGAAAGCCGTGCATCAGGAGCTCGGCCTCGCGCCGATGGTCGCGGAAGTGCAGGCGGCGCTGAAGAAATAACGCCCCGCGCCTCCGGTCCGATGTTCGGCCGGAGGCGCATTTTTCCGCATCCACCCACCGGACACGTCCCCATGCTCATCAAAGCGCTTGCGATGCTCCGCCGGGCGGAGCGCGCGGCTGCGATCGCGCTCCTGGCTGCCATCGTCACCGTCGTCATCATCGGCACCGTCTTTCGTTTCGCCGGCAGCCCGGCCATCTGGACCGAGGAAGCGGCGCAGGCCAGCTTCGTGTGGCTGTCGTTTATCGCCGCCGACATCACGCTTCAGCGGTCCGGGCATTTCCGGCTCGACATGATCGTCGGTCTGCTGCCGCGGAAAGCGCGCCTCGCACTCGACATCCTGATCCATCTGATCATCGGCGCGTTGCTCCTGATGCTGATGTTCTATGCCTGGAAGTTCGTGCAGATCAGCAACCTGCGCCCGCTTCCGCTCATCGGCGTGCCGTCGTCCTTTGCCACCGCGGCCTTGCCGGTCGGCTTCGCGCTGATGACGATCACGCTCGTTGAGCAGATCTTTGTCGCGCTGTCCGGCCGGGAAGCGAAAACCGAAGTCCGGGACGTGGTGTGATGCTGACGCTGATCGCCGTCCTGTTCTTCGTTTTCCTGATCGTCAACGTCCCGGTCGCCTTCGCGCTCGCGCTCTCGACCATTCCCGTATTCCTGCTTGGCAATTACATGCCGCCGACCGTCGCGGTGCAGCGCATGTATGACGCCACGCAGTCATTCCCGCTGCTGGCGGTGCCGTTCTTCATCCTGGCCGGCAATCTGATGAACACGACCGGCATCACGCAGCGGCTGCTCGAATTCGCGCGCCTGCTTACCGGCTGGATGGCCGGCGGCCTCGGGCAGGTCGCGATTGCGCTGAGCGCCTTGATGGGCGGTATTTCCGGCTCCGCCGTCGCCGACGCCGCGATGGAAGCGCGCCTGCTCGGCCCCGCGATGGACAAGCGCGGCTACGCCAAAGGCTTCAGCGCCTGCGTCATCGCTTTCGGCTCGGTTATCACCGCGACCATTCCGCCGAGCATCGGACTCGTGCTGTTCGGTTTCATCGCGGAAGTCTCGATCGGCCGGCTGCTGCTCGGCGGCGTCATTCCCGGCCTCTTGATGACCGTCGTGCTGATGGGGACGACCTGGATCGTCGCGCGTTATCACGGTTACGCGCCCGAGCTGAAGGAACTGCCGACAGCGCGCGAACTCGGACGCAGCTTTATCGACTGCTTCTGGGCGCTGGTGTTTCCGGTCTTCCTGCTGCTCGGCTTCCGTTACGGCTTTTTCACCGCGACGGAAGCCGGCGCGGTGGTCGTCGCCTATGCACTCTTTGTCGGGATTTTCATCTACCGCGAATTGACCTGGAAGACCTTCATCGAGGCGATGGAGCATTCGATCGTCGATGTCGGCATGGTGATGCTGATCATCACCATGGCGGCGGCGCTCGGCTATGCGATCACGCTCGAACAGGCGCCGCAGGCGATCACAGACTTCCTCGCGACCTTCGCCGGCAGTCCATATCTGACGCTATTCATCGTGCTGGCGCTGCTCTTCGCCGCCGGCATGGTGATGGAGGCGACCGTCAACGTGTTGCTGATCAGC
>CAMDXM010000004.1 GCA_945878025.1 Pseudorhodoplanes sinuspersici | reverse complement strand
GGAATTGGGCGGCATCAGCGGCAACATTCTGAAACCCGCTTTTTCTGACCGCGACGAGATTTCCGCGTAAGTAATTGTTTCGTATCCGTGATACTGAGCGAGGAAAAGCGTGGCCTGCATGAAGAGCTGCACGGCCATGTCCGTTTCGGAATCGGTCACAAGTCGTGGCGGATTCAAAGGCAGCCTTGGACCTTGATAACAGCCTGCTGAACTCACCGAAAAAAAGACAACCATTAACAGCGTAAACGCGCGTCTCCCGTTACCCATTTCACCGCCCCCAAAATTCCCCACGCCACGCAACCATTTGGCGAAAATTTTGGATATCGGTTTTGCGGTATGCCGCCACTACGCTGTGCGGAAGCGGTGTATAAACTGTGGATAAAAACGAGTAGTGCTTGCCTAAATCTCTGTCAGAGTTCGATATTTTCTGAACTCAAATTTTTTGCTTCGAATGCAAGAATAACGAGGACAATAAATCAAATTTGCGATGCAATCTTGAATTGCTTTTGGAAAGAGATCGCGCAACCTCCTAGGCGGCCGCGACTTCGCGCAGGAATTGATCGACCTCGTCCTTGAGCGAGGTCGCATGCAGCGCGAGCTTGCCGGACGCCGTCAGTACATTCTCGGCCGAACGGCTGGTCTCGCGAATGGCGCCGGTCACCCCGGTGACATTCTGATTGAGTTCTTCCGTACCGCGCGCGGCCATTTGCACGCTGCCCGAGATTTCCTGCGTCGCCGCTCTCTGTTCTTCGACGGCGCCCGCGAGGCTCGAGGTGAAGCCGTCGATCTCGCTCATGGTCGATATGATCGATTTCATCGAGTCGACGACCTTTCCGGTCGAGCCCTGGATTGCCGTCACCTGCCGCGCGACGTCTTCCGTCGCCTTCGCGGTTTGGGTTGCAAGCGATTTCACTTCGGAGGCCACGATGGAAAACCCTCTTCCCGCCTCGCCTGCGCGCGCGGCTTCGATCGTGGCATTGAGGGCCAGGAGATTGGTCTGCGCGGCGATCGTCTGAATGATGCCGATCACATCGCCAATGCGCTGAGCGGCCCCGGACAACGCCTCGATTTCGCCGTTCGATGAATTTGCCATTTCAACGGCGCGGCGCGAAATCGTGCTCGTATGCGCCACCTGCTGCCCGATCTCCTGGATTGACGCCGACAATTCCTCGGTGGCCGCTGCGACATTCTGGACATTCGCGGACGCCTCTTCCGAAGCGCCGGCCGCGCCGGTCGCCTGGCCCGACGCCGTGCTCGCGATCGAGGACAAGGTCTTGGCGGTGTCGTCCATCAGCGCTGTATTTTCTCCGACGGCGTCGAGGGTCAGGCCGACCGCATTGCTGAAGCGTTCGATCAGCGCGTCGATCCGGCGCTGCCGCTCCTCGCGTTCCTGCCGCGCGCCTTTCGCCGCTTCCTCCAGACGCTCCCGTTCGATGGCGTTGTCCCGAAACACCGCGACCGCGCGCGAGAGATCGCCGATTTCGTCGTTCCGGTCCGCGCCCGCGATATCGATCTCGGTTTTCCCATCGGCCAGCGTCAGCGTCGTGCGCACGAGATGCGCAAGCGGACGCGTGATCGAACGCGCGCTGAGCCAGGCAATCGCCGACGCAGCCGCGATCAGGCCGATCGACGCCGCGAGCATCGTGATCAGCATGTTCGTGGCCCGGCCGCTCACGGCGCCCGCGGCTTGCCGAAGATCCTGCGCGAAACGATCTTCGACTTTCTTGAGGTCGTCGATCCGGGCCGTGGCCGCCTTGAACCAGTTTGCGGCGGCGACAATGTCGGCCGATTCACCGATGGCGCTTTTGAGGGCGGCGTCTCGCATGACGGCAACGTCGTCGTTCGCGGGCGCCGACAGCGCAGCCTTGATGGCATCCTGCTGCGCCGGTTTGCCAAGGCGGCGGACAATATCGAATTGCTCGTTCTGCGCGGCGGCAAGCGAAATGAACGCGCGCAGGTCTCCGGCGGCGAACTTGCCGGCGCCGAAGCCGCGCGCTCCGGTTGCGCGCTCCTGCCCGGCCTGTTCCTTGCCGCGCATCGCAGCGGTGTAGATCGAAACCGATTGGGTGATCCCGGCGTCGCGTGACAATTCTCCGATGCTTTCGGCGACCGACAGAAGCGTCGCAATGATTCGCGTATACATCGCCGCGGCTTCCGCCGCCGGCATCGTCAGAGCCGAAACGGATTTGCGCAGCGGATCGAGATTCTTCAATTCGAGCGATGCCGCGTCGACGGCGGCGGCCGCCTTGCCGCTCGACCCGCCGCTGCCAAATCCGGCGACCGCGTCCTGGAATGAACGTATCCGCCCGTCGGCCGATTGACGCTGCGGCGGAAGGTCGGCGGCGAATTGTTGTGCCTTCGACGCAACGAACCCGGACGACATCCCGCGTTCTTTTTGCAGTTCGTGGATGGCGAGGCTGGCAGACTCGGCGAGATCGGTCGCGGCCAGCACCGCGCGCGCCGCGCTCGCCTCGGACCATGCATGGAAAACGGCAAGCCCTGCGAATAGCGCGAGGCCGACAAGTGGCACGAGACTGGCGATGGAAATCTTGGATGAGATGCGAATATCGGCGAGGCGCAGACCCATAGAACAATTCCCGAGGCGCAGTGAAACGTGCGGGCCGCCGGCGACAACCGCCCCGAACCGAACCGGCGGACCCCAAATCACATGGCAAAATGGTGGAAAAACATTAATTATTTACCATCCGCCCAATCGTAAGCTGACCGCCAACCGGGCGCCGTCGCCGCAAAATCCAATGACGGCCGTGTCGGTGGGGCCGCAAATTCTACGATCAAGGTCCGGCGCGCGGGATCGCGCTGCTATCGGGCTATTTCCGAACGCAGATCGCAGCAGGCAAATCGAGCATCGGCGATCCGGAATTCGCCGCCGCGCAATTCATCGACGCCTGCCAGTCGGCCTTGTTCAAGCCGACGATCTTCAACGCCGCCACTCCTCCAGGCGAAGAGCAGATCGCGCATGTGACGCGAACCGCCGTGCGCGGCTTCCTTGCCGCCTGCAAAATTTGAACGCATCGCGTCTGCATTGTGGCCGCAACCGGACATCGCGCGGTATCGTTTCAAATTAAATGGATTAACGCTTTCCGTCTTTTGGCCGAAAGCACGGATCGACTCTATTCGCGAAAGGATTAACTGAGGGCCATGAGTCCCGAAGGCCGCAAATTCTGCGTCGTCTGCCTGACGGGAGCGATCGTGTCGCTGCCGGTCATCGCGGGATTCGCCGTCGCCGGCTCATATCCGGTCTCCGGCAAGTGGACTTATGAGAATACAGTCGGCGAAGGCCTGGCGCCGGAATGCGGCGCCCGTTTCATGGAATTCGTCGGCGAGCGCCGCTTCGACACGGGCGGCGGCGTTCCCGATTACCGCAATCTCTCGGTCAGCCGCAGCGGCGCCGAATATCGTTTGATCGACGAGTTCACTACCGGACAGATCCGCGCGCGCGTCGACTACACCATGCGCCTGCTCGATGGCGATCACATCGAGCTGAGATTGCCGCAGGGAAAGACCTTCGTTCTGCGCCGCTGTCAGTAACAACATTGAACCGTGCATTTTGTTGTCATGGCCGGGCTCGTCCCGGCCATCCACGTCTTTCTTAGCTACGATCGCAAAAGCAAGACATGGATGCCCGGCACAAGGCTTGTGCTCGGGCCAGCCGAAGGCCGGACCCGGGTGCAGGGCATGACGATTCCTCTGAGATTACTCAGATCCTAATCGTCTCGCAGCCGCGGCCCGTCGTCCTCGACCCAATCGTCGTCGTCTTCCTCGGGCGCGAAGAATTTCTTCAGCTTCTTTTTCACACTGGGCTTCGGCTTTTCTTTCATTGCCGCCGAAACCTTGCCGATCGAGCCGGTCACGCCTGGGTCGCGCTTCCAGGCATAGCCGCGCTCCTTGGCGACCCGCGCGGCGACGACGTCGCCCGGCACCGCGTCCGGATTGCAGATCGCGTTTCCGCTCGCGCGCCGCATCAGATCGACATGGATGTGGTCGTAGTGAAAGCGATTGGAGCCCGGCGCGAGCACCGTCGTGAATTGCTCGCAGGCCGCGCCTTGCACGTCGCGCAGGAAGCCCTGCTCTTCCGGCGAGCCGCGCCAGCCGTCCTTGACCGTGATCTTGCGTCCGTCCGCCAGCACAAAAGACGCGATATCGAGCGCGTTGCCGAAGGCGTGTTCGGAGATGCGCGCGCCCGGCTGGCCATTCATGCCACGGCATGAGTAAGCGGAAATCTGCCGGATCTCGGCGACCGGCACGCCGAACCAGCGTTGCGCGGATGGCTGCACGGCGTCCACGAGCCAGCGATCGAGCGCGGACACGATCGGACAGGCGAGCGTCGCCACGGGCTTGACCTCAACAGGGCCAACCGAGCCCGTGTAAGGCGTGCGCGGCCCGAGCGGCACGGTGACGGGACGTTCGGGCGGGCGCTGATAGGCAGGACGCGTCGACGGCACGGAGGAATTGGGAGCGACATTGCGCGCCGCGCCCGGCCTGTCGATTGCGAATTCATCCTCGAATTCGTCGCCGCTTCCGGGTGGCGGCTTGTCGAAGACCGAACGGCGCTGCGGCGTGGCGCGTGGTGGAGCGTAAGACGGCGCGGGTGGCGGCGAATAGGCCGGCGCGGCGCGCATATTGGACCGGTCGTAACCTCCTTGCGGCGGCGTTTCATGAACCTGCGGCGTGATCTGCATCGGCGCTGGCAGGGGCGCCGATATGGGCGCCGATGTCACCGCCCCGCGCGAGGACGGCGCCGCCATGTATCGCGGATCGACGCTCGGCGGCCGCGAGGGATTGCTGTAACGCGGCTCGCCGCGCGGCTGCGAAATCGGCCATTCGGACGGTTGCGGGCCGGCATTGGGAATGGCGCCGGGCGGACGGAAATCGGGCGAATAGCCGATCGCCGCGTTGCCTTCCGCGAGCGCCGTCACTTTCAGCGGAAAATCCGCGCCGCACATGCCGGGCCCGCGGATCGGCTCGGAGCGGATCAGCACCGCGCTTTCCTTCACCGTTCCGGATTTCAGGCAGGCGACTTCGGCTTCGTGCCGCCACGGTTCGCGTTCGGCGAAAAAATAATTGCGGCCGCAGCCGGCCAGCGTTGCGAGCGCGAGCAGACCAGCGGCAATCACACTCAACCGGGACCAGCGCCACCGGGATGAACGCAACTTCCCCACCATGACGCGGAGAATGCGAACGACTCTGTTAATGGGCTTTCAATGCTGTGGCCGGCGATTTGATTAACCTTACCACCACACTAGTGTGGTGGTTCATCGCCTGCGCGTGAGAGCGGACGACAATGGACGGCAAGGCGCGATTCATCTTCCCGGTCGTGATGACGGCAATGATGGTGTTTGTCGTGACGCTGCTCGTCACCATCATCAATCTCGGCGTTCCGCCGGACTTCCTGTGGCAATGGGCGAAGGCCTATTTTCTGGCTTGGCCGGTCGCCGCCGTGTCGGCCTATTTCGCCATACCGGTCGCCCGCCGGGTCACCGGGAGGATCGTTGCGGCCATCGAAGGCAAGCCCTGAAGAATCCAAAAAAGAGAATTATTTCTATCTTTCTATCTGAGATTGCGATTTCCGACGGACCGCCAGCCCTGTGATTTCAATGACTTCGGAACCTGGCCCGGCTCCCAAGCTTCAAATTTTATCGAGAAATATCAAAGCCTTGAAGGAGAAATCCCCAGATTTCGCGAACCACTATGGCACTTTTCCAAGGGTCAGGCGTTTCCCGCTTCGAGCCGGTCACGGCTTCTGTTACAATTTGTATTAGCCAGCGAAGGGAGGCCTACGTGGACCTTGCCTTGAGACTGAATGTTCTGGCTCTCTGCGCCGCCTTCCTCTTTGTCGGCGCGGTATTGCTGGGAGCGTTCTGAGTTCGAGATCAGAAGGAAAGCTTAAAGCCACCAACGCCGTAACACATCAAGCGGCAGACAATATGGACACCGGAGAGCCCCCTCTCCGGTGTCCGTTTTTGTATAACCTCCCTGTTCCCGCTGAAGGAGTTCCAATGTCGCCCAAGACCCTGCTGCAGCTGGCCGGCGTGGCCGCCATCCCTTCGAAGCTCTCGGATGCGGTCCTGGTCGTGATCGACGCGCAACGGGAATATGTCGACGGCAAGCTGCCGCTGCCGGGCGTCGGCCCGGCACTCGCCGAGATCGGACGGCTGCTGGCCCGCGCCCGCAAGACCGGGACGCCGGTCATCCATATCCAGCACAAGGGCAAGCCGGGCGGAGCGTTTGGGCCGGACACGCCGGGTTTTGCGATCGTGAGCGAGGCCGCGCCGGCCTCTGGCGAGAAGGTGATCGAGAAATCGCTGCCCAACGCCTTTGCCGGAACGGACCTGAAAGCCGCGCTCGACGCGACCGGCAGGAAAGAGATCATTCTCACGGGCTTCATGACTCATATGTGCGTCGAGGCGACCGCGCGCTCGGCGCTCGATCACGGACTGAAGGCGACGGTTGTGGCCGCCGCCGCGGCGACGCGCGACCTTCCCGATCCGCTCACCGGCGGCACGGTGTCCGCCGCCGAGGTGCACAGGAATGCGCTGACCGCGCTGAGCGACCGGTTCGCAATGCTCGTTGCGGATGAGAAGGCGATCGGGGATTAGTTCTTCGTCATTCCGGCCGAGCGAAGCGAGAGCCGGAATCCATATTCCAGAATCGGGGTTATGGATTCCGGGCTCACGCCTTCGGCGTGCCCCGGAATGACCGCAGATAACTACGCCGCCGCGACCGTCGCGCGTTTGGGCTGCGCGGACGGATCGTAATTGAGGATCGGCGCGAGCCACTTGTGCGCCTCGTCGAGCGTCCAGCCTTTGCGCCTGGCATAATCCTCGACCTGGTCGCGGCCGATCTTGCCGACGCCGAAATACTGGCTTTCGGGATGGCTGAAATAGAGCCCGCACACCGACGCGCCCGGCCACATCGCAAAACTCTCGGTCAGCGTCACGCCGATCTGGTCGGCGCCATTGATGAGCTGGAACAATGTGTCCTTCTCGGTATGGTCGGGTTGCGCGGGATAGCCCGGCGCCGGGCGGATGCCGCGATATTTCTCCGCGATCAGATCGGCGGGGCCGAATGTCTCGTCCGGCACGAAGCCCCAGAATTCCTTTCGCACCCTTTGATGCAGCCGCTCGGCAAAGGCTTCCGCGAGGCGGTCGGCCAGCGCCTTGACCATGATCGCGGAATAATCGTCGTTGGCGTGCTTGAAGCGGTCGGCGACGTCGTCTTCGCCGATGCCGGCGGTGACGATGAAGCCGCCGATATAATCCTCTTTTCCGGATTGCGCGGGCGCGACGAAATCCGACAAAGCCACATTGGCGCGGCCTTCGCGCCGCGAGAGCTGCTGGCGCAACGTGTGCAGAGTCGCGATCTCCTTCTTGCGCGCCTCGTCATAGACCACGATGTCGTCGCCCACGGCGTTCGCCGGCCAGAAGCCGATCACGCCCGAGGCCTTGAACCAGCCTTCCGCGACGATCTTTTTCAGCATCGCCTGCGCGTCTTCATAAAGCGAGCGCGCGGCCGGGCCGTATTTGCTGTCGTCGAGAATCTGCGGGTAGGTGCCCATCAATTCCCAGGTCGCAAAGAACGGCGTCCAGTCGATGAAGGGCGCGAGCTCGGCGAGCGGATAATTTTCCAGCACCTTGGTTCCGATAAAGGAAGGCCGCGGCGGCGTATAATTCGCCCAGTCGATCTTCGGCGCATTGGCGCGCGAATCCGCAAGCGAGAGGCGCTGCTTGTCTTCCTGCCCGCGCGCATGCGCGGCCGCGATCTGCACATATTCCTCGCGGATGCCCTCGAGATATGCGGCGCGGCCATCGCGCGACATCAGCGCCGACGTCACGCCGACCGCGCGGCTTGCGTCCGTCACATAGACAGTCTGGCCCTGCTTGTAGTTCGGATGAATTTTCACGGCCGTATGAACGCGGCTCGTGGTCGCGCCGCCTATCAGCAGCGGCAGGTTGAAATTCTGCCGTTCCATTTCAGCGGCAACGTGACACATTTCATCCAGAGACGGTGTGATCAGGCCGGACAGGCCGATGATGTCGACCTGCTCGCTCTTGGCGGTCTCCAGGATTTTCGCCACCGGAACCATCACGCCGAGATCGAGCACCTCGTAATTGTTGCACTGGAGCACGACGCCGACGATATTCTTGCCGATGTCATGCACGTCGCCCTTCACGGTCGCGAGCAGTACCTTGCCGTTGAAATTGCTCTGGCCGCGGTCGTTCGCGGCCTTTTCCTTTTCCATATACGGCATCAGATAGGCGACCGACTGTTTCATCACGCGCGCCGATTTCACCACCTGCGGCAGGAACATCTTGCCGGAGCCGAACAGGTCGCCGACCACATTCATGCCGCTCATCAGCGGGCCTTCGATCACGTCGAGCGGACGCTTGGACGTGGAGCGCGCTTCCTCGGTGTCCTCGGTGATGAAATCGGTGATGCCGTGGACGAGCGCATGCGCGAGCCGTTTTCCGACCGGCCATTCGCGCCAGGCGAGATCGGCTTCTTTCGCCTCGCGGCCCTGTTGCCCGCGGAAACGTTCGGCAACGGCAAGCAGGCGATCCGATGCATCCGGACGCAGGTTGCGCACCACGTCTTCGCTCGCCTGCCGCAATTCAGGGTCGAGATCGTCATACACCGCCATCTGGCCGGCATTGACGATGCCCATATCCATGCCGGCCTTGATGCAATGATAGAGAAACACCGAATGCATCGCCTCGCGCACCGGCTCGTTGCCGCGGAACGAGAACGACAGGTTGGAGACGCCGCCGGAAATATGCGCGTGCGGAAGATTTTCGCGGATCCAGCGCGTGGCCTCGATGAAGGCGACGCCATATCCATTGTGTTCTTCGATGCCGGTCGCGATCGCGAAAATGTTGGGATCAAAAATAATGTCTTCCGGCGGGAAACCGACCTGGTCAACCAGAATGTCGTAGGCGCGCTTGCAGATCGTCGTCTTGCGCTCGAAGGTGTCGGCCTGTCCCTGTTCGTCGAACGCCATCACCACCACCGCCGCGCCATAGCGGCGCACGATCTTGGCGTGTTCGATGAAGCTCGCCTCGCCCTCTTTCATGGAGATCGAGTTGACCACCGGCTTGCCCTGCACGCATTTCAGGCCTGCCTCGATCACTGAAAACTTCGAGGAATCGATCATCACCGGCACGCGTGCGATATCGGGCTCGGCGGCGATGAGATTGAGGAAAGTGGTCATCGCGGCCTGTGAATCGAGCAGGCCTTCGTCCATGTTGACGTCGATGATCTGAGCGCCGTTTTCCACCTGGTCGCGCGCGACCGCGAGCGCGGCCGGAAAATCGCCGGCCGTGACGAGCTTCCTGAATTTCGCGGAACCCGTGACGTTGGTGCGCTCGCCGACATTCACGAAGGGAATTTCGGGCGTGAGCGTGAATGGCTCAAGGCCCGACAGCCGCAGCATTGGCTTGACCTCGACCGGCTTGCGCGGCTTTTTCCCGGCGACAGCGTCCGCGATTGCGCGCATGTGCTCGGGCGTGGTGCCGCAGCAACCGCCGACGACGTTCACAAGGCCGGCGGACGCGAATTCCTCGAGCAGACCGGCCATGTATTCCGGGCTTTCGTCATAAAGGCCGAATTCGTTCGGAAGTCCTGCGTTGGGATAAGCACAAGTCAGCGTGTCGGCGATGCGGGAGATTTCCGCCATATGCGAGCGCATTTCCTTGGCGCCGAGCGCGCAATTGAGCCCGATGGTGAAGGGGCTGGCATGGCGCACCGAATTCCAGAATGCTTCCGGCGTTTGACCGGACAGCATGCGCCCGGACAGGTCCGTGATCGTGCCGGAGATCATCACCGGGATTTTTTCACCGCGCGCGTCTTCGAGTTCGGCGATGGCGTAGAGCGCGGCCTTGGCGTTGAGGGTGTCGAAGATGGTTTCCAGCAGCAGGATGTCGACGCCACCTTCGAGCAGGGCCGCCGCCTGTTCGCGGTAGGCCACTTTCAGTTCATCGAATGTCGTCGCGCGGAAACCTGGATTGTTGACATCCGGCGAAATAGAAGCCGTGCGGTTGGTCGGCCCCATGGCGCCGGCGACATAGCGCGGGCGGCCGTCTTCCTTGGCCGCGATCGCCGCGGCCTCGCGCACGAGCTTTGCGCCCTCGCGATTGAGATCAACGACCGCGGCTTCGAGCTTGTAATCGGCTTGCGCGATCGCCGTCGAGGAAAAGGTGTTGGTGCACACGATGTCCGCGCCGGCGCGGTAATAGGACAGATGGATGTCGCGGATCGCGTCCGGCTGAGTCAGGATCAACAGATCGTTGTTGCCGCGAAGGTCATGCCCGTGATCGGCGAAACGCTTGCCGCGAAATTCCGCTTCGCTGAATTTCAGCGCCTGGATCATCGTGCCCATGCCGCCGTCGAGCACAAGAATGCGCTCGTGCGCGATGTGCCGGAGCGCGGTTTCAACGGATGATTTGTTCTTATTAGTCACTGGATATTCCTGCTCGTCATGCCCGGCACGCAGTCAAGCCTGCGCAGACTGCGTAAACTTGTCTGCGCTGCCGGGCATCCACGTCTTTCTTGGCGACGGTGGCAAATTAAGACGTGGATGGCCGGGACAAGCCCGGCCATGACGGAAAGATGATTTTTCATCATGCCGCCACCCGCGCCTCGGGCCGCAGACCCAGCAGATGGCAAACCGCGTAAACGAGATCGGCGCGGTTCATCGTGTAGAAATGGAAATCCGTGACGCCGTGATCGACGAGATCGATCACCTGTTCGGCGGCGACCGCGGCCGCGATCAGCTTGCGGGTGGCGAGATCGTCGTCGAGGCCCTCGAAGCGCTCGGCCAGCCAGCGCGGTACCGATGCGCCGGTGCGCTCGGCGAAGTTCTTGGCCTGCTTGAAATTCTGCACCGGCAGAATGCCCGGTACGATCGGAATATTGATCCCGCGCGCGCGCACGCGGTCGAGATAGCGGAAGTACAGATCGTTTTCGAAGAAGAACTGCGTGATCGCGCGGCTCGCCCCGGCATCGACCTTGGCCTTGAGCATGTCGATATCGGCTTCGACGGTGGCGCTGTCGGGATGTTTTTCCGGATAGGCCGAGACCGACACTTCCATGTCGGTGATGCGCTTGATGCCGCCGACAAGGTCAGCCGCATTCTCGTAGCCGCCCGGATGCGGCGCATAAGGCACGCCGATGCCGCCGGCCGGATCGCCGCGCAAGGCCACGATATGACGCACGCCCGCGGCCTGATAGCCGCGGATCACGTCATCCACCTGCTCGCGCGTGGCGTCCACGCAGGTCAGATGCGCCGCCGGCGTCAGCCGCGTCTCGTTGATGATGCGCTTGACCGTGGCGTGCGTGCGCTCGCGGGTCGAGCCGCCGGCGCCATAGGTCACCGAGACGAAATTGGGCGCGAGCGGCGCGAGGCGCTCGACCGATTCCCACAATTGCTTTTCCATCTCCTCGGTCTTCGGAGGAAAAAATTCGAACGAGACGCGGATGCGCCGCTCCTGGCCCTGATGGGCCCAGCGGCTGGCGCGGATTGCGGACGCGGCCATCATGCGACCTCCTTGCGGCCGGCCATCTGGATGCGCGGATCGCGCGCGAGCCAGAGCGACACCGCGATCTTGCCGTCGCCTTCCGGCGCGATATTCTTCTGCAAAGTGACGTCGAGGCCCGCGGCCTCGAGCCATTGCGACACGGTTTCGGGCGAAAAGCCAAGGCGGTGATGCGCATGCTCTTCGCGCAAAAACTCAAGATCGTGCGGGGCGAAGTCGATCACCATCAGGCGCCCCGACGGCGTCAGCACGCGCGCCGCCTCCCGGATCGCGCGCGCGCCGTCTTCCAGGAAGTGCAGCACCTGATGCACCAGCACGAGGTCGAAGGATTCGCGCGGCAGCGAGAGATTGTAGATGTCGCCCTGGCGCACGCTGCAATGCTTCAGGCCCGCGCGATCGAGCCGCGCGCGCGCAAGGCTCAGCATGTCGGGAGAGAGGTCAACGCCGAGCCCGCGCTCGATTCGCGGGCCGAACAATTCCAGCATGCGGCCCGTGCCGGTGCCGAGATCGAGCAGCGAACGCACCGGTTTGTCGCCGAGCGCCTCGACGATTGCGCCCTCCACCGCCTCGTCGGCGGCGTGCAATTTGCGGATGCGGTCCCATTGCGCGGCATGCGCGCTGAAATAATCCTGCGCGGCCTTGGCGCGGGCCTGGCGCACGGCGACGAGTCTTTCGCGATCGCGCGACAAAACCGGATCCTCCGGATCGAGATAATCGGACAGAAGCCGCACCATTTCCGCGCCGCCTTCCTGATCCGCCACGCGGAAAAACGCCCAGGAGCCCTCGCGATGGCGCTCGATCAGCCCGGCTTCCGAGAGAAGCTTGAGATGACGCGAGATGCGCGGCTGCGACTGGCGCAGGATTTCGGTCAGGTCCGACACGGTCAGCTCGGCCTGCGTCAGCAGCGCAAGGATGCGCAGCCGCGTGGCCTCGGCGGCCGCCCGCAACGCCGTGTGAACCAGATCGAATGGCAGCCGGTTGATCATCGACGCTTCCAACGCCCCAAGGCCGTATGCGTATCCAGGAACATATAAGGATATGTTTATACGGTAATTTGGTGGGCGCAAGCCCAATCTAGGGTATTTAGGGCCCGGCAAAGCGCCCCGGTAGGCCAGCTAACAGTGGCGTGCGCCAGCGGGAAAGCCGCCTAGAGTATGGCCGCGTCGACTTCAAAACTGCGGCAATAAGGCGGATCGATCATGGCCAACATGACTATCGACGACCGGAAAGCGGTTCGCCTCAGGCACGTGGACGAGCACATCGGCTTCGAAAACCATCATGACCTTGAAGGCATTATGGGGACTTTTGGAGCGACGGCGCATTACGACGATTCACCATTGGATTTGCATTACGCCGGACACGACGAAGTGCGCGCTTTTTACCAGGGGCTGCTGCAGGCGCTGCCGGGATTGCATCTCGACGTGCAGCACCGTCACGCAGGCGACGTCGCAGTTGTTCTTGAGGTCGTCGTTCGCGGACGGCATCTGGGTCCGTGGCGCGGGCTACCGGCCACGGGAAACCAGATTGAACTTCCGCTTTGCGCGATCTTCACGTTCGACGACGACGATCGCCTCGCAGGTGAGAAGATCTACTACGACCGGGCGACGTTGCTCCGGCAGCTAGGCGTGTTTCACGAGCCGGACAGCGCAATTGGGCGCATCGCCAGTGTGATCCTGCATCCCCTCACGATGGCGCAAGTCGTCGGGCGGATGATCTGGAGGCGGGATTGAGTCCGGCCGTTCCCCTCGCCTATCCTCGACCCATGCCTGAAAAACCTACGAAAGAAGCGGATCACGGCGTCCGCCCCGGCGAGATCACCGTCGCCCTGCCGGACCATTTCGACGCCAGCGTCTATTTCATCGGCCGCATCCGGACGCCCTGGACCAGACGCGAGGACTGCCCGAAAAACGCCCGCGAGTCGGATGCGCTCTGCACCATCGAACTCGATCCGCGCTGGGCCGCGGCGCTCCAAGGGGTCGAGACCTGCACCCATCTGGTCGTGCTCTACTGGATGGACAAGTCGCGGCGCGACATCGTTGTGCAGGTGCCGCGTCATTATGGCGAGAGCCGCGGCACGTTTGCATTAAGATCGCCGGCGCGGCCCAATCCGGTCGCCATGAGCGTGGTCACATTGAAAGAAGTGCGCGGGCATACGCTGCTCGTCATCGGCCTCGATTGCCTGGACAACACGCCGCTGATCGACATCAAACCTTATTTTGCTTCGATCGACAGCGTGACGGATGCGATCGTCGGCTGGCATCGCGACAGAAAGTAACGAGCCACTTCCGACACACTGACTTTAATTCTATCGAGCGGCTTCCGGTTCCGTTAAGCACGCAAATATCGCGCGGAACTTAAACACTTGTCCTTAGGTTTGCTCCTCGAAGATGCACCTCTTTTGATGGGGCGACCCATGCCGATATGTAAAAGCGTACACATTGCAGGCGCCGCCGCTTTGCTGGCGGGCATGCTTGTACCCGGTGCGGCAACCGCGCAAACGAATTCCTACGCGCCGCTGCCGCTCTTTCCGATTTCGATCTTCCGCGTCGAGCCGGTTCGTGAGCCCGCCATCCAGGAGCGCGTCCCGCAAGAACTCGACGATGCCGCGACACTCGATCCACGGCTGCGCCGGCAGATCGTGAACTTCAACGGGCGCGAAGCGGCAGGCACCGTGATCATCGATACGCCGAACACCTATCTCTATTACGTCACCGGCAACGGTCAGGCGATCCGCTACGGCATCGGTGTCGGCCGCGACGGCTTCACCTGGTCCGGCACGCAGACCATTGCGCGCAAGACCGAGTGGCCGGACTGGTATCCGCCCGCCGAGATGATCGCACGCCAGCCTTATCTGCCGCGCTTCGTCGCCGGCGGCGAAAGCAATCCGCTCGGCGCACGCGCGCTCTATCTCGGCAATTCCGCCTATCGCATCCACGGCACCAATCAGCCCTCGACCATCGGGCGGCGCGTATCGTCGGGCTGCATTCGCATGGTCAATGAGGACGTGATCGATCTCTACAACCGCGTGAATGTCGGCGCCAAGGTTGTGGTGCTTCCCGATAGCGGACGCGGCATAGCTGCGGCGCAATCGCCGAGCCGGCAATCCGCCAACATAAGTACCCCGCTCTCCCTGAACGGCCGCGTCTACTGACGCTGGACTTGTCGGCCGATCCGGAGGAAAAATCCCGCCTTCTTCACGAAGGCGGGATTTTTCATGCGCATTGCAGTCATGGCGGCCGGCGCCGTCGGCGGATATTTCGGTGCGCGCATGGCCGCGGCCGGACACGAGGTGCATTTCATCGCACGCGGGGCGCATCTCGACGCGATCCGGAAAGACGGTCTCAAGGTCGAAAGTCCGCTCGGCAATCTGCATCTCAAAGACGCCAAGGCGACGGACAACCCCGCCGAGGTCGGGCCGGTCGATATCGTCCTGTTCGCGGTCAAGCTCTGGGACACGGAAAAGGCCGCGGAGCAAGCGAAGCCGCTGATCGGGCCAAACACGCGCCTCATCACACTGCAGAACGGCGTCGACAGCGTCGAGCGCATCGCGCCGATCCTCGGCGCGGATCACGTGGTCGGCGGCATTGCGTTCATCTCGGCGGTGATCTCCGCGCCCGGCGCGATCTCGCATAATGGTCAATTCGCGGGCATGCATTTCGGCCGCATCGATGCAAAGCCGGACGCGGCGCTGACCGCTTTCGCGGACGCCGCCAAAGCCGCTTCCGTCGACATCAAGATCGTCGACAGCATCAACCGCGACCGCTGGCAGAAATTCATTTTCCTGGTCGGACTCTCCGGCGTGACCGCGGCTACGCGTTCCACCATCGGCCCGATCATGGCCGATCCTGAAACCCGCGCCTTCTACCGCCAATTGATGACCGAGACGCTGGCCGTGGGACGCGCCAGCGGGGTTCCGCTGAACGACGATTTCATCGAGGACCGGATGACATTCGCCGACGGCCTGCCGAAAACGGTGAAGGCGTCGATGGCGGCCGATCTGGAACGCGGCAACCGTCTGGAGCTCGACTGGCTCGCCGGCAAGGTGGTCGCGCTCGGACGCGCAAAGGGCGTGCCGGTTCCCGCCAATGAAGCGGTCTATACGCTCCTGAAGCTGCACCGCATGGGCGCGCCCTGAAGCATGATTGATCCGAATTGGATCGGATCGGGATTTGCAATCCGTCATCCTGAGGTGCTCGCGAGCAAAGCGAGCGAGCCTCGAAGGATGAACGGCCAAGGCAGGTGAAAACTTGGCCATTGCCCTTCGAGGCTCGGCGACTTCGTCGCCTCGCACCTCAGGGTGACGGCGACGGAGCAAGGTCTTCGTTCTAAAAGATCGTGTTTTACCCTTTCGAGCCCGAAGCCGCTTTTCAGGGATTAAGGCCGCGATGCGACATCGCCGCGGCGCGCGGCCAAAATGCCCGATATGCGCTCGCCCCGATCCGTTCTAGACTCAACCGAGTCATCGCGGCCGGGACCCTGCATGATTCCAATTCTGACCAGAGGGCTGATGGGCGCGCTTGTCGTCGCGGTGTCGTTCACCGTGAGCCTCTGGACCATGGATTATTTCTGGCCGCGCGAAGGGCGCGAGCCCGGCCGTCTCCCTGCCCTTGCCGAAATGCCGCCGCTGCCCCCGGTGACGCGCACGTCCGTCATCATCGCGCCGGTCGCGATCGCGCTGCCCGCGATCCGCGACGCGCTTGAACGCGCGGCGCCGCGCGACCTCGCCGGCAAGCCGGACAATCCGATCGGCAAAGTGCTCCCAAAAGCCGAGATCGGCTTCACGGCCGCGCGCTCGCCGCTCGTGGTGAATGGCGACGCCAACGGCATGACGCTGTCGACCAGCCTCAATGGCGCGCTGCGCGTGACCGGACAGCTCGGCTCGCAGGCGGCCAATCTCGGCGGCACCATCACCAGCCTGCTCGACGGCAATCTCGGCCGCAAGGTCGAGAGCTTCGCCGGCAAGGCGCTCGACCAGCGCGCCGATTTCCGCGGCAATGTCGCTGTCACCTCGCGGCCCTCAATCGCGACCAATTGGCGGATCGAACCCAATCTCACCGCGCAGGTCGCCATCGGCGACAATGCGGTGACCATCGCGGGGCTCAAGCTCAACGTCTCCAAGGAAGTAAAGCCCTTGCTCGACAAGGCCGTGAACGAACAGATCGCCGCCTTGCAGACGCGCCTGCGCGCCGACCCGTTCCTGGAAAACGCCGCGCGCAAGGAATGGGCCAAGATGTGCCGCTCGATCCCGCTCGGCGGCGGCGCGACCGGCTTTCCCAATCTCTGGCTCGAACTGCGCCCGACCCGCGCCTTCGCGGCGCAGCCGAAGGTCGACGCCAATGCGCTGACATTGACCCTCGGCGTGCAGGCCGACAGCCGCATCGTCGCCAGCGAGAACAAGCCGAGCTGCCCGTTTCCGGCGAAGGTCGAGATCGTGCCGCCGCTCGAACGGGGCCGCGTCAATATCGGCGTGCCGATCGACGTGCCCTTCACCGAAGTGAACCGTCTGCTGGAAACGCAGATGAAGGGCCGCTCTTTCCCGGAAGACGGCAGCGGGCCGATCGGCGTCACCGTGCTGCGCGCCAAGATCGCGGCCTCCGGCGACCGGCTGTTGATCTCGCTCCTGGTGAAAGCGAGCGAAAGAAAAAGCTGGTTCGGCTTCGGCACCGAGGCGACCGTGCATGTCTGGGGCAAGCCCGTGCTCGACCGCGAGCAGCAGATCCTGCGCATGACCGACATTTCGCTCGCGCTGGAATCGGAAGCCGCCTTCGGGCTTCTGGGCGCGGCCGCCCGCGCCGCCATGCCCTATCTGCAGGCGGCCCTGCAGAAAAACGCGGTCGTCGACTTGAAGCCCTTCGCCGCCAATGCGCGCGCCAGCATCGAGAAGGCGATCGCGGATTTCCGCCAGCAGAGCGAGGGCGTGAGCGTCGAGGCCGCCGTGACTGGCTTGCGCCTCACCGACATCGCCTTCGATTCGAAAACCTTGCGCGTGATCGCGGAAGCCGACGGCAATGTGCGCGCGGCGGTGAGCAAGCTGCCGGCAAACTGAACAACGGCCAGCGGCTTGCTCTTCGCTCGCCTGAGTTACGAATCACGCTGCTGACTAAGCCTTGTAGTCAACGATCAGCGACGAGATATCCGAGAGCAGCTTGTCGCCGCTTTCGCCATAGCTCGCCGAGCTCTTGGACTCCTGCAGCGACGTGATGAATTTCTGCAGTATCTCGGCAAGGTTGTCCGAGTCCTCCGAATCCTCACTTTCGTTCACGCCACCAACGCCGCCCGGGCCGCCGCCAACGCCCGGACCACCTGGGCCGCGCGGGCCGCCCTTCGGCATGGCGTTGGCGAACACAGACTTCAGTTCTTCGGCCTGCTCGCTCGTGAGCGCGCCGCTATCGACCTGACCCTGGATCAGACCGTCAACCTTGCTTTTCATTTCATCGGGCGACGGCGGCTTGCCGCCGATGGAAGGCCGGCCGCTTTTCAGCGTCGCGTCGATTGAATCGAGCGCCGTGCTCAGCGCATCCTGGTCTTTCGCACTGATGGCACCCGAGGAAATTTCAGAAAGCAACTCATTCTGCAGCATCTCGCGCGGAGATGTCCGCTGAAACATTGCACTTGACGAAATCGATGTCATTCGGAGTCTCCGCCTGTCGTGTTGGCGAATCGTCCGCCAACGTGGTTTCATGAGCATCGGCGGCGCGCCTTAATAGCTTATTGCCGTTGATGTTCGGGTTTGTTTCGCCGCGTTTCGGAATTGCCGTCAGAAACAATCAGAAACAAAAATCCTCGGACATGACATCCTTATGATCGCTCAACCGCATATTTTGGTCATCGAAGATGATCGGGAAATCAGCGCATTGGTCAGCCGCTATCTGCATGCCAATGAATGCCGGGGCACTGCCGCCGCCGACGGCCGGCAGCTCGACACGTTCATGGACACAAAGCGCATCGACCTCGTGATTTTGGATATCATGCTGCCGGGCGAGGACGGCCTGAGCCTGTGCCGCCGCTTGCGCCAGCGCTCGCATGTGCCGATCATCATGCTGACCGCGAAAGGACAGGATGTCGATCGCATCGTCGGGCTCGAAATGGGCGCCGACGACTACCTGACCAAGCCGTTCAATCCGCGCGAATTGCTCGCGCGCATCAAGGCGGTGTTGCGTCGCGGAGGCCTTGCCGCAATCGCGCCGATCGACAGCCTGGTTCGTGTCCTGACGTTCCATGGCTGGAAAATTGATCGAGGTTTGCGTGAGCTGCGAAACCCGCAAGGCACGCGCATCGAAGTGACCGGCGCCGAATTCGATTTGCTGTTGGCTTTGTGCGAGCGTCCCGGCCGCATTCTTTCCCGCGATCAGTTGATCGAACTGACGCAAGGCCGCGCAGCCGGCGCGTTCGAGCGCAGCGTCGACATTCTCGTCAGCCGTTTGCGACGCAAGATTGAGCACGACCCGCATCGCCCTGAATTCATCAAGACGATCCGTTCCGGTGGATACGTTTTCACACCGATGGTCGACGCCGCATGAACTGGAGCGCCCGGGTCTTTCTGCCGAACCGGATCAGCGGCCAGATGGCGATCCTGATCGTCGCGTCGCTGGTCGCGATCCACATGGTTATCACGGCAAGCCTGCTCTGGAGCCGCGGCGGTTTCGATAGGCCTGCATCGCCGAGCCGGCAGCCCCAGCCGGCCGAACTCATCGCCGTCATTCGGATGATCGCGGCCGTACCGCAGGGCGCGCGCGCGCAGGTTCTGGCAGGTGTCGCGAACGCGCTCCCCGGTATCGGCCTCCGCCAGGGCGCAGCCGACAACGGCGCCGAACGCTTCGATCCGCGTCTCGATTATCTGCGGCGCGACCTTGGACCCGATTTCCGGATCGCAGCGATCGCGGAGAAGTCACAACCCGGTCAGGAGCAACACGCAACATTCGCCATCCGGCTGCCGGACAGCGATTCTGTCATTGTGCGGGTGGCGCCGGAATTGGGGCCGCCTCGCTTTGCCGGACCGTTGATCGTGACTTTGCTGTTCGTGGTCATCAGCGTCACGTTTTTGGCTTTTTGGGCAGCGCGGTCCTTGACCAGACCACTGAGCGGATTCGCCATCGCAGCGGAAGGATTCACGCCCGACGACGATATCGTGCCCATTCCCGAGCGCGGCCCGGTTGAAGTCCGCGCCGCCGCCAGAGCGCTCAACAAGATGCGCGAGCGCATCAAGAAATTGGTGCAAGACCGCACCCGCACGCTGGCCGCCATGGGTCACGATCTGCGAACGCCGATCACGCGCATGCGGCTACGCTGCGAATTCCTGCAAGATCCGGCGTTGCGCGATCAAATGACGCGCGATCTCGACCAGATGAAGGCAATGATCGACGCGGTCCTGTCCTATCTGCGGGACGGTTCGCGCGAGGAGATGACCCGCGTCGACGCAGTCACGTTGTTGCAGACGATCTGCGACGAATTCAGCGACGCCGGTCACGACGTGAGCTACGGTGGTCCGGCTCATCTCGCGATTGACGGACGGCCAGACGACTTGCAACGCGCCGTCAGAAATCTCGTCGACAATGCCATCCGTTACGGCGGCCGAGCGTCCGTGCGTCTCTCGGTGTTCACGTCGGCGATCCGGATCGAGGTCGAGGATGGCGGCCCCGGAATAGCGGACGCCGACAAGGCCGCGATGCTGGAGCCGTTTGTCCGCGGCGACGCCGCGCGCAGCATGAATGATTTCCATGGATTTGGGCTCGGCCTCGCCATCGCGCGTGGCATTGCGGAATCCCACCACGGCAGGCTGACCCTGCATGACGGCCAAACGTCAGGCTTGATCGCGCGCATCGATTTGCCGCGCGCGATCTAGCCCATCGTCCTTACACGTCCACCGCCACGCCACCCGCGTTGACAGACGGCGACAACGGCATACATTAGCGGCGTTCCGAGGGGAGTCCCGGTATGGGGCTGAGAGACCGCAAGTGTACGCGGTGACCCTTTGAACCTGATCCGGCTCACACCGGCGAAGGGACAGGACATGCAACGCTCAATTTTTCTCGCCAAACTGATCGGGCCGTTCCTCGCCGTTTGCGGCGTGGCGCTGATGCTCAATGCCGATGTGTTCCGCCTGATCGGCGACGAGATCATCAAGAGCCATGCCCTCGTTTATCTCGCCGGTTTGCTGGCGCTCGTGGCCGGGCTTGCGCTGGTCAACACGCATAATGTGTGGGTCGCCGGCTGGCCGGTGATCATCACGATCTTGGGCTGGATCTCGCTTGTCGCCGGCGTCATCCGCGTTGTGTTTCCGCGCGTTGTGGAGACGCTCGGCACCGCGATGCTCGCAAGCATCTCCAATAACTTCATCGTCGGCGAAGGCCTTGTCTGCCTCGCGCTCGGCTTGTGGCTGAGCTACGCGGGCTATGCGCCCGCCCCCGCAGCTAAGAAGAGGAAACGGTAAGATGAACAAACCCGTCGCACCGGCCGATTTGGTCGCACCAAAAGTCACGACCGGCGCGCTGCCGGCCTCGCGCAAGGTGTTCGCGCGGCCCGATGCCGCGCCCGATCTGCGCGTGCCTGTGCGCGAGATCGTGCTGTCGGACACCTCCGGCGAACCGCCACTCCCGGTCTATGATACGTCGGGTCCTTATACCGACGACGCCGTCACCATCGATGTGGAAAAGGGCCTCTCCCGCGCGCGCGTGGAATGGGTGCGCGAACGCGGCGGCGTGGAGCATTATGACGGACGTCCGATCCAGCCGGTCGACAACGGCAACGTGAGTGGCAAGCATCTCGCCCGCGCCTTCCCGATTCAGCATAAGCCTTTGCGCGGCATCGGCGACAAACCCATCACCCAATATGAATGGGCGCGCGCGGGCGTGATCACCAAGGAGATGATCTATATCGCCGAGCGCGAAAATCTCGGCCGCAAGACACAGCTCGATCGCGCGGAAGCAGCCCTCGCCGACGGCGAAAGCTTCGGCGCGTCGATCCCGCCTTTCGTCACGCCGGAATTCGTGCGATCTGAAATTGCGCGCGGCCGCGCCATCATCCCGAGCAACATCAATCACGCCGAACTCGAGCCGATGATCATCGGCCGCAACTTCCTCACCAAGATCAACGCCAATATCGGCAACTCGGCCGTCACCTCGTCGGTCGAGGAAGAAATCGAGAAAATGGTGTGGGCGATCCGCTGGGGCGCCGACACGGTGATGGATCTCTCCACCGGCCGCAACATCCACAACACGCGCGAATGGATCATCCGCAACGCGCCCGTCCCCATCGGCACCGTGCCGATCTATCAGGCGCTGGAGAAAGTCGACGGCGATCCGGTCAAGCTCGACTGGGAATGCTACAAGGACACGCTGATCGAGCAATGCGAACAAGGCGTGGATTATTTCACCATCCATGCCGGCGTGCGCCTCGCTTACGTGCCGCTCACTGCCAACCGCGTCACCGGCATTGTCTCGCGCGGCGGCTCGATCATGGCGAAGTGGTGCCTGTCGCGGCACAAGGAATCGTTCCTGTATGAGCGCTTCGGCGACATCTGCGACCTGATGCGCAAATACGACGTGTCGTTCTCGCTGGGTGATGGTCTGCGTCCCGGCTCGATCGCGGACGCCAACGATCGCGCACAATTCGCCGAACTCGAAACGCTCGGCGAATTGACCAGGATCGCCTGGGACAAAGGCTGCCAGGTCATGATCGAAGGCCCCGGCCATGTGCCGATGCACAAGATCAAGATCAACATGGACAAGCAGCTGAAGGAATGCGGCGAAGCGCCGTTCTATACGCTGGGGCCGCTCACCACCGACATCGCGCCGGGCTATGACCACATCACCAGCGGCATCGGCGCCGCCATGATCGGCTGGTTCGGCTGCGCGATGCTTTGTTATGTGACTCCGAAAGAGCATCTGGGTCTCCCCAACCGCGACGACGTCAAGGAAGGCGTGATCACCTACAAGATCGCGGCGCATGCGTCCGACTTGGCGCGCGGCCACCCGGCGGCGCAATTGCGCGACGATGCTCTTTCAAGAGCTCGTTTCGATTTCCGCTGGGAGGACCAGTTCAATCTCGGTCTCGATCCCGACACCGCGCGCGAATATCACGACGAGACCCTGCCGAAGGACGCGCATAAAGTAGCGCATTTCTGCTCCATGTGCGGGCCGAAATTCTGCTCCATGAAGATCACGCAGGATGTGCGGGATTATGCCGCGACGCTGAATGATCCGACCTTAAATCCTCATCCTGAGGAGGCGCGAAGCGCCGTCTCGAAGGATGAGGCCGAGAGAGGCATGGCGCAGATGAGCCAAAAATTCCGCGACATGGGCGAAGAGGTCTATGTCGATGCGGACAAGGTGAAGGAGAGCAACAGGGCGCTGTAGGGCGCCCGCCTCTCTCCGTCGTCATGGCCGGGCTTGACCCGGCCATCCACGACTTACTTCATGGCTGAATGATCGCTGACAGCAACGTGCAAGAAATTCCTTGTTGGGAATCTAGCCAACCAAAAATATTCTGACGATCATTTGGCAAAAGAACAGTACTCGCCGTGCTGTGCCCACCAAGAATGCCCGCAGGATAAACGTCCGCCCTGATTGCAATTGAGTACGTTCCGCTAAAATTGCGAGCGCGACAAACGACTTGTCCAGAATATCTCACCAGACTAATGCGAATATAGCGATTCCCGCTTGTGGGCCGGGAGCGCGCCGATAGATCAATCGCAAGCCTTGGGCTGGCAAGCCTTAGCCGACTAATCTGAGCACCCTCAGCTGCTGCAATCGCGGCACATCCCGGCATGCATAGCAAAGTGATGGTAAGAACAATCGCAATCTTGAGAGATGCGCTGCCGCACATCCCGTCAGTCCACATAGTAACACGTCACTATATTGCCGCCGGTCGGGCCATTACTGCAGACCTTTGTTTTCCCGCGCCGAGTCCCGTCAGCGTTTCGATGCTCGCGCCGCCCGTCAGGATAAATAATCTCCTTACTGCCGTCCGAATGGTGCACGGTAGTGCGCGTAAGCGTGCCGGTGGCGGCGCGCTGACTTTGCGCTGACGCTACGTCAGAAAAAATAGCTGAAATAAAAAGGAAGGTCAGATAAGCGCGAAAGTATTTAAGGTGTTCCATTTGCGCCCATCCCAAATCACTTTTTCTTTTCCGGTATGGGTATGACGATTCCGACACCAGTAGACGACTGGCTGTTATGGGGGTTCGAGCCGGGAGTACCGGATGAACTGAATGTTTTTTGCTGGCCGTAGACTGTCACGCCGCCGATCTCTTTCGTGCCTTGGGTCGTCGTCGTGGATCCGCCGCCTGACGTCGTCGTCTGGACATTAAGGTCCTTTGATTGAGCCATAGTCGCTGTTGGCGACATCGCGACCGATGACATCAGCGTCGTTAAAATGAGTAAGCGTTGCATGGGATTTCCCCTTCCCTAGGAACATAATGGCTAGAAAACCCTGCAAGAGTCAACTTAAGGTAGTAGAGGGACCACCGGCTTCATCGACAAGATGACCAATAGAATCACACAATGAGGCATTGAAATGGGCGAAGCGAAGCGACGGCGTCCAAGGAACAATCGACGATTTGAATGCATAGACCAGGAGCTAATTAACCTAGGCGTCGATACGTCGCAGTGGGGATTCTACGATCAACCAAAATTTCTCGCTGAAGAATCCAGAGATCATAATTTTTTGGAAAAATACGCCGAGTGGGTGAACCTCCGTCCGTTTAATGATGCTTATGCTGAGCATGTAAGGGGCACGGTTCCTCGGCTAACAAAACTTGTTCATTCGGAATTTGTTGAGCACGGATTCGAGGGAGGTTGCGTCGCGGCGTCAGGAATGATCAGCCGAATTCTCGATCGTCTCGGTGTTTGGAGTTTTGCAGTTGCAGGATCACTAACACTGGAGGTGGACGGCGGTCGTATTCGGCGAATGCTTCACTCCGTGGATGAACCAGACTTTGCTGGTGCTGCCTTGGGTCACGCTTGGGTCGTTGCACCCCCTTACCAAATCATGGATGCAACAATTTCCCTCCAGCATTGGGCGGCCGACGAAATGGGCCGTCATCTCCCCGAGTTCATATTGGCTGCTAAAGAAGCCAGAAAGATTCGACCCACGGTTGGCGACGTTGTAAGTGACAAGATACGAGCTCAGGCTGCCGTGGCAGGGTATCCGGATTCAGATTTACATTATCGCCTGGAGCCGCGTTTAAGAGCCTTTGGCGCAATCTTCCCAGCTTTCGAAGTCTCTCGTGGACAATTGATCCTTCACTACGTCCCGGTAGCAATTAGACAGACAGACGTTCCTCTGGAACAGATCAACGACGAAGGTGATCGCGGGCGCCCTGCAATTGAGTTCTGGCGTGAGAAAATTATTCCGGAATTCAATCTTAGTTACAGCTAATAAATGCGGTGATCCGGGACGCGTGTCCGGCATCCTCCACCACAGCCCACGAGCCTGCCGATGAGCCGCGATCCCGAAAGTTACTACGAGGAAGAATATTTCGAAGAATTGGGCCGACAGGAATTTATCGCCCAAACTCTAAAAGATATTCCAGAAGAACGCATTCGTGAATATCTCGGCACGTACGGTGATGCCATCGACGCACGAATTGAAGACGTGATTGCTCAAGCCAGGTATGCAAGTCAATCGGGATACCCTCGTTACGCCGTCGTTGGAGCAGTGACGGCCATAGAACTCATTATTCGATTCATGCTTGTTCGACCGTTGCTTCAGGGGGCCTTTCTATCAGACGATTGGGCTCAACTACTTGTCCAGCATATAACTGCCGGCAAAACAGCCCAGGAGCGAGACATCCTTCCTCGCATGCTAGAGATTTACGGCATCGACATTAAAGAGCTAAAATTGTCAGATGGCTCAATATTCTGGAAGACACTCATCGAAACGGTAATCCGCAAGCGCAATCGCATTGTACATGAAGGCGAAGACGCTGCCCCCGACGAGGCAAGGATCGCGCTAGAATGCGCCGCGCTTCTGCGGGAGAAAATCGTCTTACAAATTGCAAAGAAGATGGGCTTTACCCTCGACAAAACTGGTTATTGGCACGAAATCGCTGACGCGGAACGCGATAACTACGACCCAGCGAATCCTTTCCAGTGAACGGTCCTTGGACATCTCCGCAACTGTAGGACGGGTTGAGTTCGGCAAAATTCACCGCTTCGCCTCGAACCTGTGATGGGCTTCCCGCGACTAACCCTCACCGCTTGGCACCGCGGCCGCACCTCTCATATTGTTCGGGTGCGGGACGCGCTGCCGCTGGCGATGGGGATATGAACATGAATCCGATCCGTACATTGATCATTGCCGCCAGCGCCGCTGCCCTGCTCGCGCCAGCCCTCGCAGATCGTGCGGCCGCCCAGACGCCGTCGCCAGGCGATAAAATGTCCGCTGAAAAAATGAACGCCTATGTCGGCTGCATCAACCGGCTCTCGGAGCGTTCCTACGACTCGCGCAAGCGCTATTTCAGCTGGGCCGCGCAGAGCGGTCCGACCGGCAAGGAGCGGATCATCTACGGCACCTACACCATTTACGAGACGGCCGATTGCCGGAAGAATGTCGAGAAGGCCAATGCGCTCGAGCCGCGCGACGCCGCGCTTGAAGCCGCGGCTTCGGCTTACGTCGACGCGGTGAGCAAGCTCGAGCCGCTGCTCAAGGAGGCCGACGACTATTATTCGCAGGAGAATTACAAGGACGACCGGATGGCCAAGGGCAAGACGCTGCATCCGCGTCTCGTCTCCGCGTGGGATGCGTTCGCGGGCGCCGACAAGGCGTTGCGCAACGGCGTCGAAACCGTCAACGACAAACGCGCGCTGGAGCGCCTCGCCGAGATCGAGCAGAGCGAAGGCCGCAAGGCGCGCTATTACGTGCAGGCCACGATGATCCAGGCCAAGCGCGTGATGCGCGCGCAGGAGGCGGAGAAGCCCGACCTCGCCGCGTTCACGCAGGCGCTGGGCGAGTTCGAAGCAACCGTGAAGGCCGCCGAGCAGGTGTCGGGCACGGACAGCGGCGCAAAGATCGGCTCGATGTTCATCAGCAATTCGAAGTCGTTCCTCACCAGCGCGAAGCAATTGATGCGCCGCGTCCGCGACAAGGTGCCGTACAGCCAGGGCGACCGGATGATGCTCAACGGCGGCGGCGGCTGGATGGTCGAGGGCTCGCCGCCGCGCCTGCTGCGCGACTACAATCAGCTGATCGACGCCTTCAATCGCGGGGCCAATATCTGAGTAAGAACGCAGGGTGGGCAAAGGCGCGCTTGCGCCGCGCGCGCCTTACAGGCGCCAAGTCAGCGCTGATCTTTGACGACGATCACCTGAACCGGCTTGTCCTGGCTTGTCGCAGCCGTGATGATCGCCCAGATCCAGACCACGATACAAATCGGTATACCGATGATCGCGAGAATTCCCGTGAACGTCAGGAGCGCTCCGAATCCATATAGAATGAACTGGATGATGCCGGTGACGATCTTGCCGACGATCAAGGAGCCAATACCCGGCAGAAAGATATTGACGATAACGCCCAGGATTTTCATCGCACGTCCCCCAATGCAGCCCTGATTTGTAGCGGGCAGGGGTCGCTTTGCCAAGCATCGAAGCGAGTGACAGCAGCAAGACGTGGATGGCCGGAATAAATCCGGCCATGACGGGGTGAGAGCTGCGCGCATTATCCAACATCCGTCATGGCCGGGCTTGTTATCGCAAGTCGGGTCTACCCGACTTGCGACACTTGATAACACGCAACTCGGGCAAGCCCGAGTTGCGTTGCCATCCACGTCTTCCTTGTTTCCATTTTCGCTCTTGACTGAAGTTTACTAATCCTGTATTTTTCGAATCATCCCGATTCGCTGAGGGGCGCTCTGCAGAGCGAAACTGAGCGCGGATGGGGAGCGGCGCCCGCGCGCAGGTCTCGCAAACCTGCTCCCGGGAGTCCTTGGAGGGCAGCCTCCGGGCCCATTATGAGGCCTAGGGTCAATGTCCTTTACACCTTCCCGGCCTCCCGGCGGCAAGACTGCCGATACCGGGCCGGAAGGAAGTGGGGCACCAGGGATTGAAAACGCCGCGGTGGAGCGCCGTAAGGCGAGCCGGCCGATCGCAAGGCTGGCACGTGCTCTTTCGCAGGAGCACGCGATTGATGAATACGCGCCGTTACGGCGCTCCGCTCCCTCTTTATTGAGGGAGCGAAAAATCGAGAGAGACGACGGAAAGCTCCGGCGGGAAAACCGCCCGCGAGAATGAAGAGACGTGGCTGTTTGACAATTTGGGTTGCGATGAGCGCAAGCGAACAGCTTGTTCGCTGGATGCCCCGCCTGCGCGGGGCATGACAATTGTTGATGTCATCGCCCGCGAAGGCGGGCGATCCAGAAACGCAATGACGTGGCGCGGGATTTGTGCCCGCTAATCCATCCATGGGTGAATGCGTCAAAAGCAAAGCAACGCGACAACGTCCTGTAAACTCTCTCCGGGTCGAAATGGCGATGCGAGAGACAAGATTAACGACGCCGCGCTATGCAGGCTGCCGAAACCCGCCTGCACGAGCGCCGCAATGAACCCCTTCGACGCCGCGATCTATTTTTTCCTCTGCCTCGCAATCGTCATGGGCTTCAATGCCGGGCTGCTGCGCAGCCTTGCGACGATTTTCGGCTATCTCGCCGCGATGCCGTTCGCGGCCATCGCCGTGCCGTATGTCCTGTCCGGCGGAAACGGCAAGCTCGTTCTCGCCTCGCCGCAAAGCTGGGCCATCATCTTCGTCATCTTTCTGGCGACCGGCTTTCTGCTGAGCGCGCTGTTTCGCTTCGCGATCGACGGGATGGTCGGGCCGGATGTCAACATCGCGGACCGCGCAGCGGGCGCGACGCTCGGCGCGGTGCGCATCCTTCTGCTCGCGGTGCTGATGGTGCTGATTTTCGACCGCATCATTCCGGCCGACCGGCAGCCGGACTTCCTCGCAAGCTCGCGCCTTCGCCCCGTTCTCTCGGTTGCCGCCAAGAGCGGCTTGAAATCGATGCCGCCCGAAATGGCGGCCTATATCGATCGCCTGAAACAGGAACGCGGGATTTGACGGACGCCGCCATGAGCGAACGGCCGGCCATGCGCAAGGAGATCGTCTTTGTCGGCGTCCTCGCAGCGGCGATCGGCGTCTATTTCAGCCTGGTCGGCGCGGGCGCCTTGCCCGTTCCGGGCGGGCCGAAAAATCTGCACGCACCGCTCTGGATCGTCTTGTGCGCGGGACTGGCTTTCCTTCTCGCCGGCATCGCAGCGCTGATGCAGGCGGCCGGCCGCGCCAATGAGCAAGGCGAATTACCGGCGGATGCGCCGCAATGGCAACGCGTCGTTCAGTATCTGATCGGGCTTGCGCTCTTTGTCTGTTTTGGCGCGATCGCAAGCTTCATCGCGTTTGCGCCCGGCCCGCGCGAATTCTCCGGATCGACGATCGGCGTCGCCGCGCCCGCCGGGGCGATAATCGGGCGCACCGCTTTCGGCATCGGCGCGATCATCATCTGGCTCGCCACGATCGCGGTCGCGGTGTCGGGCGCGCGCAAATTGATGTCGGGTTCCGCCCGGCAATAGCCGTCTTCACCGATATTTCTCGTCCCGCTCCAGCAATTCGACCGACACGCCCTGCGGCCCGCGCAAGAATAATGTCTTGATGCCGGGCCTTGGCATCTGAAGCTCCTGCGTGAAGACGGCGCCTTTCGCCTTCAATTCGGCGAAGGCTTTGTCGATGTCCTTCACGAAATATCCAAAGTGATCGAGGCCCTGACACGGCGTCACCGGCGCGGGATTCACTGCGTCGCCCGGCGCGACCGGCATGATGAAGATCTTCTGCCCGCCGAGCTTCAGATCGATGCGCGGCGCACCCTGCTGCATGGAGCGGATCACCTCCGCGCCCAGCATTTTTTCAAACCATGCAGCGGTCGCTTCCGGATCCGGGCTGCGCAGATGGATATGGTCGAAGGTGAGTTGCGGCATGATCCTCTCCGGCTTTGCGTTCCGCCAGTATTCACGCCCGCGCGGGGCGATCAATGCCTGCAGCTCGCGTCCCGAGGCCGGTAAAATGCAATGCTGGAACCCTGTTGCTGGAAAAGCGTCATATGATCGGACTAACCCATCCGGGACTTGAGAGCGAGACATGACCCGAGACATGACCGATGACGAGCGCGCCATTCACGAACTGATCGCCGCCTGGATGAAAGCGAGCGAGGCGGGCGATACGCAGGCCGTCCTGAGCCTGATGACCGACGACGTGGTTTTCATGGTTCCGGGCCGCGAGCCATTCGGCAAGGAGGCCTTCGCCGCCGCTTCCAGCGCCATGCAGGGCCTTCGCATCGAGGGCGAAAGCGACATCCGCGAACTTCAAGTGCTCGGCGATTGGGCCTGGTTGCGCAGCCATCTCAAGGTGACGATGACGCCGCCCGGCGGCCAACCCATGCGGCGCGAGGGCTATACGCTCACCATCCTGCGCAAGCAGCCGGACGGGCGGTGGCTTCTGGCGCGCGACGCCAATCTGCTGGCCAAGATCGATAGCGCGTAGCGCGGGGGCGCGCGGGCTTTTCAATTTGACCCGTGCAACAGGACGCCGTTCGCGATACGATCGGCTTTTCCGGGCAACTTCAACTTCAGCAGGTGGACCGATGTCTCACGTGACTTATCAAATCGTCGAGCACGACGGCGGCTGGGCCTACAAAGTCGACGGCGTGTTCTCGGAACCGTTCCCGACCCATACGGACGCGCTCGCGGCCGCGAAAGCCGCCGCCGAGGAGCAGCGCGTCCCGGGACATTCCGAAGTGATCGAGTGGGAGGATGCGAACGGCAAATGGCATACGGAGAGCGCCTCCGGCAGCGACCGCCCGCAAACCGATGTGGAGGACAGCAAAGGCTGACGGCAGCGGACGCCTCGCGGTCGGGAGAATGAAATGAAGTCCGGTCTTTTCGCGCTCGCCGCCCTGCTCGCTGTCTCGGGCGCCGCGGGCGCCGCGCCCAAACTCAGCGCCGCCGACAAGGCCTGGATCGGCGCGTGCGCGAACCGCCTCGCGGCCGGTGAAAAGAAAACGCCGAATTCCGCCCGCGTCTATTGCAGTTGCATGCATGAAATGGTCGAGAACAATGAGCCGATGAGCCAGAGCGACCTGGAGCATAGCTGGCCGCCGGTCCATCTCTCCTGCCGTAAAATGGCGGGATGGTCATGAACGCGCTGCCGCAAGGCACAAAATGAAGGATCTTCTCCCACTGGCCGAGACGATCGCGGCGCGGCTCACCGCGCGGCGGGAAACCGTCGCGATCGCGGAATCCTCCACCGGCGGCCTGATCTCGGCGGCCTTACTCGCGGTGCCGGGCGCCTCGGCGTATTTTCTTGGCGGCGCGGTGATCTATACCGTGGCGGCGCGCGCGGCGCTGATCGGCGTCACCGCCGATGACATGAAAAATCTCGGGCTCCGCCCCTCGACCGAGCCTTATGCGGCTCTGCTCGCGAGCCGTATCCGCGAGCGGCACAACGCGACATGGGGCCTCGGCGAGACCGGCGCGGCGGGGCCGTCTGGAAATCGCTACGGCGACAAGCCGGGCCATACCTGCATCGCGATCGCGGGCGGAAGCGCGCGCGCCATCACCATCGAAACCGGCGAGGCCGACCGGCAGGCCAATATGCGCGCCTTCGCGAAACGCGCACTCGAATCGCTGGCGGAAGCGATTCGATGAAATCGGGCCTGAACATCGCGCAGCACTTGCCGCGCTTTGAGTTGAATGGAATCCCGAAAGCGCGCTCTCTTTTTGTTTTGTCGCATTTCCTGGCGGCGAACCGGTACCCACTTCGCCGGGAAATGCTCCGATCCGTCCCGAACTGAAACAAGGTTCACGTTTGTTCTGAAAGAACGAATCGCGTCCACGATTTTCCGCTCCATCCGAATCTTAAGAGAGTGTTGCATGCGCGCGCCGGCGAAAATCATTTCAGGATTTTTTCGAAAATTCCACACGCCACTCGCGGCAATTATTTTCGGCGCAGCGTTCACGCTGATCGCGGCGCAGGGCGCGCTGGCTTGCGCCTGCTGCTCCAACACAGCCTGGCGAAATGTCGAGATCGAGAAGCTCGAAGGATCGAAGCTCGCTTTGGTCTCGGAGATCGCATTCGCCAAGGCCGCCAAGCTGATGCTGGGCGAGGCGAACGAGGACGGCATCAAGGGCGTCGTCGACCCGGAAGAAGATTACACATTATCGATGGCGCGGCAGAAGGACCGGATGGTGTTTTCGCTCAGGGACGCGAAAGGCCGCGGCGGCAACCTCACGCTCACGCTGCCCAAGACGATCTCGATTTTCGAGGTCGACCCGCGCGACAGCAAGGACGAGGGCTCCGGCCCGCTGCTCTACAAGGAATGGAAACTGAATACGAACGCGGCTGGCGACGGCATTTTCCGCGCCACCACCGGCGGCAACCAGAAGATGACGCTCGTGCTGCATGGCCGCGGCAACGGCTGCACCGATTCCGGCCAATTTTCGCATTGGTCGCTGCTCGTTTATGGACCGGCCGGCAAATACACATTTTACGGCGATCTCGATTCCAGGGGGAAATGACGGCGCGCGGCATTGGCGATGGCGCGCCGGAAAACGAGGTTAAGGAATTGTCAAACCCCGCCGCCTATCCTGACCGCGAAAGACCGCTTGCTGCCGCGCCATATCCGGCCAGCCAGAATCCGGGATTTTCGCATGCTGCAATTTCAGACGATCCGCAGAGTGAACGAGGACACGCACGGCCGATGCTGCGCGTGCGGAACGGCTATTCCGGTCTGCGAGCCGATCTATGAAAAACTCGGGCGCTGCTATTTCTGCGGCCGCTTCAATCCGGTCGGCCCGCGTCTTGGCCGCCTGCTGACGCCGGTTTGCCTCATCCTCGCATTGGCGGCGCTCACCATGTGGTGGGGACACACCCCGCTTTAAGCTGCGCGATGCCCGATATCGTCCTCACCGCGCCGGCTATCACGCGAATGTAATGTCGCCGCGCTGCGCCGGCCTTGCCGGTTCATCCGCCATTCACCGCCGGGAGTGGAACCTGTATGCTGGCGACGGTGTTATCAACCATCAGGACTTGCGAGGTGATGTCATGAACAAGACGCTTACCACGCTTGCCGCCGCTGCGATCGTCGCGACGGCCGCGATCGCAGCGCCGACACAGGCCGAGGCGCGGCGCGGCGGCGCGATTGCCGCTGGAATCATCGGCGGTCTCGCTCTCGGTGCAATCGCCGCCGGCGCTTATGGCGGCGGTTATTATGGCCCCGGCTACGGCTATTATGGCGGGCCGGCCTATTACGGCGCCTATGGCCCCGGCTGCACCATCCAGCGCCAGCGCGTCTGGACCGGTTATGGCTGGGCGATCCAGCGCGTGCGGGTCTGCTACTGAGGCAATTCACCGCAGCATTCAATCCGGCGCTCCAGGAGCGCCGGATTTATTTTTTGTGCTGTGCAGTAAGAAGACACCACCCAATTTCCGACAAATTGAACACGCTAGTTCCGTGCGGGCCCCATTCGGGGCTAAAATGGAATTTCTGCGATGGCCCGGAATTAGCCGCGCCCTGGAGGAGAACAATCCTATGAAGAAGACCTTTATCGCGCTCGCCGCAACGGCTGCGATCGCCCTTGCCGCTGTTGCTTCGCCGACTCCGGCGGACGCGCGTAACCGCACCGGTCTTGCGGTCGGCATTGGCGCCGGCATTCTGGGCGCCGCAATCGTTGGCGGCGCGATCGCCAATTCCCCGGCCTACGCCTATCCGCGCACCTATTATCCGGCGGCCGGCTATGAGCCGTATCCGGTCTACGTGCAGCCGGCGCCTTATGGCTGCCCCGGCGGCTATTGGGCCCGCCGCCCGGTGCGCGACCCGTATGGCAACGTGGTCGGCTGGAGCCGTCCGCGCTTCTTCTGCCCGAACTAACGTTCCGTTAACCAGTCCGAAAGGGCTGTAATTCGATAATCGCCGGCAATCGCGACATTGAAGGAAACCAAGATGACCAAGACTCTGGTATCCGCCGCGACGGCAGCGATGATCGCCATCGCGGCCGCTCTGCCTTCTCCCGCGCAAGCGGGTAGTAATGGCGGAGCGATCGCGGCCGGCGTGATCGGCGGCCTCGCCGCCGGGGCCATCATCGGCAGCGCGGCTCGCGCCGCGCCGCCGCCGCCCGCTTACTACGCCCCGGCTCCGGTCTATGCCGCCCCGCCTCCGGTTTACGAAGAAGCGCCGTGCCGTATCGTCCGGCAGCGTTACTGGGATGGCTATGGCTACAGCACCCGCCGCGTCGAAGTCTGCGACTGATCGGCATTTTTCCGAACTCGAAAAGCCCGGCATGCCTGTGCATCGCCGGGCTTTTTGCTGGCGGCGCGCCCGCAAGTGACGAATGGCCGGGCCGGTCACGCCTCCGCGATCCGGTAGCCGATGCCGGGCTCCGTGACGATGATGTGCGGATCGCTCGGCGCAAGCTCGATCTTCTGCCGCAGCTGGCCGACATAGACGCGAAGATATTGCGTGTCCTCGGTATGCGCCGTGCCCCACACGGCGGTGAGGATCTGCTTGTGCGTGAGGACCTTGCCCGGATGCCGCGCCAGGAATGACAGAAGCTCGAATTCCTTCGGCGTGAGCTTGATCTCTTCGTTCGCGCGCGTGACGCGATGGCGGATGCTGTCGATTTCGAGGTTGCCCACTTTCAGGACCGGGGTTTCGTCCTTGCGCTCCATCCGATGCCGCAATGCCGTGCGCATGCGCGCCAGCAATTCGCCGATTCCGAACGGCTTGTTCACGTAATCGTCGGCGCCGAGATCGAGCGCTTCGATCTTCTCGGCCTCGCGATCGCGCGCCGAAAGAACGACGATCGCGACGTTCGACCATTCCCGCACCCGGCGGATCACATCCTTGCCGTCGCCGTCGGGCAGCCCAAGATCGAGCAGGACGATGTCGGGGGCGTCGGACGCGATCCGCTTGGTCGCTTCCGCGACGCTGCCGGCGCCGGACACCTCATAGTCGGTCGCCTCCAGCGCGGGTTTGAGGAATTTCAGGATCGCGGGTTCGTCATCGACCACAAGAACGCGGGTCTTGCCGCTCATGGCGTTACGTCTCCGCGCGGAAATGTCAGGATCACGCGCGTTCCGCGACCGTCCTGAGGGGGACTTTCCGCGGCGATCCGGCCGCCATGCGCTTCCATGATTCCCTTTGCGATGGCGAGGCCAAGGCCGGATCCCTGCCCGCCATCCGCGGCCGTTCCCGGTGTCTGGCGGGCCTGAACGAACTTGTCGAAAATCTGCGGCAGGGCCTCGGCGGGAATGCCGGGGCCGTCGTCGGTCACCCGGACGACAATGGATTCGGGATCGGCCACGGCGTCGATCGCGACGTGCGTGCGTCCTGGCGTGTGGACGATGGCGTTGCCGACCACGTTGCCGAGCGCCTGTTCGACCAGCGTGGCGTCCGCCTGTATGAGCGGCAGGTCGGACGGAAATCCGATTTCGAATGTCTGAACCGCGCCGCGCCGGCGCGCGGCATTCACGATCCGCTCGGCGATTTCGCGAAGATCGATCCAGTCGCGCCGCAATTCCAGCGCCCCGGCGTCGATCCGGGTTATGGCCAAAAGGTTACGGACCATTTCATCGACGCCTTCGGCTTCGTGCTTGATCTGGCCGAGCAAGTCTTTTTTCGCCTGCGCATCGAGCTTGTCGCCGTATTCGAGAAGACTGGTGGCGCTGCCGAGGATGGAGGAAAGCGGCGTGCGGAAATCGTGCGAAATGGAGGCGAGCAGCGTGTTGCGCACGCGTTCGGTTTCGGCCGCGGTCTTGGCGCTCACCATCTCGCGCGACAGCGATGCGCGTTCGAGCGCGGCGGCGGTTTGCTCCGCGAGCGTGTCGAGAAGGGCGCGCGCTTCGGAATCGAGCGGCGCGCCGCCCGCGGATTGCGAAATGCCGACCACGCCGATCGGCCCGCGGGACGCGCGCAACGGCAGAAAAAACCACGGAATGATCGGGAGCGTCGCGGTCGCCGCCCCCGCCGGCTCGTCATGCGTGAAGGCCCAGCGCGCCGCCGACATGCCGGCGGTGTCGAGCGTGTCTTCCGGAGGCCAGGCCGCGCTCAAGACCAGTTCGCCGTCGCGGTCGAGCAGCACGACGGCGGGCCGGCCGATGCTTGCATTGATCTCGCTCGCCGCGCCCTCGGCGACCGCGTCGAGCGTCGCAAGGCCGGATAGCCGGCGCGTAAACTCATAGAGACGGCGCATGGCGCGCATGCGGTTGACGGCGATCTGCGCCTGTTCGCGGACGCGGCCGGCGAGCGCGGACGTCATGATGGCGACCAGGAGGAAAATCGCGAGCGCCAGCAATTCATGCGGCTGCGCCACGGTGAACGTGTAAATCGGCTCGATGAAAAAGAAATTGTAAGCGAGAAAAGACAATACCGAGGCGTAGACCGCCGGAACGATGCCGAACCGCACCGCCGGCAGCAGCACGGCCATGAGGAAGATCATCGAAACATTGGGAAACAGCGTGATCGCGTTCAGAAGCCGCCCGATCACGACCGCGCCGGCGACTGCGATCGTCGACCAGACGAAATGCATCACGTTGACCGACAAGAGCGCGCGGAATCGCCAGCGCGCAAAGCGCCGGAATGTTCTGGAATCGCCGCCGGTGACGAGATGGATCGCGATATCGTCGGCGCGGCGGACGAGTTCGTGCGGCAGCGAGCGTCCCATCAGCACCGCGAGGATGCCGCTGCGCGATCGTCCGATCACCACCTGGGTGACGTTCTCGAAGCGGGCGAAGCGCAGCAATTCGTCCGGAAAGTCGTTGCCGACAAGGGTCTTGGTATCGGCACCGAGCGTTTTGGCGAGTTTCATCGCGTCGTCGAGATGCCGGCGGCCGTCTTCGTTCAATTGGCCGCCCGGGCGTTCGAGCGTCACCACGATCCAGGGCGCATCCATGAGATCGGCCAGACGCTTGGCCGCGCGCACGATGGTCTGCGAACTCGCGTCGGGGCCGATGCAGGCCAAAATTCGTTCGCCCGCGGCCCAGGGGCCTTCGATGGCTTGCGCCTGCATGCGGCCGACAAGATCCGCGTCGATGCGCTCGGCGGCGCGGCGCAAGGCCAGTTCGCGCAAGGCGGTGAGGTTCTGCGGCTTGAAGAAATTGCCGACGGCGCGCGCGGCCGTGTCCTGCACATAGACCTTGCCTTCGGCGAGACGCTTGAGCAATTCATCGGGCGGAAAGTCGACCAGCACGATCTCATCGGCCTTGTCGAAGACCGTGTCCGGCACCGTCTCGCGCACGCGCACCTTGGTGATCTTCTGGATCACATCGTTGAGGCTCTCGAGATGCTGGATATTGAGGGTGGTCCAGACGTCGATCCCGGTGGCGAGCAATTCGTCGATGTCCTGCCAGCGCTTGGGATGGCGGCTGCCGGGAACATTGGTATGGGCGAATTCGTCGACCAGAAGCAGGCTCGGCTTTCGCTGCAAGGCGGCGTCGAGATCGAATTCCTTCAGAACCTGGTTGCGATAGACGATCGGCTTGCGCGCGATGACTTCGAAGCCTTCGACCAGGGTTTCGGTCTCGCGCCGGCCATGGGTTTCGATCAGTCCGGCGACCACATCGCGTCCGCCGGCCTTCTCCGCACGGGCAGATGTCAGCATGGCGAAGGTCTTGCCGACGCCGGGCGCGGCGCCGAGAAAAATCTTCAAATGCCCGCGCGTTTCCTTCTTCGCGAGCGCGAGAAGGGCGTCGGGTGAGGCTCTCTGCTTTTCGTCGGCCATGCTCCCAATGTAGGGCTTTAAACTGCCCGATGCGAGAATGCTCCTTCAAATTAGTGAAGCATCCCCTGCCCTTTAACTACTTCGCCGCGTCGAGCGCGATATTGAGCGCCAGCACGTTGACGCGCGGCTCGCCCAGGAAACCGAGCGTACGGCCTTCGACCTGGGATTCCACGAGCGTCCGCACGCGGTCTTCGCTCAAGCCTCGCGCCTTGGCCACGCGCGGCACCTGGAAGAGCGCCGCCGCCGGGGAAATGTGCGGATCAAGGCCGCTCGCGGTTGTGGTGACAAGATCGATTGGAACGGCCGACGACGGATTTTCCTTCTTCAGCTTCTCAACATCGCCCTGGACGCGTTCGACCAAGGCCTTGTTGGTGGGGCCGAGATTGGAACCGGCGGAATTCGCCGCGTTGTAGGGCGCGGGCACTGTCTTCGTCGAATCTTTCGGATCGGGCGCGACTGTCGCCGACGGACGCCCCCGGAAATAGCGGTCGTCTGCGAATTCCTGCCCGATCAATGCCGAGCCGATGACCTTGCCGCCTTTCTCGATCAGGCTGCCCTGCGCCTGATACGGGAAGATCGCGCCGGCAATTCCCGTCATCGCAAGCGGATAAGCGAGGCCCGTGATCAGCGTCAGCGCGATGATAAAGACGATAGCGGGACGAATTTCTTGCAACATTGAAGTCTCTCCTCAGACGAGGTGCAGCGCATTGACCGCAAGGTCGATGAGCTTGATGCCGACGAACGGAATGATGATGCCGCCAAGGCCATAGATGACGAGATTCCTCCGCAACAGCGCCGCGGCGCCGACGGGACGATAGGCGACGCCTTTGAGCGCGAGCGGAATGAGCGCGATAATGATCAGCGCGTTGAAAATAATGGCCGACAGGATCGCACTCTGCGCGCTTTGCAACTGCATGATGTTGAGCGTCTGCAATTGCGGATAGATGACGACGAACATCGCGGGGATGATGGCAAAATACTTCGCCACGTCGTTGGCGATCGAGAAGGTGGTCAGCGAGCCGCGCGTCATCAGGAGCTGCTTGCCGATTTCGACAACCTCGATCAGCTTGGTCGGGTTGGAATCGAGATCGATCATGTTGCCCGCCTCGCGCGCGGCCTGCGTGCCCGATTGCATGCACACGCCGACATCGGCCTGGGCGAGCGCGGGCGCGTCGTTGGTGCCGTCGCCGCACATGGCGACCAAATGGCCCTTGGATTGCTCGGCGCGGATATAACGCAGCTTGTCCTCGGGCGTCGCTTCGGCGATGAAATCGTCGACGCCGGCCTCCGAGGCGATCGCGGCCGCTGTCACCGGGTTGTCGCCGGTGATCATCACGGTCTTGATGCCCATCCGCCGCATCGCGGCAAAGCGGGCCTTGATGTCGGGTTTGACCACGTCCTTGAGATGGATGACGCCGAGGAGACGGTCATTTTCCACGATGCCGAGCGGCGTGCCGCCCGAACGCGCGATGCGATCGACCGCGGCGCGAAAGGCGGGCGGTTCCGGCACATTGCGGCCGGCCTGCTCGCCTGCGAATTTCACCACGGCGTCGACGGCGCCCTTGCGCAGCTTGCGGCCGCCAATATCGACACCCGAAAGCCGGGTTGTCGCCGAGAATTCGATGAATGTCGCGTCCTTCGCCGCGACCTTGCGGGCGACGCCATACTTGTCGTGCGCCAGCACGATGATCGAGCGGCCTTCGGGGGTTTCGTCTGCGTTGCTCGCGAGTACAGCGGCCTCGACCGCTTCCTTTTCCGACACGCCCGGCACCGGAATGATCTCGGTCGCGCGGCGGTCACCGAAGGTCACCGTGCCGGTCTTGTCGATCAGCAGCGTGTCGACGTCGCCCGCCGCCTCCACGGCGCGGCCCGACATGGCGAGCACGTTGAAGCGCACCAGCCGGTCCATGCCGGCAATGCCGATGGCCGAAAGGAGCGCGCCGATGGTGGTCGGAATGAGCGTGACGAACAGCGCGACCAGAACGATGACCGATATCGATCCGCCCGCGTAAGCGGCATAGCTCGGGATGGTGACTGTCGCGAATACGAAGATGATGGTGAGACCCGCGAGCAGGATATTGAGCGCGATCTCGTTCGGCGTCTTCTGACGCTCGGCGCCTTCCACCAGCGCGATCATGCGGTCGAGGAACGACGATCCCTGCGAAGACGTGATACGCACCACAATGCGGTCGGAAATCACGGTCGTGCCGCCGGTGACAGCGGAGCGGTCACCGCCGGCTTCGCGGATCACGGGCGCGGATTCACCGGTAATGGCGGCTTCGTTGACCGAGGCGACGCCCTGGATCACTTCGCCGTCGCCGGGCACGATGTCGCCGGCCTCGATGACCACGAGGTCGCCCTGTTCCAGGTCTTCGGCGACGACGCCTTCATAGACCTCGTAATTGTCCGGCATGACGATGCGCTTGGCGCGGGTTTCCGAACGCGTCTGCCGAAGCGTGTCGGCCTGCGCCTTGCCGCGCCCTTCGGCGACCGCTTCGGCGAAATTCGCGAACAAGACCGTGAACCACAGCCATATGACGATCTGGAACGAGAAACCGAGATCGGGGCTCCCGCTCATCAGGTCGCGCACAAGCAGCACCGTGGTCAGCAGGCTCACGATCTCAAGCACGAAAATTACGGGATTGCTGACGAGCGTCATCGGATTGAGCTTGATGAAAGCTTGCCCGATAGCCGGGATCGCGATCTTCGGATCCAACAGCGTTGCGACGGGCATCCGCTTGCGCATGACATTGCTTTTCATAGACGTGACTCCGGATGAATTCGATCAGAACGTCGTGCCCGCGATCATCGCGAGGTGCTCGACGATGGGGCCGAGCGCGAGCGCCGGGAAGAATGTGAGACCACCGACGATCAGGATCACGCCGACGACAAGGCCGACGAACAGGCCGCCCGTGGTCGGGAACGTGCCGCCCGACGGCGGCACCGTCTTCTTGGCCGCGAGCGATCCGGCAATCGCCATGGCCGGAATGATCATCCAGAAGCGGCCAACGAGCATCGCGACGGCGCCGGTGACGTTATAGAAGAAGATATTGCCGGTGAGGCCGCCGAAGGCCGAGCCGTTGTTGCCGGTCTGTGAGGTGTAAGCGTACAGCACCTCGGTGAAACCGTGCGGTCCAGGATTCGCCATCGAGGCGACAGCCGGCGGATACACCACGGCGACCGCCGTCCAGCCGAGGATCATCAGCGGCAGGATCAGGATGGCGAGCATCGCCATCTTGACTTCCTTTGCCTCGATCTTCTTGCCGACATATTCCGGCGTGCGGCCGACCATCAGACCTGCGACAAAGATCGCGATGATGACGAACAGCAGCATGCCGTACATGCCCGCGCCCACGCCGCCGATGATCACCTCGCCCAGCTGAATGTTGATGAGCGGAATCATGCCGCCGAGCGCGGTGAAAGAGTCATGCATCGCATTGACGGCGCCGCATGAGGCGGCAGTTGTGATGACAGCGAACAATGCAGAGGCGACGATGCCGAAGCGGACTTCCTTGCCTTCCATGTTGCCGCCCGTCAGGCCCAGCGCGGTAAACGCATCGTTGCCACGAGCTTCCGCCCAATAACAGATGACCACGCCGGCGATGAACAACACGCCCATGATGGCGAGAATGGCCCAGCCCTGGCGCTGATCGCCGACCATGCGCCCGAACACGTTGGTGAGCGCCGCGCCGAGCACGAAGATCGAGAGCATCTGCACGTAGTTCGACAGAGCCGTCGGGTTCTCGAACGGATGCGCGGCATTGGCGTTAAAGAAGCCGCCGCCATTGGTGCCGAGCATCTTGATCGCGATCTGGGACGCGACCGGCCCCACGGCGATCGTCTGCTTGCCGCCTTCCAGCGTGGCCGCCTCGACATAAGCGCCGAGCGTCTGCGGCATGCCCTGCCAGACCAGGAAAAGCGTATAGACGATGCAGATCGGCAAAAGGACATAGAGCGTGCAGCGCGTGACATCGACCCAGAAATTGCCGACGGTATTGACGGAGGCGCGCGCGAAACCGCGGATCAGGGCGACGGCAAGCACGATGCCGGTCGCGGCTGACAGAAAGTTCTGATGCGTGAGACCGACCATCTGCACCAGATAGGACAGCGTGCTTTCGCCGCCGTAATTCTGCCAGTTGGTGTTGGTGATGAAGCTGACCGCGGTGTTGAACGACAGATCTTCGGCCACGGCAGACATTTCGGCCGGATTCAAAGGCAGCGCGGCCTGGTAGCGCATCAGGAAATAGATGATCAGGAAGCCGCCGACGTGGAACAGCAGCATGGCGATGGTGTAGCCCACCCAGCTCTGTTCGCGTTTTTCATCGACGCCACCAACGCCGTAGAGCACGACCTCGACCGGCCGCAGGACCGGCGACAAGAATGTCCGCTCGCCGTTGAACACGCGCGTCATGTAACCGCCAAGGAGCGGCGTCAGCGCGACAATGATCGCGCAATAAAGGGCGATTTGAAACCAGCCGATGAGTGTCATGGTCGTTCAAGCCTTCTCAAAAACTCAAAACCGCTCAGGGCGCAGCAGCGCATAGGTGAGGTAGATCATCAGCCCCAGGGTCACGAGGCCGGCGAGCGAATAATCGAGGGTCATGGTCGTTCTCCTCAGAGCCGGTCGCAGGCGTAAACGTAGGCGATCGACAGCGCGAAGAAGCCGACGGCGGCGGCGACAAAAATAAGATCCAGCATGTTCCTCTCCGCGATTTCGGATCGAATGGGCATTCGTTCAGCACTATAAAAAGCGTGCCCTAGTTCGAGCGCCTCCGCTTGAGGTGGATCAACCGGCGGGCTCAATCGTGCCTGGGCAACATGGAGCTAAGGCGTCGCGGATAAAGGGTCGATTGGAATTGTGTGGCCGCGATATAAAGAGCGCATAAAGATCGAAGCGTCTGCGCTCACCATGGAGCCGATCAGATCGCCGCGGCTCGCGCCGGCGCATGATGCTGCACGATCAGGTATTCTCCATAGCCGCCAACGAGATCCGCCAGAATCGTCTCGATCTCGTGACTGTCTTCGATGGCGACCAGCGGACGTCTCAGAGCCGGAGACATGAGCCCCAGTGCAGCAAGCGCAGCCTTCAGCGCGGCCGGGTTGCCGTCCCGCGCCAGAAACGCAGCCAACGGGGCAAGCGCAAGAGAAAGCCGTTGCGCACGCGAAATCTGGCCATGACGGTAGGCGAGATACATGTTTCGGCAGATGCCGGGTGCGACATTGGAGGCAAGCGACGCGCAGCCGTCGCCGCCCTGCGCCAGGAACGACAGCGCGCTTTTGTCGTCGCCGGACAGAAGCCGGAAATCCGGCCCCGCGAGCGCCCGCAACCGCGATGGCCGCGCCATGTCGCCGGTCGCATCGACCAATCCGACGAATGGCGGAAGCGCCGCCAGGCGCGCAAATGTCGCATCGGCGATCGGGCAGGCGGTACGCGCCGGCGCATCATGCAGGAAGATGGGCAGGCTGCTCGATTCGGCGATCCACTGAAAATGCGCAAAGACACCTTCCTGCGTCGGTTTGTTGTAATAGGGCGCGCCGCAAAGGAGCGCGTCGGCTCCGCTTTGTTCCGCACGTTGCGCGAATTCGGCTGCCTTCAGCGTCGCATTCGAAACAACGCCGGCCAGGACCGGCACGCGTTTGCGCGCAGCGCGTGCAGCGTTGCCGACCAGATCGGCGAATTCCGCGATACTGAGCGACGTGGCCTCGCCGGCCGCGTCGCCTACAATCAGCGCATTGGCGCCCTCCCCGATCTGCAATTCGCAGAGCCGGGTGAAGGCGGCATGGTCGATGCCGCCCTTGCTGTCAAAAGGCGTCGGCAGGAAAGGCGCGTAGCCTGCAAGCCGGGATGCCGGAACGCTGAACATGACCTGCTCCTATGCGGCGCGCGAACGCCTGCTCAAGTCGAGTTCGAAAATCCCCGGCACCATGATGACGGCATGCGGCCGATGACCGTTTTCGAACAGCGCATAGCGCAAGGCTTCGAGGCGCTCCTTGAACAACCCGCCATACAGGCCGTCCTGGTCCTGCACGACCCATTGGCCGCACTTATTCTTGCCGATCATGAACATCCGTGACGCGGCCTTCACGGTTCGCGCAACAGCCTGCGACATGACACATCTCTCCTGCTTTGGGTTCTTGCGGAAACGGCACAAGCGATCCTGACGGTTCGTCAGTTCAGAAGCGGCAGCCGCGACAGAATAAAGTACGACTTGAGTCCGATGGTCGCGACCACCACAGCGATCATGATGGCGAAGCCGACAATGACAACCGCGGCTCGTTTGAGCGCGGTGTGTATGGCCGCGCGTTGCCGCGCGCTCAATCCTTGCGGCCGGCTGGCGGCGTGAAGCCGCTCGTGAGTGACAACAGACATGACTGAGCTCCTCTTATTCTTCTGACGGAGATCGTCCCGGCGGCGTTGCTTCGCCGCGTGGCTATCGGGGCGTCGTTTCGCCTGTTCGGCGCTCACGGTACGGTTCTCCGTTCTGACAGCGCGAGATCTGCGCCGCAGGGCATAAGATTTCGAGAGGGAAGTGGGCCGGCATTTATAAGCCGGGCATAAAGACGGCTTGCGCCGGGTCGCCGCTCAAACGTCGAATACGAGGACGACGGCCGGCGCCAGCATCGAGTGAGAGCCCGCTTCGAAGGCTTCACCCAGCAAATAGGCAAAACCGAGCAGCGCCAGGAAGCTCAGGAAAAACACCAGAAAGAGCGCGATCGAAACGCGCTTGGCGAAGGCCGAGATGTTGGTCAGGCCCACGGCGCCGGCAACGAGGGAAACAAGGAAGAACAGCACGGCGTATTTGAACATCGGCGAACTCTACTCACGCAACCGGCCGTTTAACGCCATCGCGCTTGTCGGGTTCCCGCGCGCGCCTCGGCAATTCGTCGCATGATCATCACGCCTCGAACCCGCAATAGTGCGAGAGTTTGACCGCGAGGCCGAGCAAGGCCTCGTCGCCGCCGCGCCATCCGATGAACGAAAGCCCGGCCGGACAGCCCGACACCGTGCCGACGGGAATGGTCACTTGCGGCAGGCCGCTCATCGAGGAGGTGCAGGTCATGCGCAGGGCGCGGACGCGGAACATCTCCAGCTGTTCGGGCGTGGAACTCGCAAGCGGCGCGATGGCGGGAGAGGTCGGCAAGGCGAGGATCGTTCCAGGCTTGACAGCGCTCGAGATCCGCTCGCGGACGCGCCGCCGCACCTCGTTGGCCCTGGCCGCGTCCTGATCGGTCACGGTCGCGGCGAATGCAAACCGCTCCTTCACCCCGGGACCGAATGTCGGGTTATGCCTGGTGACGAAATCTCCATAGACCTTCCAGACCTCGTGGGATTGCAGAACGCGGAAGCTTTCGCGCCAGGCATCGAGGCCCTCCGGCGCGATGCGGTCATGCCGGGCTTTCGGCAACTCATCCGCCA
>CAMDXM010000003.1 GCA_945878025.1 Pseudorhodoplanes sinuspersici | reverse complement strand
CTCTATCTCCGTCACCCTGAGGTACCCGCCGTCGGCGGGTACCTCAGGGTGACGGAGATAGAGCGCTTTACGCCGCCACACTTTTCCCCGGCCAGTGGCAGATATCCGCGATCACGCATTTTTCGCAAAGCGGCTTGCGCGCCAAACATGTGTAGCGCCCGTGCAGGATCAGCCAGTGATGCGCGTGCATCATGTATTTGGCGGGGATCACCTCGACGAGCCGCGTTTCGACCTCGAGTGGATTTTTTCCGATCGCCAGACCCGTGCGGTTGCCGACGCGAAACACATGCGTGTCGACCGCGATGGTCGGCTCTCCAAACGCGATATTGAGCACGACATTGGCGGTCTTGCGTCCGACGCCGGGCAACGCTTCCAAAGCTTCGCGCGTACGCGGCACTTTTCCGCCATGCTCGGCGATCAGTTTTTCCGACAGCAGGACGACGTTCCTTGCCTTGCCGCGAAAGAGACCGATGGTCTTCACGAAATCACGGACCTTGGCCTCGCCGAGCTTCACCATCTTCTCCGGGCTGTCGGCGGCCGCGAACAAAGCCGGCGTCGCCTTGTTGACGCCGGCATCCGTCGCCTGCGCCGAGAGCACCACGGCGACGAGCAATGTGTAGGAATTGACGTGCTGGAGCTCGCCCTTGGGCGCGGGATTGGCGGCGTGGAAACGCCGGAACACGTTCTCGATATCGGCGGCTGTCAGCGGCTTCACATCGCCATGCAAAGCCTTCGTGTCGGCTTTAGCCCGCTCCTTCGGCTTCCCGACCTTGGCGGCCTTGCCATTTTTCGCCGCTCGCAAACCTTGCCGGGTCGTTTTTCTGGCCATTTGTCCCTATACTGGCGGCCATGACATCGGGCAACGACCAAGGTTCCGAATCCCCCTTGTTTTCCGCGACGATCACGCCGCACCGCTCGCTCGGACGAAAGGGATTCATCGCCGTCATGTGCGCGGTCGGCGGCATCAGCTTCATCGCAGGCATGGTGTTTCTCATCGCCGGCGCATGGCCGGTGATGGGTTTCTTCGGCCTCGACGTGCTTTTGATCTATTGGGCGTTCCGCGCGAATTACCGCGCCGCCGCGGCCTATGAGACCGTGACCGTCACCGCATCGGAAATTGTCGTGCGGCAGATCAGTCATCGCGGGCGAAAAGCGGAACTGAGCTTCAATCCGCTCTGGGTCAAGCTCGAGCGGGAATCCGACCCGGAATTCGGCGCCGGGAAATTGTATCTCGTGTCGCGCGGCCGGAAATTCGCCATCGCGGCATTTCTCTCGCCCAAGGAAAAGGACGCCTTCGCCGGCGCGCTGCTGGACGCCTTGCACGAAGCACGGCGTGGCCCGACGCGGACCGTGACGGCTTAAAGTCGATCAGGAATCGGGTGGGCGTCTCGAACCTGGCCCTGTAGATGGAGGGAAATGATGGAGGCTTCGACCATGCTTTCCCCCGACCGGGTTCCAGACCTGAGCTCCCTGCGGGGCGCGGCGGCCGACTACGCCAAGGTGCAGCGCGCCATCGCCTATATCTCGGAACATTGGCGCGCCCAGCCCGAAATCGACGCCATCGCCGCGGCAGTGGGTGTCACCGACACCGAACTGCATCACCTGTTCCGCCGCTGGGCGGGGCTGACGCCGAAGGCGTTCCTGCAGGCACTAACGCTCGACAGCGCGCGGCGGCTCCTTCGCGATTCTGCGAGCGTGCTCGACGCCTCATACGAGGTCGGCCTGTCCGGACCCGGCCGCCTGCACGATCTGTTCGTCACGCATGAGGCAATGTCGCCCGGCGAATGGAAGTCGGGCGGCGAGGGCCTCACCATTCGTTACGGCTTTCATCCCTCTCCGTTCGGGACCGCGCTGGTGATGGCGACCGATCGCGGACTTGCGGGCCTCGCCTTCGGCGACGAGGGCGAGGAAAAGAAATCCATGGCCGACATGACCAGCCGCTGGCCGAAGGCGAATTATGTCGAGGACCGCGAAAGCACCGGCGCGATCGCGCAGCGCATCTTCGATCCGAAACAATGGCGCGCGGAACGCCCCTTGCGGGTGATCCTGATCGGCACGGATTTCCAGGTGCGGATCTGGGAGACGCTGCTCACGATCCCGATGGGCTGCGCGGTGACCTATTCGGACATCGCCTCGAAAATCCAGAAGCCTTCAGCTTCGCGCGCGGTCGGCGCCGCGGTCGGGCGAAACCCGATCTCGTTCGTGGTGCCGTGCCATCGCGTGGTGGGAAAAAGCGGCGAACTCACCGGCTATCACTGGGGCATCACGCGCAAGCGCGCCATGCTCGGCTGGGAAGCGGGGAAGGTGGCGTGAGCTTAAGGGAGCATCTCGCTTCACTCTTTCACCGTCACCCTGAGGTGCCCGCCGAAGGCGGGCCTCGAAGGGTGGACGGCCGTGCATCCTTCGAGGGCCGCTACGCGGCCACCTCAGGATGACGGATTGAGAGGATGTTCTAGCGCCCCTTGGGCGCTGCCGCCGCGACTGGGGCTTCGCTCGTCAGAACGCCGGGATCGATTTTCGGCATCTCGGCATGCGGAAAATCGCCCTTCTGCCAGGCGGCGAGCGTTTCCGGGTTTTGCTTGTCAAGGATATCGGCCAGCGCGCGGTAGCTGACGCAGCGCACCTCCGGCAGAGCGCAGATCGCGCGCGCGAAGGTCTTCAGCGCTTCACGATAGGCGCCGCGCTGATAATCGGTGAAGTGGTGCCCGATATGCAAAGGCGCGCGGTTGCCGGTGTAATTCCCCTTAAAATAATCGAGATAGGTGTCCAGCATCTGCTGGCGAAAGAGATCGCGGTGCTTGGGATTATCGACGCCCATGGATTGCGCGACCAGGAAATTGTAGTCCATCGACAGCGTCTTGCGCCGCATGCCGGCGACGCGGATATTGGCCAGGCTGAACCGCCAGAGATTGTTCTCTTTCACCGGCCACGCGTCGGATTCGGCGTCGCCATTGGTGTGATAGCGGAAGCGGCCGGCATTCATCACCGCATAAAGGCCGGGGCTGGTCTCCAGATACGGCGCGCGGAAGCCCACAATATCGGCGAGCGGAAAATTGAATCCGGCATCCGCCGGCAATCCGTTATTCGCCGCGGCATGACTGAAGGCCTGATCGAAAGCGTCGAATTCGCGCTTCCAGTCGGCTGCCGACCAATGCCGCCCGTCGAAATGCCCGACCGCATGCGAGGCGATGTCATGCCCGCGCTGGCGCAATTCATTCATGACGATGACGCGTGAACGCACGTCTTCGAGCGGTCCGCCGAAATTGATCCGGGAATAGCCGCGCCGCTCATGCGGCGGCTGGTAGATCGCCTTGTTCGGGTCGGCGATGAAATTCACGCCGGAAACGAAGAACGTGAAATGAACGCGGTCGCCGTCGCGGTTCATGTTGGCCGCGAAATCCGACCATTCCTGCCAGCGTTCGAGCTCGGTGCAATTGTCGAAGGCGATCGCGATATATTGCGGCGGCCGCTCCGCGGCCATTGCTGGACTCGCGGCAAGCGCGGCAATCAATGCCGAGACGAATCGAGGCAATAAACGCACAGCAATACTCGAAGCAAAGGATGCTTCGATCATTAGCAATTCCCCCCCCCGCGCGGTCGGTTAAAGCCGCGCACCCATCACGGATTAACGTAAATGAGTATGCGCAAAGCGCAATCCGGTGAGACGGCTATTTCGCTGAAAAAGGAAGCCTGACGATCCTAAGCGGCGAGATCGAGCTTGGAGGCGACGGTCGAATCCGCGTTCAGGCGGTAGACGATCGGCACGCCGGTCGCGAGCTCGCGCTTGAGAATACCCTCGGGCGAGAGCTTTTCCAGCACCATGACCAGCGCGCGCAGCGAATTGCCGTGCGCGGAGACAATGGTGCGCTTGCCGGCCAGCACCGCCGGCAGGATCTCCTGGATGAAATAGGGCAATGTGCGCGCCACGGTATCTTTCAGGCTTTCGCCGCCGGGCGGCTGCACATCGTAGGACCGCCGCCAGATCAGCACTTGCTCATCGCCCCATTTCTTGCGGGCGTCGTCCTTGTTCATGCCGACAAGATCGCCGTAATCGCGCTCGTTGAGCGCCTGATCGCGATGAATCGGAATGCCGGACTGACCCATTTCGACCAGCAAAAGATCGAGCGTGCGCTGCGCGCGCTTGAGCACCGATGTGAAGGCGACATCGAACGACAGCCCTTGCGCCTTCAGCTTCTTGCCCGCGGCGCGCGCTTCCTCGACGCCCTTTTCGGTCAGGTCGACATCCTTCCAGCCGGTGAACAGGTTTTTCAGATTCCATTCGCTCTGGCCGTGGCGCACGAGCACGAGAAGACGATCGCTCATTTCATTGGTCCGTTTCGAGATTCAAAAATCCGTCAAGCCGAGCACGTCGGTCATCGAGTAGAGCCCGGGCTTCTGCCCGCGCGCCCACAGCGCCGCTTTCAGTGCGCCGCGCGCGAAAATCATCCGGTCCTCGGCGCGATGAGAAAGTTCGATGCGTTCGGCGGGACCGGCGAAGATCACACTATGTTCGCCCACCACCGTGCCGCCGCGCAACGTGGCAAAGCCGATATCGCCCGCCTTGCGCGCACCGGTATGTCCCTCGCGCGCCATGACATTGTGCTTGCCAAGATCGATCCCGCGTCCCTCCGCCGCCGCGCGCCCAAGCAGCAAGGCCGTGCCGGAGGGCGCATCGATCTTCTGGTTGTGGTGCATTTCCAGCACCTCGATGTCGAATTCCTCGTCGAGCGTTTTCGCGACGCGCTTCACCAATGCGGCGAGCAGATTGACGCCGAGGCTCATATTGCCGGATTTCACGATCACGGCCTTGGCGGCGGCCGCCTTTATTTTCGCCTCGTCATCGTCCGAAAGCCCGGTGGTGCCGATGATGTGCACGATGCCGCGCTCGGCAGCCCTGGCGGCGAGATCGCGGGTCGCGGCGGGGATTGTGAAATCGACCACGCCATCCGCGTTCAGCAGCGCCGTCGCGGGCTCGGAAACGAGCGCGATACCGGTCTTGCCGAGCCCCGCGAGTTCGCCGGAATCATGCCCGACGAAACGCGAGCCCGCCTGTTCGAGCGCGCCCGCGAGCACCAGACCCTCGATTTCGGCGACGGCCTTCACCAGCGTGCGCCCCATGCGCCCGCCCGCGCCGGCCACCACAATCCGCATGTCCGACATCACGAAATCTCCAATCGCCGGCGGATATACACGCAAATGTTATTCCGGGCGAGCGGCACCCGATCTCGGGTTTACCCGAGATCGGCAAATGAACACCCCCAAGTCGGCTATAGCCGACTTGGGGGTGCCGCGAGACCCGGAATCCGGTTTCAACGGCGGTGATTATGGATTCCGGGTTCGCCGCCGCGCCCCGGAATGACGATCACGGCTGAGGGCCGTCAAAGCCTTCGATGATCAGAACCTCGCCGGTGGCATAAGCGAGGCGTACTTTCTTGTTGTCCTGATATTCGTGCGAGCGATAGCAGGCGAGCGCGGATTCATAATCCGGGAATTCGATAACGACATTGCGCGCGCGGCTCGTGCCCTCGACCGCTTCGAACCGGCCGCCGCGCACGACAAAGCGCCCGCCGAATTTCTTGAAAATCGCGGGATTTTTCGCCGTGTAGGGCTTGTAGCCCTCGTCGTTGTCCACATCGACGCGCGCGATCCAATAGCCCTTCGCCATTCACTCCTCCTGATTTCGTTTTATTATTTTGCGGCCGCGGTGATGTCCGCGACGATCGCCTCCGCGACCGCCTTCGGCTCCGCAGCCTCTGTGACCGGACGGCCGACCACGAGGTAGTCCGAGCCCGCGGCGATCGCAGCCTGTGGCGTCATGATGCGCTTCTGGTCGCCGCTCGCCGCCCCCGCCGGGCGGATGCCCGGCGTCACCAGCAGAAAATTCGGCCCGATCAGCGGACGCAACATCGCCGACTCCTCCGCCGAACAGACAATGCCGTCGATGCCGAGATCGCGCGCCTGCGCGGATTTGCGTTTCACCTGATCCGCCACATGGCCCTGGTAGCCGGCCGCCGCCACATCGGCGTCGTTGTAAGAGGTGAGGATCGTGACCGCGAGCACCTTCAGCGGCGAGCCGCGGCGCGCATCGAGCGCGGCCTGCATGGTTTGCGGATAGGCATGCACGGTCAGAAAACTCGCGCCGAGCTTCACGATGCTCTCGACGCCCTTGCCAACCGTGTTGCCGATGTCATGCAGCTTGAGATCGAGAAACACCTTTTTGCCGGAGGCGACGAGTTCGCGCGCGAAATCGAGCCCGCCGGCATAACCAAGCTGATATCCGATCTTGTAAAACGTCACCGCGTCGCCGAGCCGCCAGGTCAGCCGCTCCGCGTCCGCGACGGACGGAAGGTCAAGCGCCACGATCAATCTGTCGCGCGGTTCAATTTTTGCCTGTCCGCTCATGCGAATTGTCTTGCCATATCGATGAGACGGCGCACAACCGACCGCAGCAGATCGGCCGTGCGCTCGTCCTTCAGATTGTCCATGTCGTCATAGGCCTCGGCGGCGCGGCTGACCGCGATCTGTTCGGGGATCACCAGCGCCCCGCAACCGATCTCCAGCACCTGCCGCAAGGCCAACAGCGAGCGCATGCCGCCATAGACGCCGTTCGAGGCGGCGCCGAGCGCGAATACGCGATCGCGGTAGGCGGCGAGCGGCGTCTCCTTGCCCTCGCGCACACGCGAGATCCAGTCGAGCGTGTTTTTCAACAGCGGAGTGATCGAGGCGTTGTATTCGGGGCTCGCGATGAACACGCCCTGATGCGCCATCATCATCTGCTTGAGCTTCACCGCGTTGGCCGGCGCGCCGGATGCCGCCTCCAGATCGCCGTCATAGATCGGCATTGGAAAATCCTGCAGCGAAATGCGCGTCACATCCGCGCCTGCGAGCGCGAATTCCTTCGCCGCGAGCGCTGCGAGCCGCGCATTGAACGAGCCGGTGCGGATCGATCCGGCGAAGACGAGAATGCGTGGATTGGACATCGAGCGGTTCCGGCCGGGCGGCCGTTGCTTAAGAGCGCCGCGCGGTCAGGCCCGACGATACACCCAGACGCGGGCCGGCGGGAAATTCAGCCAGATGCGGTCCGAGGCTTCGGTCGTAACGCGCGCGAGACCCTTCGGGATCGGCGGCGTCGTCATCGAATAGGTGAACTGGATGAAAGACGCGTCAGGCCGGGTGAGATGGAACACATCGTTGATGAGGCGAATGCGCGTCCTGATCGGCTTGGTCAGCAGCGGCAAGCCCGACACGACCGCCGACGCCGGCTCGCCAAGGACGTTTTCCAGAACGCGCTTGAGATTATAGGCGTCGCCCTGCACGACGGTCGCTCGCGGGTAACGCGAACGAAGCAGACGGCAGAAAACCGGATTGAATTCGACCAGCACGAGCCGCGCCGGATCGACGCCGTGGTCCACCAGCGCTTCCGTGACCGGGCCGGTGCCCGGCCCCAGCTCGACAATCGGGCCCGGAATCTCGACATCGACATTGCGCGCCATGGCGCGCGCCAGAAACCGCCCCGACGGCGTCACCGCCCCCGTCGCCAGCGGCTTTTCCAGCCATGAGCGAATGAAACGGACCTCGTCGTCGAGACGAAGTCCTTTTTTTCCGGCGGTGATGGGTTCAAGGCGCATGGGCAAAAGCAGTTTATGCGAAACTAATATGACTTGCCTAAGGAATAATCGGTATAGGCCCCGTATTTTGGGGTCAAGAACGCCGTCAGGGTCAAAAAGGCTCACGGTGTCCGTGTTCCAAGCCCGTCAAACAACTCCTTGACCCGTGAGAAGAAGCTCGTCGATTCGGGCTGGGTTTCCGTGGAGGACAGTTTTTCGAATTCCGACAGCAATTCCTTCTGCTTTTTCGTCAGATTCTGGGGCGTTTCGACCACCACCTGGACATACATGTCGCCCAGCTGTTTCGAACGCAGCACCGGCATACCCTTGCTTTGCAGCCGGAAGCGCCGGCCGGACTGGGTGCCGCCGGGGACTTTCACCCGGCTTTTCGCCCCCTCGATGGTCGGGACTTCGAACTCGCCGCCCAAAGCCGCTGTCACCATCGACACCGGCACACGGCAATGCAGGTCGGCGCCGTCGCGCTGGAATAACGGATGCGAGATCAGGGACAGAAAAATATAGAGGTCGCCCGCGGGCCCGCCGCGCAAGCCGGCTTCGCCTTCGCCCGCCAGCCGTATCCGGGTGCCGTCCTCGACGCCGGCTGGAATATTCACGGACAAGGTGCGTTCGCGCGTCACGCGGCCGGAACCCGAGCACGACTTGCAGGGATCGTCGATCACCTGACCGCGTCCATGGCATGACGGGCAGGTGCGCTCCAGGGTGAAGAAGCCCTGCGCGTGCCGGATCTTGCCGGCGCCCGCGCAGGCCGCGCAGGTCTTCGGCTTGGTGCCGGCTTTCGCGCCCGTGCCGGAGCATGTTTCACATGTAACGGAGGTTGGGATGCGCAGCTCGGCGGCCTTGCCGTGATAGGCATCCTCGAGCGTGATCTCCATATTGTAACGCAGATCCGCGCCGCGCTCGCGCCCCGAACGCCCGGCGCTGCGCGCGCCGGCCATGCCGAACACGCCTTCGAAGATGTCGGAAAAGGCGGACGCAAAATCGGAACCGAAGCCGTGCTGCGCGCTCGCACCGTGGCCGTTCTCGAACGCGGCATGGCCGAAACGGTCATAGGCGGCGCGCTTGTCGCCGTCCTTGAGCACGTCATAGGCCTCGTTGATTTCCTTGAACTTGTGTTCGCAATCCTTGTCGCCCGGATTGCGGTCGGGATGCCATTGCATCGCGAGCTTGCGATAGGCGGATTTCAGTTCGCCGTCATTCGCCGTGCGCGAGACACTCAGGGTTTCGTAAAAGCAGCGTTTGGACATGTTCTGCCGTCAGCGTCGCGCGGTTTTGGACAGACAAACCCCCGGATTGCGCCCGGGGGTTTGTGATTTGAGTGCAATGATGACCATGCAGGCCTCGCAGCAAACGATCAGGCCGATTTCTTGCTGTTCTTCTTGTCGTCATCGACCTCGGTGAATTCCGCGTCAACCACGTCATCCTGCTTGGCCCCGGCCGCGCCGCCCGGCGTATCGGAATCATCCGATCCGCCCTGCTGCTGCTTGTACATCGCCTCGCCGAGCTTCATCGACGCCTGCGCCAGCGTATTGGTCTTGGCCTGAATGGCGGCGCCGTCGTCGCCCTTCAGGGCTTCCTTGAGATCCGCGAGCGCATTCTCGATCGCGCTGCGCTCAGCCTCGCCAACCCTGGACCCATGTTCGGACAGGGCCTTCTCGGTCGCGTGCACGAGCGCCTCGCCGTGGTTCTTGGCTTCAACGGCGGCTTTGCGCTTTTTGTCCTCTTCGGCATGCGCCTCCGCGTCCTTCACCATCTTCTCGATGTCGGATTCGGAGAGACCGCCGGAGGCCTGGATGCGGATCTGCTGTTCCTTGCCGGTGCCCTTGTCCTTGGCATGGACATTCACGATGCCGTTGGCGTCGATGTCGAAGGCGACTTCGATCTGCGGCACTCCTCTTGGGGCAGGAGGTAGACCGACAAGATCGAACTGGCCGAGCATCTTGTTGTCGGCGGCCATTTCGCGTTCGCCCTGGAAGACCCGGATCGTCACCGCGCCCTGATTATCGTCGGCGGTGGAGAAGACCTGGCTCTTCTTGGTCGGGATCGTGGTGTTGCGGTCGATCAGGCGCGTGAACACGCCGCCAAGCGTTTCGATGCCGAGCGAGAGCGGCGTGACGTCGAGCAGCAGCACGTCCTTGACGTCGCCGGCCAGAACGCCGGCCTGGATCGCGGCGCCGATGGCGACCACTTCATCCGGGTTGACGCCCTTGTGCGGTTCCTTGCCGAAGAACTGCTTCACGACTTCCTGCACCTTCGGCATGCGGGTCATGCCGCCGACCAGAACCACTTCGTTGATCTCGGCCGCGGAGAGCCCGGCGTCCTGCAATGCCTTGCGGCATGGCTCGACCGTCTTCTGGATCAGGTCGTCGACCAGCGCTTCATACTTGGCGCGGGTGAGCTTCATCGTGAGATGCTTCGGACCGGACGCATCCGCCGTGATGAACGGCAGGTTGATGTCGGTCTGCGTCGTGGACGACAATTCGATCTTGGCCTTCTCGGCGGATTCCTTCAGCCGCTGCAGAGCGAGCTTGTCCTTGGTGAGGTCGATGCCCTGCTCTTTCTTGAACTCGGCCGCGAGATATTCGACCAGACGCATGTCAAAGTCTTCACCGCCCAGGAACGTATCGCCGTTCGTGGACTTCACCTCGAACACACCGTCGCCGATTTCCAGAATTGAAATATCGAAGGTGCCGCCGCCAAGGTCATAGACCGCGATGGTGCCCTGCTTCGCCTTGTCGAGACCGTAAGCGAGCGCGGCCGCGGTCGGCTCGTTGATGATGCGCAGCACTTCGAGGCCGGCGATCTTGCCGGCGTCCTTGGTGGCCTGACGCTGGGCGTCGTTGAAATACGCGGGAACGGTGATGACGGCCTGCTCGACCTTCTGCCCGAGATTGGCTTCCGCCGTCTCCTTCATCTTTTGCAGAATGAAGGCGGAAATCTGCGAAGGCGAATAGGTCTTGCCGTCTGCTTCCACCCAGGCGTCGCCATTGGCGGCCTTGGTGATCTTGTAGGGAACGAGCTTCTTGTCCTTCTCGACCATCGGGTCGTCGTAGCGCCGTCCGACCAGGCGCTTGACCGCGAAGATGGTCTTTTCCGGGTTGGTGACCGCCTGGCGTTTCGCCGGCTGGCCCACCAGCCGCTCGCCATCGTCCGTGAACGCGACGATCGAGGGCGTTGTGCGCATGCCTTCCGCATTTTCGATGACGCGGGGGGTCTTGCCTTCCATCACGGCGACGCACGAATTGGTGGTGCCGAGGTCGATACCGATGACCTTAGCCATGTTTCTAATCCCTTTCTTTCAGGCAGGTCGGCCGAGCCCTTGAGCCGGCGCCCGGACGAAGGAAATCTCGCGGAAGCGTCCCGCGGAACTCCTCTCCGACCCCCTCGTAAATACGTCACCGCAGGCCCCTGCGGTGTTATGGCTCATATAGGAGGCAGCCCTTGAGCCGCAAGGACTTGTGAGCGCTCCGCGCGGGGCGGCCTGGAGAATTTTCCCTAACCTCTCACCCGCCAAACCCGGAAGCCAGAGACCCCCTCTTGCCGGACCGGTTCGAGCCAGCCCGGCGCGCGGCCGGATTGCAGACCGGCCCAGAGACTTAGCCTGCGCTCCCGCTCCGAAAGCCCCGCGGTCCCGCGCTGTCCGCACAGGACGATATAGGCCACGCCGGCTTGCGCCGCGAGTTTGCGGGCCTCGTCCGGCGATGCCGCGAAAATCCGGTACGACAGGACGATGGACGGCGACAGCCGGTGATAGGGCGCAGCCAGGACCGAATGCGGCGTCCAGGCGAGCATATAGGGCGCCCATTCCAGATCGTTGATCGCCATCAGCCCGGGGGCAAGGTTCGCAAGCGCGGCATAATTCGGCTTTGCGATGCAGCCGGCGCGTTCCGACGGATTGAGATTGGCAAGCTCCGGCTGGCCCGCCGCCGAGGCGAGCGTGATGGCGCCGAGCGTCAGCGCCGTCGGGGTCACGAACAACGCCGCCGCGAAACGGACGGCGAGATTGTCGAGCTCCATCAGCGTGAAGAGTTGCCACATGGCCGCCGCGACAATGGGCATGCCGAGCCAGATCGCGTAAGAAGAGCCGCGCGCCACGGCGATCATATACGCCAACGCCATCAGCAAAGCGGCGAGCGCGGTGAGCGAGCCGAAGCCGCGATAGAGATTTTTCTCGCGCATCAGCATCAGAGCGGCCGCCAGTGCCGCAGCCGGAAAGGCCGCCGTCGCGAGAGCGGTCGCAGACGCCTGCCGGAACAGGTCGGTGAGAGGCTGCGTTTCGGAAACATTGTCGAGCCAGATCGGCCGCACGGCCGGATCGACCAGCGCATAATGCCCGCCGAGACAGCGCGGCTCGATCATGACGAAGATCGCGATTGCCAGTGCGCCGGGCGCGGAGGCGAGCGCCAGTCGCACCGCACGTGAATTTGCGCCGCGCAGGCTTGCCGCGAGCGCGAGGCCAAGGCCTGTCATCGTCACCGCCGCGGCCGAGTTGATGGCGATCGCGTCGCAGACCGGCGCCATCCATCGGCCCGGCGGCACGCTCAAAAGAAACGCGGCGAATGTGCCGGCGGCGAGCGCGAGGCCATAGTCCCGCAATTCCTCCCGGCCGCGACCATCGAATACGAAACGCAGCGCGAAGGCCGCGCCGCACAGAACCAGAAACGGCAATCCTTCGAAACCGATGGCGAGCGCCAATCCCGTGAGCGCACCCGCCGCGATGGCGCACCAGCGCACGCGATCCGACCACACCGCCGCCGCGACCACGAGGATCGACAAGGCGATCTGTACATTGTGATGGTCGATGCGGCCGGGCCGGAATTGCTGGATGCCGGGACCGGAGAAAACCGCAAGCAGGAGAACGATGATGGCCGCCTCGCGTCCGGCGAGCCGCCACGCGATCGCGGCCGCGCCGCCAATCACCGGAATGAGCCAAAGCACGGGCCAGACGGCCGCCATCAGCCGCTCAGCAAGCGTGTTATCCGCAAAGACGCGAAACAGCAGAAACATGCCCGCGAGACCGGCATCGACCAGACGCGACCAATGCGAGTCATAACCGGGAGGCAATCCGAGACGCGGTTCATGCAGATCGAACCAGGCGGCGAGACCGCCCGAAAGAAATTTGCGCAATTCGACGAGCCGCATCGCGTCGTCGGCGTCGGGCATGGTGAACGCGGTCGCGGGCCAATATTCCGCGATCAATTGTCCGGCTACGAGCAGCCAGGCCAGTGCAAGGAGAATGGCGAAAACCGGCGGCCGCATCTGGCCGCGAGACATTGAGGGTCCGGATTGAGACTGCGCGATCCGCCGTGTCATGACGCATTCTCTTGGCGCAAGAGCGTTGAGGATCGCTTAACTTCTCGGCCACGACGCCATAAGGCCTATCGCTTCACGCGATAGATGTTGAATGCCTGCCTGCTGTCTGCCTGCGGCAATGCCTCAAGCCAGTCCGGTACATGACCGGCGCGGAGTTCTCCCCACAGGCTCGCGCTGCGTTCTGGCTCGACAAGTCCTGCCGGCGGGCGCGGCCCGCAAATGACGACATAATCCGCACCCAAACGCCGCAGCAATTCGCGCGACGTCTCAGATGGCGAGGTCATGGCGCGATAGGCCGCGATGATGCCGGCGGAGAAACGATGATAGGGCGCCGACACGATCCGGTGCGGCGTCAGCGCCAGAACGAACGGCCCGTAACTGACATCGCCGACGACGAGACCGGGCTGAAGCGTTGCCAGCGGCGCATAAGCCTCGTTACGGAAGCATTGCTTGCTTTCCAGCCGCGCGAAGCTGTTTTTGTCGTCGAAGCCGGCGGCCACCGCAACCGTGATCGCGCCGGAGGAGAGCGCGAGCGGCGTCAGGAACAATCCGGCGATCAATCGCGCCCGCAAGGTTGTCAGATGCAGCATTACGAACAATTTCATTCCGGCGGCGGCCATCAGCGGCATGCCGAGCCACATGGCATAGGAATAGGCGCGGATCGCGAGAATCATCGTCGCGACGGCAATCAGAAAAATCGCGCCTGCCGCCAGATATGCGAAGTGCCGGCGGATGTCCCCGTCGCGAGCGAGCATGAATCCCGCTATTAACGCGGCGAACGGAAACGCCGCGATCGCAACGCCGGTAAGCGGATTTTCCGACAGCACATGGATCAGCGGCTGGTTCTCGCGCACATCGGCGAGCCAGATCGGCCAGATCGCGGGATCGACCATGGCGTAAGGCCCGGCCAGACAGCGCGGCTCGCTTGCGATCAGGATCGCAAGCGCCGCGATCGCGGACGCAATCAAAGCCGCGCCGCGAGCCATGACGGTTTTGCCCGGAAGCGAAGCCGCGGCCGCCAGCACGATGCCTCCGGCCGCGACCGCCGCAGCCGAATTGAACGCGAGATTGTCGCAAAGCGCGCGCGTCCAATGCGCGGGACCAACGCCGACAAGAAATGCGGCGATGACGCCTGCGGCGAGCGACCATCCGTAGCGGCGCATGACACCGGCGGACCCCGCATCGACTACATAACGCACCGCAAGAGCCGCGCCGCAGGCCGCGAGATAAGGCAGTCCTTCAAATCCAATCGCGAGACCGAGCCCCGTCAAGGCGCCCGCTGCGATCGCGCACCAGCGCACACGATCCGACCAGACGACGGCGGCGAGGGTCAGGATCGTCACCGCGATCTGGACATTGTGGTGATCGATGCGGCCGGGCGTGAATTGCTGATAGGCGGGAACGCCCGCGACCGCGAGCAGGAGAGCGAGCAATGCGGCTTCGCGCCCCGCGAGCCGCCAGGCGATCGCGGCCATGCCGGCGAGCGCCGGCGCGATGAACAGCAGCGGCCATGTCACGCGAAGAAGCCGCTCCGACAGCGCGTGGTCGGCGAATGCATTGAAGAACAGAAAGACGCCCGCGAGCCCTGCGTCCACCAGACGCGACCAATGCGACTCATAGGGCAGCGCCATCCGCTTCTGTTGAAGATCGAACCAGCCCTGGCCCGCGAGCCAGTCGCGCATCTGCGCGAGCCGCATCGCGTCGTCGGTATCGACCAGCGTGCGGCCGGTATTGTTCCAGTTCTGAATCAAAAGCCCGGCGATAATCGCAGCCAACGCGGCCGCGAAATACGCCGCGAACGGATAAGGACGCCGGCCGGTTTCGGGCGTTGCTTTGAGCATCCGCAAGCCTTGAACCAACTCGGTTGCGTTTCACTTAATGGCCGCAAAGCCGGCTCAATCCGCTTGCAAAAGCCGCTGTCTGAACGGGACAAATCATCACATACCGCACGAAGGCACCTTGACGGAGCAAGCCCAGGCTCCATACCTCATTCCCTACACCTTCCGCGCGGCGGTCATCCGGGCCTCATGCATCGAGGACATTATCTTGGCATTCAGAGCATTCCTTGCATTGGCGTTCTTGGGCGTCGTGCTGTGCGCGCAGGCGCAGGCCGCCGATCCGGTCTTCCCCAAAGGCTCCCGGATCGGGCTTTCGCCATCCACAGGTCTTGAGACCAGCCGGACGTTTCCCGGATTCGAGGACAGCGCCAACAAGGTCGCGATCGTGGTGGCCGAATTGCCCGCGCAGGCCTACGAGGCGACGCTCAAGTCCATGCAGGCGCCGCCCGGCGCCGCGCAGGGCGTATCGAACATCAAGCGTGAAATTCTGCTGACCGCGAGCGGAGCCGCGCATCTCATATCGGCAAATCAGGAGCACGAGGGTGCGAAGGTCCGCAAATGGATGCTCGTGACATGGAAAGCCGGAACGGACTTCGCCGCGCTCATCACCGCCATCGTGCCGGATGCGGCCAAGGCGACCTATAATGACGCATCGATGCGCAAGATGTTCGCGACGCTGAGCTTCCGTGACCAGGTTCCCAACGACGAAATCCTGAGCCTGCTGCCGTTCCGCGTCACCGAGCTTGCGAATTTCCGGACCTTGCGTCCGATCGCGGGCGGGCGCGGCGTGCTGCTCAGCGACGAAGAGAAACCGAACGCCGCGTCGAAGACGGACAAGCCGCTCGACAAGGCGGCCGACGCGCCGGGCGACGAGGCCGAGGTCATTGTGTCGATCAATCCCGGCGCTCCGGCGCAAGCGGCCGAGCGCGCGCGTTTCGCCGAGCAGCTGATCGGCGCCATGCCCGGATTGAAGGACGTGCGCACCACATTCGCCGAATCGATGCGGATCGGGGCATTGCCGGGTTACGAGATCCGTCTCGAGGCCAAATCCGCGAAAACCGGCAAGGACGTGAACGTGGTGCAATGGGTGCGGTTCGGCGCCACGAGCTTCATTCATGTCGTCGGCATATCGCCGCGCGAGAAATGGCAGGATTCCTTCACGCGCTTTCGCGCGGTGCGCGACGGCGTCGTGCCGCGCTGACCGTCAGGATCGCGCCGGCGCCGGGAACGGCAACGACACTCCGCGGGACGAATCTTTCAGCAAAGCGACAAGGTAAAGCGCGAAAGCGGGCGCGATCAGCGCTGCGCCCGGCAGATAGAACTGGCCGAGCGCGAACTGAATGAGCGGCAGCCAATAAACCAGAACCGCGAGCCTGTGCCCCTGCGCATCGAGCCTGCTGCTCGAGCGGAGCAGCAGGGCGGCGAACGTCATCGGCAGGAGATCGTAGGACATCAGATAAGGCGAGCCGCAGACCGAGCACGCGAAAAACAGGGTGGCGAGCAGCCAGGGATCGGCGTCCTTGCGATATCGATAGGCCCAGAACAATGCCGCGGCGGCGAATGCCGTGAAGCACAATTGAATGGCCATCGCCGTGGCGTAATTGGCGCCCAGCCAGCGCGCATTCATGAAGATCGTGGGCATCAGCGGAGCGCCCAGCCGATACGGTTCGATCAGAACGAGATTCTGGTTTGGCAGCCCGATTGAGATGTAGTCGATCCAGACCTGCGGGCCGAAAATCGCGGCGGTGGCGAACGTGATCGCAAGGACCGTAAGCGCGGCGGCCGAAAAGACGCGCCAGCGCCCGGACGCGATCAGGATGACGGGAAACAACAGCCCGAGCTGCGGCTTGATCACCAGGAGCCCGATCAGGATTCCGGCGACTACCGGTTTGCGATCCAGCCAGACGAAAATCAGGATCATCATCCCCGCCGTCAGGAATGAGAACTGGCCCGAGATCAGACAGAGGATGGCGGCGGGCGAGACGATCAGAGCCGCGAGAAGCCTGCGATCGGCCAGCAGCCGGCTCGCGGCCCAAAGAAGGAAAGCCACGCCGCCGGTTGTCCATGCCGCGAGCGCCTGCAGATAGCTCAACGATCCGAATGGCCATGCAACGAGCATGACGCTCGGCGGATAGGACCAAGTCTGTCCGGGATAATTGCCGCCGGCAAGCGCGCGCAATACGCCGTTATAGATCGCGACGTCGTAAAAGCGGCCAGGATCGGACTCGAACGCCGCGCGTCCATACATCCAGAAATTCAGGAAGTCGCGGCCGACCGCGAGCGTCGTGTAATCGCGCGGCAGCGGAAGCGTCCATGCGATCGATGTCACATAGAGGGTCGCGGCGACGATAAAGAAAACGAAGCTCAGGATTTCGAGATAACGGGTCGCTTGCCCGCGCCATGGATCCTGCGCCGGCTGTGACGATGCGACATCGAAGGATTCCCACGCCATCGCTCAAGACTTACAGACGGCATGTAAATGGTCGGTAAATCGGAACTTTCGCCCGTTTCGGGCGCAGGAAACGGGTGTCGTGCCGCATCGCGGCGGCCTAGATCGAGATCTCCAGCATCCCGGAGCAAAGGATGACCGCAGCCTATTACAGCACCGTCCTCGACCATCCCGTGGAAACGGTGTGGTCACTCATTCGCGATTTCAACAACTACCCGGTTTACATCGACGGCGTCACCGAAAGCGTCATCGAGGATGACGGGCGCGGCGACGAGGTTGGAGCCGTGCGTTGCTTTCATTACGGCGGCAACCGGATCCGGCAGCGCCTTGGCGCGCATTCCGACGATCAGCGTTTCCTCACCTATGTCGGAATCGACCCGTTCGAAGTTCCGGCTGGCGCGGTATGCGAAACACCGGCCCGCACCCGTTACGAAGGCACGATGCAACTGCTTCCGGTCGTGGACGGAGCGCGCACCTTCATCGAATGGTCGGTGACGCTCGACCCTGTATCAGGGCGAGCCGAACCGTGGCGGAATTTGCTGCTGTCGCTTATTGCGGAATGGACCGACTCGCTCCGGCGAACGCTTGATCGCAATGCGGTCGAAGGCCTGCGCGCTTAGGAATCCGCGTTTCTGGCGCTGGAGCCCGCGCCTGTGCTGTTGCTTTCGGTCTGCACACTCGTTTTCGGCGCGCCCTTCGACACGCCGACCAAAGCGGGCCGCAGCACACGCTCGCCGATGGTGTAGCCCGGCTGCACGACCTGCACGACATGGCCGACGGGGACCGACGCGTCCGGCGCCTCGTACATCGCCTGATGGAAATTCGGATCGAATTTCTCGCCCTTCGGCTCGATTTTCCTGATGCCGTTTTTCTCAAGCGCCTTGAGCAATTCGCGCTCGGTCAATTCGACGCCATCCAGCAATCCCTTGATCAGGAGATCGGCCTTCTCGCGCAACTCGTTGTCGAGAGCCTGCAGGGCGCGTTCCATATTGTCGGCGACGGTCAGCACGTCGCGCGCGAAGGACGCGATGCCATAGACGCGCGCATCGGCCACTTCGCGCTCGGTCCGCCGGCGCAGATTCTCCATCTCGGCGAGCGTGCGCAGCAGCTTGTCCTTCAATTCGGCCGCCTCGCGCTGGGCGGCGGCCAGCGGATCAGCCGGCGCTTCCGGGGCCGCGCCAGCCGCCGGAGCCTGCTGTGGCGCGTTGGCTTCGGATCCAGGGGCCTTGTCGTGCGGCCCGTCGGTGTCCGTCATAACGTGAAGTCCCGTTCAAATGGTTCGCGTGATGCCACGCATATCAGGATTGCGGAGGAAAAAATCAAGCGCACAGGTTCATCAGGCCAAGAGCTTGTTTATCCCGCCAGGAGCTTGCTCACCACCTTGGCGGTGTAATCGACCATCGGGATGATACGGGCATAGTTGAGCCGTGTCGGCCCGATCACCCCCAGGACGCCGACGATCTGACCGGACGAATCGGTATAGGGCGCGACGATGGTCGAGGAACCGGACAGCGAGAACAGCTTGTTCTCCGAACCGATGAAGATGCGCACGCCTTCGGCCCGTTCCGCCCGGCCAAGGAGATCGGCCACCTCGCGGCGGGTTTCCAGATCGTCGAACAGAAGCCGCACGCGTTCGAGATCCTCCAGCGCATGGAGGTCCTCGAGCAGATGCGCCTGTCCGCGCACGATCAATTTGCGCTCGTCACTGCCCCCGCCCGACCAGCTTGCGAGACCGGCCGAGACGATTTTTTGCGTGAGCTGATCGAGCTCGGCGCGGCTGGCCTCGAGCGCATTTTCGAGTTCCGAACGGGCGTCGTTCAGCGTCTTGCCGCGAATGCGCGCGTTGAGAAAGTTGGAGGCCTCGGTCAGCGCCGAACTCGGCAGGCCGGCCGGGATGGCCAGGATCCGATTTTCCACCTGCCCGTCTTCGGCGACGAGCACGACCAACGCGCGCTCCGGCTCGAGACGCACGAATTCGATATGCTTGAGGCGTACATTGAGCTTGGCGGTGAGCACGACGCCGGCCGCGCGCGTCAATCCGGACAACAGGCCTGAGGCCCGGGTCAGAAGATTTTCAACCGAGGTCCCGGTCGCCGCCACCTGCCCTTCGATCGAGCGGCGATCATTCTCGTTGAGGTCGCCGATCTCCATCAGCGCGTCGACGAAGAAGCGAAGGCCCATTTCCGTCGGCAGCCGTCCAGCCGAGGTATGCGGCGCATAGATCAGGCCGAGCTGCTCGAGGTCCGACATCACGTTGCGGACCGAAGCCGGCGACAGCGACATCTGCAGAATGCGCGACACGTTGCGCGAACCGACCGGCTCGCCGGTCGCAAGATAGCTCTCGACGATCTGGCGGAAAATCTCGCGCGACCGCTCGCTCAACTGGGCGAGCGTGACCTGCGATGTGCCGATCGGAATATCGTGCGACGCCAAAAGATCTGTCTCCTCGCAACCGCCGCCTGATCAGGAAAACCCGACCAAGACTTGTCAATTCCGGCGGAGGCTTTCAAGCGGCAATCCTGCTTCAGATTCGCCTGCCTCGGATCCGGCGGCCCAGGCGGGGGCCCAAGCGAGGGCCCAAGACAAGAATGACGCAGATCGGGATCGCAAAGGCAAGGATTGTGACCGCCACCAGTAACAAGCCGAGTTCGCCATACTCCCCGCGCTCGACCACAAAGACATGGTTAAGATATTTGGTCTGCAGCTGTCCGGCGACCAAAGCCAGATTCATCAGCGACGCCATCAGGGCGAACCAGGTGGCCCGGTGCCCGGCCGGGGCATAGAAGGCGATCAGCGTCAGCAGCGGGATCATGCTCAATTGCGCGAAGGGCGAGGCGGTCGCAGCGTCGATCAGCGCGATCGAGCGCGCGCCGAAACCGAACATGCGCTCGGTCCATTCGTGCAATCCGTAATAGAGCCCAACGCCCGGCAACGAGAGCAACGAGCCCGCGACGGCAATCCAGAACAGAGTCTTGGCGACGGAATATTCGGTCAATTGCTTGGCGAACATCCACATCGCAACCAGGGCCAGCAAAGCGCCGGTCTGGCGCAACGTGCCGTAGAATTCCGCGTCGAATTTCAGGACATCGAGCGTCCACCAGAAATATCCGTCGCCGACCGAGGGCGTCGCGCGGAAAGCGAAGATGATGAGGGTGGTGTAGAGGATCGCGCGCTTCGTCGCGGATGGCAGTTCGCGCGTGACCAGCACCAGCATCGTGCAGATCACGCCGATCGATATGACAAAAATGATTTCCTGCGCGAACGGAACGCCGCCGAGCGCGAGCGCGGCCACGGCCGCGCCGAATGCAAGACCGCCGCCGAGGATGCGCCATTCGATCGGCCGCCGCTCCACGGTCTCTGACTTGATGAGCAGAACGCCGCTGACTGAAATCGCGGGGATGACAAGTCCGAGCAGGAACACAGCTTCGCGCGACATCAGGCCCGCGACCCAGCCCGACAGGCCTGCGACCGCGAGAATGCCGGCCGAGAGCGAGAGGCGTCCGAGCACCTGCACCATGCCGAGTTCGGCGCGCACCTCGTCTTCGGGCACGGCCTTGCCGGCCGCATTGACGCGCGAGACGACTTCGGTGGACATCGCGTCGGCGACCACGTCCTGAATGACCGTTCCAAGCACGATCGACAAGGCGCCGAGAACGTAAAGATGATCGGGCCGCGCGAACACGAGCCAGCCGCCGGCCGCGCCTGCGAGGATCACGAGGCCCGTCGCGGTGAACGCCGCGCCGATCAGGATATAGGCCCGGCGCTGCGAACCGAAAATCGGAACGCAATCGACGAGTTCCCCGAACACCATCTTCACGGTCCAGGGCAAGGTCAGCCACACGCCGATCCCGGCGAGATCGGACGGCGTTAAGGTCAGTTTTTCCTTGATCCACAGATCGCGCGTGACATCGATCAGGCCGAGTGCGCCATAGGCGAAATAGACCATCACGAGCGGAACATAGGTGGCCCGGAATGCATGAATGGGCCGCAGCAGGCTGGAAAAGAGGTTCAATTGCGCCTCTCGCAAGGAATCACGACATTTGCTCTTATGGTTCGTCTTCTAGCACTTGTCGGTTGCGACCCCGCCTCCTAGACCATATCCATTCAAGTCAAATCGACACATGGTCTAGGTTTTTAGTTATCGCATTTTCTGCGGCGAACCGGTTCCCACTCCGCCGGAAAATGCTTTAAAAAGCGCGGCAATCTGTCAGATCAAAACTCAAAGGACTCCACATGCGGCCAAGCCGCCGGCAACCGGACGAATTGCGCGCGATCTCGCTGGAGCGGAGCGTGGTGAAATATGCCGAAGGCTCCTGCTTCGTGAAATTCGGCGACACTCATGTGCTGGTGACGGCGACGCTGGAAGACCGGCTGCCGCCCTGGCTCAAGGGACAAGGCCGCGGCTGGGTCACCGCCGAATACGGCATGCTGCCGCGCGCCACGTCCGAGCGCACCCGCCGCGAGGCCTCGGCCGGCAAGCAATCGGGCCGCACGGTCGAAATCCAGCGGCTGATCGGGCGGAGTCTGCGCACCATCGTGGATCTCGTCGCGCTCGGCGAGCGCCAGATCACGGTCGATTGCGACGTGATCCAGGCCGATGGCGGAACCCGCACCGCCTCGATCACCGGCGCCTGGGTCGCGCTCAATGATTGCGTGACCTGGATGAAGACGCGCAACATGGTGAAGGATGGCGTCATCAAGGATCATGTCGCCGCGGTCTCCTGCGGCATCTTCAAGAATGTCGCGGTGCTCGACCTCGACTATGCCGAGGATTCGGAGGCCGACACCGACGCCAATTTCGTGATGACCGGCTCGGGCAACATCATCGAGATCCAGGGCACCGCCGAGAAGATACCGTTCAGCGAGGAGCAGTTTCTCGCTCTGCTCGCGCTCGCGCGCAAAGGCGTCGGCAAACTCATCGATCTGCAGAAATTGGCGGTGACGTGAGCGGCGCACACAGGACAATCTCGGGCAAGATCGTGATCGCGACGCATAACCCAGGCAAGTTGCGCGAGATGAGCGAATTGCTCTCGATCTACGGCGTCGAAGCGGTGTCGGCGGGAGAACTCGGGTTGAGCGAACCGGACGAGACCGGCGCGAGCTTCGCCGCGAATGCGTGCATCAAGTCCGATGCCGCCGCCAGGGCATCTGGGCTTCCCGCCTTCGCGGACGATTCCGGCCTCGTGGTCGATGCGCTCGGCGGCGCGCCGGGTATTCATTCGGCGCGCTGGGCGGGGCCCGACAAGAATTTCAGCCGCGCGATGGAAACGATCGATTCCATGCTGCGCGATCATGGCGCGACAACGCCTGCGCTGCGCTCGGCGCATTTCGTCTCGGCTTTGTGCGTGTCCTGGCCGGACGGACATGTGGAGGAATTCGAAGCGCGCGTCGACGGCACACTGGTCTGGCCGCCGCGCGGCGAAAAAGGGTTCGGTTACGATCCGATGTTCCTGCCCGACGGCCATGACCGCACATTCGGAGAAATGTCTCCCGACGAAAAACATGGATTGCCGCCGCGCGGACAAGGCCTCTCGCATCGCGCCCGCGCCTTCCTGAACCTCGCGGAGGCCTGCCTTGTCCGCTGAGAAAGACGCTTTCGGGGTCTATCTGCACTGGCCGTTCTGCCTGTCGAAATGCCCCTATTGCGACTTCAACAGCCATGTGCGGCACGCGGCAATCGATGAAGCGCGATACGTGCGCGCCTTCGAAGCAGAGATCGCGGCGACCGCCGGACGCATTCCAGGCCGCACCGTCACCACGATGTTCTTCGGTGGTGGCACACCGTCGCTGATGCAGCCTTCGACCGTCTCTGCGATTCTCGATGCGGTCGCCAAACACTGGACGGTGGCGCCCGACGTCGAGATCACGCTCGAAGCCAATCCGACCAGCGTCGAGGCAGAGCGCTTCCGCGGCTACCGCGCGGCCGGCGTCAACCGCGTGTCGCTTGGCGTGCAATCGCTCGACGATCGCGTGCTGAAAGAACTGGGCCGCATGCATTCCGCGCAGGAAGCGCTTGCCGCCGTGGCCGTGGCGCGCTCGGTGTTCGAGCGTTATTCCTTCGATCTGATTTATGCCCGCCCCGGTCAGGCGCCGGACGCGTGGGAAGCCGAACTTAAAATGGCGATCGCGCAAGCCGCCGAGCATCTTTCGCTTTATCAATTGACCATCGAGCCGGAGACGGCGTTCCACGCGCTGCAATCGGCCGGCAAGCTCACGATTCCGGACAGCGATGCGGCGCGGACGCTATATGATCTGACCATTGAAACCTGCGCGAAGGCCGGATTGCCGGCTTACGAGATTTCAAATCACGCGCGGCCGGGCGCGGAATGCCGGCACAATCTCGTCTATTGGCGCGGCGCGGAATATGCCGGCATCGGGCCCGGCGCGCATGGCCGCCTCAATATCGGTAACGGCCGCATGGCGACCGCGACCGAGAAGCGTCCGGAGACCTGGCTGATGCGGGTCGAATCGCTCGGCCACGGGCTCGTCGTCGACGAGCCGCTGACGCGCGAAGAACGCGCGGACGAGTATCTGCTGATGGGATTGCGGCTTGCGGAAGGGATCGACCCGGCGCGCTATCAGGAATTATCCGGGCGCGAGCTCGATCCGAAACGCGTCGCGATCCTGCATTCGGAGGGCGCGGTCGAAATCACGGCACAGGGCCATCTGCGGGTGACACAGGCCTGTTTCCCTGTGCTCGACGCTGTGGTGGCCGATCTCGCGGCCTGAAAAAAAATTGCAACATGATTGCTGCGGAGTGATGCGCGTTCGCACTCTCAATCCGTCATCCTGAGGTGCGAGCGAGCGCAGCGAGCAAGCCTCGAAGGATGAGCGGCCGTCGCCCTTCGAGGCTCGGCGACTTCGTCGCCTCGCACCTCAGGGTGACGGTGATAAACCGGCTCTGGTGCTTCGTTCCAAGCGCTCACTCTACGTGCCCGAGGCGCCGAACGATCTCGGCGCCGGAGAGATGACCTGCCCGCCCGACGGCGTGACGCGAAACACGGCGAGCCCGCGTTCGTTGGTCCCATCCTGGCGAAAGCGAAAGACGCCATCGATCCCGGCGAAGCCGGAACCGCTCGTGAGCACCTCGGGCGAAAACCGTTGCCCGCCTTGCGTCTTCACCAGCGCCGCGACCAGAGCCGTCGCGTCATAGGACAAGGTCGCGGTGCGGACCGGATCCTGTCCGTATTTCTGTCGATAGCGGTTCGAGAAATTCGCAAAACCGGCCGCATCCGGCGCCGGAAACCAGCCGCCACTCAATGCCGTATCGGCAAAGACGCGCTGGTCGTCCCACAATCCGGTGCCGAGGAACTGCACTTTCTTGGTGTTGACGCCGTTCGCGATCAGCTGCTGCGCGACCAGCGGAGCGGCGTCGGGACCGTCCGCGATCAGGATCGCATCGACCTGGTTTGCCGCCTGCGCGATCGTCTTGACCGGAGTCTGCATCTTGATCTGGTCGAATTCATAACGCTCGATCGCGACAACGCGACCGCCGCGGCGGGCCACCGCTTCCTTGAACGCCGCCTCGACCACCGAACCATAGGCATTGTCCTGCACCAAAGCGGCGAAGGACCTTTTGCCGTTGGCGAACGCGTAGTTGATGATGCGGTTGACATCGGATTCGGGCAGGAAGCTGAGCAGGTTCACGCCGCGCGCCGCGGCGCTGGTATCGGTCGAGAACGCGATCAACGGAACGCCGCGCGTGCGCGCGACCTGTCCGGCCGCCTGCACCGATTGCGCGAAGAGCGGCCCGAGAATGATCTCGGCGCCTTCGTCGAGCGCCTGCTGCGCCGCCTGCTGCGCGCCGAGCGAGGTGCCGCCGTCGTCCTTGACCAGGAGCTGGATATTCGGCGTGTTAAATTCGGCGATCGCGAGTTCGGCGGAATTCTTCATCGATTGCGCGACGAGGCCGGCATTGCCGGGAGCCGACAGCGGCAGGATGAGACCGACCTTGATCTGTCCGGTCCCGATCGCCGTGCCTTGCGGGGCGGGTCCCGCCAATTGGCCGCTCGCGCCCGGACCGGGACCCTGCCCCTGTCCCGCGCAGCCGGACAATATGGCGAGCATCCCGGCGATAAAGCCGGCGCGCACTGCCTTCGCAGGCGCAATCGCGATAAAGTCCAAAGCACGCGAAGTCCGGAACACAGCCAGTTTCCTAAAGCGACCCCGCGCCATACAGGCGGAAAGTCCAGGATTGCAATCTGACATATTGTCGGCGAATGGTTAACCAAGGCAGAAGCATCGCAAAATGGGCCTTAACATGACGAAGGAACCTCGGCGTTTCTTCATCGCGGGGCAAGAGCTTCAGACGCCGCAGCAAAGTCCGGGCCTCTATCTCGTCTCAACGCCGATCGGAAATCTGCGCGACATCACGATCCGCGCGCTGGAGACGCTCGCGGGCGCCGATGTCATTGCATGCGAGGACACGCGCGTCACGCGAAAGCTGCTGGACCATTATGGCATCGCAACATCGCTGACGCCCTATCACGAACACAATGCGGCGAGCGTGCGCCCGAAATTGCTGGCGCGGATCGCGGCGGGGGAAGCCGTGGCGCTCGTTTCGGATGCCGGTACGCCGATGATTTCCGATCCCGGCTACAAGCTCGTGCGCGCGGCGCACGAGGCCGGTCACGCGGTCACCTCTCTGCCGGGACCGTCCGCCTTGCTCGCCGCGCTCACCAATGCGGGATTGCCGACCGACCGTTTCTTTTTTGAGGGATTCCTGCCGGCGAAGGCTTCGCAACGCGCCGCGCGGATCGGGGAGCTTGCGCGCATCCCCGCGACGCTCGTGCTGTTCGAGAGCGGGCCCCGGCTTGCCGACGCCTTGTCCGCGCTCGCGTCCGGCCTCGGCGACCGGCCTGCCGCTGTCTGCCGGGAATTGACCAAGCTGCATGAGGAGGTGCGCCGGGATACGCTCCCGGCGCTGGCGCGTGATTATGCGCAGGGACTGGAAACGCGCGGCGAGATCGTCATCGTCATCGCGCCGCCCGACGAAAGCGAAGCGCCGCCCGATCCGGACCAGCTCGACGAGATCATTCGCAATTCATTGGCGAGATTGTCGCTGAAGGACGCCGTCAGCGAGATCGCGCAATCCACCGGCGTGCCGCGGCGCGAGGTGTATCAGCGCGCACTGGCGCTCGCCAAAGAGAAGTGATTTGTCACGAAAGAAAAAAGATTTGGCTGGCAGAAATCCGCGAATTGTCACGCCGCGCCGCGCGGAACCGAAGCGGCAGGCCGCGTTCCTGCTCGGTCTATCGGCCGAAACACGCGCCGCGGCATATCTACTTGCCAAGGGATATCGCATTGTCGCGCGGCGCTGGCGCAGCGCCGCCGGCGAGATCGACATCGTGGCGCGACGCGGCAATCTTCTGATCTTTGTCGAGGTGAAAGCGCGCGCATCGTTCGACGACGCCGCCTATTCGGTCACGCCCCGGCAGCAGCGGCGCATCGCGGCCGCGGCCGCGATCTGGCTCGCGGATCATGACGGCGACGCGCAATGCGACATGCGGTTCGACGCGATCCTGGTCGCGCCACGGCGCTGGCCGCGTCACATCGAGGCCGCGTTCGAAGCGGAAAGCTGAATCTCAGGCCGCGTTCAGCCGCTGGAAAAATTGATCGACCTGTTCGCGAATCCGCGACGCCACAACGCCGAGATTGTCGGCCACGCCGCGCGCCGTGGTGGCGTGGCGGCTGGTCGTCTCCGCGATCTGGTTGACGCCGCCGACCTGCTCGGCCGCTTCCGACGTTCGCTTCGACGCGATCTCGACGCTGCGCGCGATTTCCTGGGTCGCCGCGCCCTGCTGGGTCACGGCCGCGGCGATGGCGCCGCTGATGTCGCCGATCTCGCGGATCGTGCGCTCGATCGCGCTGGTCGCCTCGATCGAACGTTCGGTCGCCGATTGCATGGCGGCGATCTGCGAGGTGATCTCGTCGGTTGCCTTCGCGGTTTGCCCGGCCAGCGCCTTCACTTCGCCGGCGACCACGGCGAAGCCGCGGCCGGCCTCGCCCGCGCGCGCCGCCTCGATCGTGGCGTTGAGCGCGAGCAGGTTGGTCTGCGCCGCGATGTCGTTGATGAGCTTGACCACGTCGCCGATGCGGCCGGCGGCCTCATTCAATTCCTTCACGGTCGTGTTCGTTTGCGCCGCTTCCTCGACCGCCTTCATGGCGATGTCGTTGGATTGCGAGACCTGCCGTTCGATTTCCTGCACCGATGCCGTCAATTCTTCCGCCGCCGAGGCGATGTCGCTCACATTGGCGGAGGCTTCCGAGGAGGCGGTCGCCGCGCGCGCGGTCAGATCGGAGGTCGTGGAGACGCCCTCGGCAATGTGCTGCGAGCCCTGACGCACATTTCCAGACAAGGCGAGCAATTCGGACAGGCTCGATTCGACGTCGGCGCTGAATTGCGAGATTTCCTGTCCCACGATTTCCTGGCGCTTGGCGCGCGCTTGCGCGTCGCGGCTCACGGTCTTGTTGAGCTCTCCATTCGCCAGCATCGCCTTCTGAAAAACGGCGATCGATCCCGCCAGCGCGCCGATTTCATCCTTGCGGCCGCGATGCGGAATTTCGACGTCGTGGCCGCCGGCCACTTCCGTGGTGACATGGGTGATATCCGCCAGCGGCTTGATGCAGCCGCGCCAGATGACAAGCGCGCCGATGCCCGCGAGCATCACTGCGAATACGCCGAGGATCGTCATCCAATAGGCGGTGCTGGTGATGCCCCGCTCCATTTGCGCATAAAGCTGCTTGGAGCGGTTGGCGTAAAGCTGCGCCAGCGCATCGAGATCCTTGTTGAGCGCCATGCGCACATTGCGATTGGCGTCGTTGTCGCCCCATTCGCGCCCGGCTGCCGGGCTGATTTCCGTGCCGCGCTTGACGAGTTCGCGGCGGAATTCCTGGAATTGCGCGATGCGCTTTGCGAATTCGCGGAATTGCGCAATATCCTCGGGGCCGACGCGCTGCTGCCATTCCTTGACAATATCGCCGATGCGCGCGTTGAATTTGAGCAGACCGTCGCCGTATTTCTTCGCGGTCGGGATATCCGGCGACATGTAGATTCCGCGCGATTCCATCACCACCGCGTAGATCAGCGCATTCACGCGCTCGACATTCATGCTGCCGAGAAACGCCGACTCGAATTCATGCGTGATGGCTGCCTGCTGGCGCGAATTGACGACGCCGACAAGCGCGAGCCCCACCGTGGCGCTCGCGAGCAGCCCGAAAATTGCGTAAAGCTTGCCCGCAATCGAAAGTCTGGGGAAAGTCACCTAATGATCTCCACATAGCTCTTGATGCCCTTCCCGATCGGGCGTTTTACGGAACTTGGAGGTAAATTGTTAACTATAGGTTGTCGGATCGAAGATTTACGCTCAGTGCCCGCAAACCCGCCCCGCAGGAATTGAAGAACCGTCATGCCGTTGAATGTCGCCGTACAAATGGACCCGATCGAGCGGATCAATATCCGCGGCGATTCGACCTTCGCCTTGCTGCTGGAGGCGCAAAAACGAGGCCACCGGCTGTCCTATTACACGCCCGACAGGCTGGCTCAGCGCGGCGACCGGGTATTCGCCGCGGTGCAGCCGCTCGAAGTGCGCGACCAGGCCGGCAGCCATTTCACATTGGGGGAAGCCAAGCGAACCGAATTGACCGCTTTCGACGTCATCCTGCTGCGGCAGGACCCGCCTTTCGATCTCGCCTACATCACGACCACACACCTGCTGGAGCGCATCCATCCGAAAACGCTGGTCGTCAACGACCCCGCGCATGTGCGCAACGCGCCGGAAAAGATTTTCGTGCTGGAATTTTCCGACCTGATGCCGCCCACGTTGGTCACGCGCGATCTCGCCGAAATCAAATTGTTTCGCGAGGAGCACGGCGACATCGTCATGAAGCCGCTTTACGGCAATGGCGGCGCGGCCGTGTTCAGGCTGACGAAAGAGGATCTGAATTTCGGCTCGCTCTACGACCTGTTCTCCGTGACGTTCCGCGAGCAATGGATGGTGCAGAAATTCCTCCCCGAGGTGAAGCACGGCGACAAGCGCATCATCCTCGTCGATGGGGAGTTTGCCGGCGCGGTCAACCGCGTTCCCGCCGCCGACGATCTTCGCTCCAACATGGTGCGTGGCGGCGCGGCGCAGGCGACCGAACTGACCGCGAGCGAGAAGGAAATCTGCAGGCGGCTCGGACCGGCTCTGCGCGAGCGCGGACTGATCTTCGTCGGTATCGACGTGATCGACGGCAAGCTCACCGAGATCAACGTCACCTCCCCCACGGGCCTGCGCGCGATCAAGAATCTTGGCGGGCCGGATATCGCCGCGATAATCTGGGACAAAATCGAAAGCAAGCGGTAGATTATGCCGCCTCCGTCCGCCGCTCCGCATTTCATGACATTTCGCCGCCGCCTCAGCGCCCATTGCCTCGCATTCGCTGTTTCATTCGCGCCCGCGGCCGCATGGAGCGCGGGCGAATGCCACTTTCCGAAGCGCCCGCCGGTCACGTTGAAGACGATGGGGCCGTGCAATTTCGACCCCGAAACGTCGAGCTTTTCAGGCGACGCGCTCGAACAGGCGCGCTGTCTGCTCACGCCGGTGCTCAATGGCGGCTATCTCGGCGAACGCCTGGAGAAACTTCCGCCCGCTTTTGCGGACTATGTCGGGAACGCGAAAGACATGCCCGGCCGGGAATCGTTGCGGCTGTTATTGCGCGAGCGCGGCCTGGAGGACATGTTCGGCCCGTCGCTCGAAAGCCCGGTCTCACACGCGCACGACAACGATCCGATCGCGCGCGGCGCGACCTACTTTGTCATTCACGACACTTCATCGCCGAATTTCGGCGGGAAGGCCTGGCCGGAGGACATCGACGGCGACGCCAATATCAACAACCTTCAGCGCTATGCCTGTTCGAACAACATCGAGCGCGCGCATACCTTCATCAACCGCTCGGGCGAAATCCTGTATCCGCACGATTTCGGAAAACCCTGGCGCGCGACCAAATTCGAAACCGCGACCAATTTCGTGCATGCCTTGCGCGGGCTGTTCCTGCACAACGAACTCATCCAGCCGCGCAAGCATCAGCCCGGCTACAAGCGCCGCAACGATTTCCAGGCGCCCGTTCCGGGTTTTTCACCCGCGCAATACGATGCGTTGGCGCTGGTCTATGTTGTCGCAAGCGTGCGCGCGGGCTTCTGGCTGATTCCGGGCTATCACGCGGTGATAGATGAGGGCATCTACGACAAGCATGACGATCCGCAGAATTTCGACCTCAATGCGTTCGCCGACAGTCTGGAGCGGCTGCGCGCGAAGCTGAAATCCGCGAGCTAGTGGCTCGATACGGCCTGCTCCAGATCGTAAAGCTCAAGCCCGCGCCAATTGGCCCCGGAACGCCGCATGGCGTCGATCAGGTCTTCGAGGTCGCCGCCGGCGGCCTGCGCCTCCAGACGGGCTTTGCGGGCTTCCTGCAATTCGGCTTCGAGAGTTTTGCGGTCGATCATGTTTGGCGGGTCCCTGTGGTGTTTTGACCAAACTAGCTGAGTCGTTTTGTTCTGCAAATGTTCTTGTTTGCCTTAATTGCTTCGGATAGGATTTTCCTGAAGGGCAGGGGCAGTTCATGGTCCAGCGCGTATCGACCGTCGCGTTCGAGGGCATCGAAGCCCGCGCCGTCGACGTCCAGGTACAGGTCGCGCCGGGTTTGCCCGCCTTCCATGTGGTCGGGCTGGCAGACAAGGCTGTCTCCGAAGCACGCGAGCGTGTGCGCGCTGCGCTCATCGCCTCCGGGCTCGCGCTTCCCGCCCGCCGTATCACCGTCAATCTCGCGCCCGCCGACCTGCCGAAGGAAGGAAGCCATTACGACCTTCCGATCGCGCTCGGCCTGATGGCCGCGATCGGCGCCATCCCGCATGACGCGCTCGCCGGATTCACGGTGCTGGGCGAACTCGGCCTCGACGGTTCGATCGCGCCGGTCGCGGGCGTTCTGCCTGCGGCCATCGGCGCCAATGCCAGGAGCGAGGGATTGATCTGTCCTGCGCTGTGCGGTCCGGAAGCCGCCTGGGCGAGCCCCGAAATGGAAATCGTCGCGGCGTCGTCGCTCATTCAACTCGCCAATCATTTTCGCGGCACGCAGGTGCTATCGCGCCCGCAGCCGAAAATCCGCGACGTCGGCGGCGTGCCGCTCGATCTCGCCGACATCAAAGGACAGGAAAGCGCCAAGCGCGCGCTCGAAGTCGCGGCCGCCGGCGGACATAACCTCCTGATGTGCGGACCGCCGGGCGCCGGCAAATCCATGCTGGCCGCGCGCCTGCCCTCGATCCTACCGCCGCTGCTGCCGCAGGAGTTGCTGGAAATATCCATGATCGCGTCGGTCGCGGGTGAAATCGCCGACGGCGCGCTGACGAGCCGCCGCCCGTTCCGCTCGCCGCATCATTCCGCGAGCATGCCCGCATTGGTCGGCGGCGGATTGCGCGCGCGGCCGGGCGAAATCTCGCTTTCGCATCACGGCGTGCTCTTTCTCGATGAGCTGCCGGAATTCGCCGCGCAGGTTCTGGATTCGCTGCGCCAGCCGCTTGAGTCCGGCGAAGTATCGATTGCCCGCGCCAACCATCGCGTCACCTATCCGGCGCGCTTCATGCTGGTCGCCGCGATGAATCCGTGCCGCTGCGGGCGCGCCAACGATCCCGGCTTTGCTTGCAAGCGCGGATCGAATGCGCGCTGCGCCGCCGATTATCAGGGCCGTCTTTCCGGGCCGCTGCTCGACCGCATCGATCTGCATATCGACGTGCCGGCGGTGACCGCCGCCGATCTGATCCTGCCGCCGCCGTCGGAAGGAAGCCGCGAGATCGCGGCGCGCGTCGCCCGCGCCCGCGACATCCAGGCCGAACGTTATGCGGCGTTGGGTCTCGACGGCATCCGCACCAACGCACAGGCGCAGGGGCCGGTGCTGGAAGAGGTGGCGAAACCGGACAAGACCGGATTGTCGCTGTTAAGGGACGCCGCCGATGCCATGCGGCTGTCCGCGCGCGGCTATCACCGCGTATTGCGGGTGGCGCGCACGCTCGCCGATCTCGACGGCGCGGAGCATGTGGGACGCATTCATCTGGCCGAAGCCTTGTCCTACCGCGCCGCGTCCGACGAAGTCCGGCCGGCGGCGTGAAGCCGTCCGACCCCGATCTTAACCATCCGTTAACCGCATCCGAAACGGACCGTATTCACGCGCCGCTCTTGCAACGAATTACAAGGCGGTATCGGGCACATTGACCGTTCAAGATGACGGGCGGCATGCGTTTTTCAAACCCATGACCGGCCGCGCAACAGGGCAATGGCGCTGATGACACCGCCCCTTCCGGTGCAAGGACAATCGCTGCGCAGCGTGGGCTGGCGCGTATTGCGGGGGCTCGCGCTGCTGGCGATCGGCGCCGGCATCGGCTTTGGCTTGATGTCCGAGGCAACCGCTAGAGAGGGCGCCTATAATCCGCAGCTTTTCGCGATCGGCGTCGCCGGTCTGCTCGCATTGGCCTGCACCTTCATTGCCTATCTTTTCTTCCGCAATCGCAGCCTGAAGGCCGCTCTGCGCACGCTCGAACAGCACGCGGAGGAACTCTCCGACAACAACTGGGAAATGAAAGAAGCCGAGGAGCGGGCGCGCGGCTTCCTGGAAGCGCAGGGCGACCTGATCGTGCGGCGCGGCGGCGATGGACATGTCACTTACGCCAACGACGCCTATTGCGCGCTCGCTGGAATTCCCCGCACCGAGCTCTGCGGCCGGCCGCATCAATTCGACATTCTCGAACAGGGCGAGACCGCGACTTTGCCCGACGGCACGCGCGTGCACGATCAGAAAATCGAAAGCCCGCTCGGCGCGCGCTGGATCGCGTGGCGGGATGTCGCGCTGCGATCCGGCGGCAAGGCCGAAATCCAGAGCGTCGGCCGCGACGTCACCGATCGGGTGCATGCCGAGCGGACCTTAAGCGATGCTCGCGACCAGTCGGAAGATTCAAATCGCGCCAAGTCGCGTTTTCTCGCGATGGTCAGTCATGAAATCCGCACGCCGCTCAACGGCATTCTCGGCATGTCGGACCTTCTTCTCGATACCTCGCTGACGCCGGAGCAGACGACCTATACAAAGGCCGTGAAGACCTCGGGCGAAACGCTGCTCTCGCTGATCGAGGAAATTCTCGATTTCTCCAAGATCGAAGCCGGCCGCCTCGACCTCGAAGCGCGGCCCTTCGATCTCGTCGGCATGATCGAAGAGGTGGTGGAGCTGCTCGCGCCGCGCGCGCAGGCAAAGGGGATCGAGATCGCGTCCTTCGTCGACGACCGGATCCCGGCGCGCGTGACCGGCGACGCCGCGCGGCTGCGCCAGGTCCTGCTCAATCTCGCGGGCAACGCCATCAAGTTCACGGACAAGGGCGGATTTGCCATCGTGGTCGAGCCGGGCATCTGGCCGGGCGAGATCACGTTCAAGGTGCGCGATACCGGCATCGGAATTCCGGTCGAACAGCAATCCAGGATTTTCATGGAATTCGAGCAGGGCGATGCAAACGCCGCCACCAATGTCAGCGGAACCGGCCTTGGCCTTGCGATCTCGCGCCGTATCGTGGAGCGCATGGGCGGGACGATTCGGATCGAAAGCGCGCCCGGCCTCGGCGCACTGTTCGAATTCACCATAGCGCTTGCTCCGGCCGATCAGGATGCGCGCGAGACGGCGCCGGCGCCCGATTTCGCCGGCAAGAATGTGCTGATCGTGGCGCCGGTCGCGATCGAGGCGCCGCTGATCGCGCGCCGCCTCGTGCATTGGAATGCGAAGGTCGCGGTCGTGCCGGATGCCGATGCCGCCGCCGCTCTGATACCGGAGCGGGACTGGGACGCCATGATCGCGGATTACGCGCTTGGCGAGGAGGCGATCGGCATTCTCGCGCGCATGACCGCGAAAACGATCTCGCACCGCATCGTTCTGATCACGCCGCCCGCGCGCGGCCATTTGCCCACGCTGAAGGAAACGGGCTTCAACAATTATCTTGTGAAGCCGGTGCGCGCGGTGTCGCTCGCCGCGCGTCTCGACGCCGCGGACGACGCGGGCCGCTTCATGCTGGAGCGCGTCGAGGATGGCGCCTCGATCGTTCCAGACCTGTCCGCGCAAACCGAAGGATTGTCGATCCTGGTGGCCGAGGACAACGAGATCAACGCGCTCCTGGCGCGCGCCCTGCTTGCGAAACTCGGACACCGCCCGGTTGTCGCGGTGAACGGCGTGGACGCGCTTGAATCCTATTTCGGAGCCCGCGCGGCAGGGACGCCGTTCGACCTGATCCTTATGGATGTGCGCATGCCCGGCATCGACGGCCTCGAGGCGGCGCGGCGCATTCGTGCCGCCGAAAGCACGGGCGGACCGCGCGTCCCGATCGTCGCGCTGACCGCCAACGCCTATCCCGAGCATCGCGAGGCATGTCTTGCCGCCGGAATGGACGGATTCGTCACCAAACCGCTCGATCGTGAACGCCTGATGCGCACACTTGACGATATCTCGCGCGTCTCATCGGTTGCGGCCTGAGAACCTTGTGCAACGCCGGAAGTGTCATAAATACGCGACGAATCGCTGCTTTATGACGGCTATCAGACGGCTTCGTAATCGGGTATCTCGTTCCGCCGGCCCGAGATGACTGCAACCTGAGCGCGCGTCGGAATCGAAATCGGATATGCAAAACATTCAAATGCGATCTTTGCCGCGCCGGTTCATCGGCCGTCTGATCGAAGCGCCCGGCAATCTCGGGGCCGGATTCCTGCCCGCGCTCAAGGCCTATGGCGGCTTCAAGCACGCCGGGCGCATCATCCCCGCGGACGAGACGCTCGGCCGCCTCGGCACGCTCGAAGTGCGCCTCGCACGCAACGCCGCCGAAGTGCGCCGCGCACAGCGGCTGCGCTATCGCGTCTTCTACAAGGAAGGCTCCGCCATCGCCGACGCGAAGACGCGACTGTCCCGGCGCGACATCGATGCCTTCGATTCGATCTGCGATCATCTTCTGGTCATCGACCACGCGAGCGAGGATGGCGAAAAGGGTCCGAATGTCGTCGGCACCTATCGCCTGCTTCCGCAGGACGTCGCGCAACGCCACGGCGGGTTTTACACCTCCGCGGAATTCGACATCGACGAACTCGTCGCGCGCCATCCGAAGCTTCGGTTTCTTGAATTGGGCCGCTCCTGCGTGCTGCCGCAATACCGCAACAAGCGCACCGTCGAGTTGCTCTGGCATGGCTGCTGGTCCTACGTCCTGCAGCATCGCCTCGACGTGATGATCGGCTGCGCCAGCCTCGACGGCACCGATCCCGACGCGCTCGCGATGCCGCTGTCGTTCCTGCATCATTTCGCGCGCGCGCCGCAGGAATGGCGCGCGAATGCGCTGCCGCGGCTACACGTCGAAATGAACCGCATGCCGAAAGACGCGATCAACCCGCGCGAGGCTTTGCGCGCGCTGCCGCCGCTGATCAAAGGATATCTGCGGCTCGGCGCCTATATCGGCGACGGCGCGGTGATCGACCGGCAATTCGGCACCACCGATGTGCTGATTATCCTCCCGGTATCCGCGCTCAACGCGCGCTATATCGAGCATTTCGGCGCAAGCGCCGACCGCCACGCGGCGTGACGTCCTCTGTCATTCCGGACGCCGCGAAAGCGGCGATCCGGAATCCAGAAATACAAAGAATGGCAACGCGTCTGGATTCCGGGTTCGCGGGCACCAATCTCGGGTGAACCCGAGATTGGATAATTAAAGTCGCGCAGGTCGGCCAAGGCCGACTTGCGTGTGTCCGCGCCCCGGAATGACAAACAGTTAGAGCCGGCGCAACGACACTTCGTCGACGGTGTGGCTCTCGGCCTTTTTCAGGATCAGGTCGGCGCGCTGGCGCGTCGGCAGGATATTGTCATGCAGATTGACGAGATTGATCCGCTCCCAGATCCCGGTCGCGGTTTCCACCGCTTCCTCATCCGACAATTTCGAATAGCGGTGGAAATAGGACATCGGATCGCGGAACGCGGTCAGCCGCAGCGCGAGAAAACGATCGACATACCAGCGCTGCAAGGTGCCTTCGTCGGCGTCGAGATAGATCGAGAAATCGAAAAAATCCGACACGAACGGAACCGCCTTGCCATCCTTCGGCAGACGGCCGGTCTGCAAGACGTTGAGTCCCTCGACAATCAGGATATCCGGCCGGTCGATCTCGACCCATTCGTTCGGCACGATGTCATAAACGATATGAGAATAGACCGGCGCGCGCATCGGGCGCTTGCCGGCCTTGATGCCTGAGAGGAAGCGCAGCAATTCGGGCAGATCGTAGCTTTCCGGAAAACCCTTTTTCTCCATCAGGTTTTCCTGCGCCAGAACCGCGTTCGGATAGAGAAAGCCGTCGGTGGTCAGGAGATCGACCTTTGGCGTATGCGGCCAGCGCGCAAGCAAGGCCTGCAGCACGCGCGCGGTGGTAGATTTGCCGACCGCGACCGAGCCCGCGACGCCGATGATGTAGGGCATCTTGGTGTCTTCGGTGCCAAGGAAGTTCTGCTGCGCGCGGAACAGGCGCTGCGTCGCCGTCACATAGAGCGCCAGAAGCCGCGATAGCGGCAGATAGATGTCTTCCACCTCCGCCATGTCGAGCCGGTCGTGCATCGAGCGCAGCATCGAGACTTCCGCCGGCGTCAGCGTCATCGGCGTGTCTTCGCGCATGGCCGCCCATTCCGCACGGGTGAAGGTGCGGTAAGGCGAGACTTCCGGCTCGGCGCGCTGTTCCATCGGCATCAATCGCGTTTGCGGGAGGCTTTTTCCTCCAGACCGGATTGCGAACTGCGCTTGGAAAGCGCCTCCTCGACTTCGGTCAGCTTCACGCCACGCGCTTCCAGCACGACCAGGAGATGATAGAGGAGATCCGCCGTCTCGGCGATCAGCTGCTTGCGGTCGCCATCGACGGCAGCGATCACGGTCTCGACCGCTTCCTCGCCGAATTTCTTGGCGCAATGCGCCGCTCCCTTGTCCAGGAGCTTGCGCGTGTAGGACTCCTCGCCGGTCGCGGATGCGCGCTCCTTCACGCGCGCGGCGAGATCATGCAAGGTGAAATCGCTTTTCCCGGCCACAATCGGTTCCTTTCACGTTTCTTCTAGCACAGCGCCGGCGGCTTCAGACAGTCTTCCGGCGGCAGGACGGTCATGACGCGAAGGCCATTCCGCGGCGCGAGGATCGCCTCTATTGTATCGTTGAAATCGCCATCGACGCCCATTGCTCCGACCTGAACGAGCCATCCCCGCCGGAAACGATTCCATCCATGACCTTCCTGCCCGCACCGGAAATCCTCCTCGCTTTCACCGCCGCGTGCCTGTTGCTGATCCTGACGCCGGGACCGGACATGACGTTCTTTCTCGGCCAGACCCTGACCGCGGGCCGCGCGCGCGGACTTGCCGCCATGTTCGGCGCGTGTCTCGGCCTCGTGATGCATTCGATGCTGGCGGCGTTCGGATTGTCGGCCTTGCTCGTGGCGTCCGCGACCGCTTTCACCGTCATCAAGGTCGCGGGCGCATTCTATCTCGTGTGGCTCGGAGTGCAGGCGATCCGTCACGGCTCGGCGCTGACGCTGAAGAAGGGCGCGGGCCGGACCAAATCCGTCGCGCAGGTCTTCCTGCTGGGCATTGGCATCAACCTCCTCAATCCGAAGATCGTGATGTTCTTTCTGACCTTCCTGCCGCAATTCGTGTCCGTGGCCGATCCGCATGCGCCCGAGAAACTTCTGTTCTTCGGACTTTATTTTATCGTGCTCTCGATCCCGATCTGCGGCGCGATGATCCTGATGGCCGACCGGTTCACCGGCGCGATGCGCCGCTCGCCGCGCGCGATGCGGATTTTCGACTGGATGTTCGCCGGCGTGATGGGGACCTTCGCGCTGCGGCTTCTGTTCGCGCGCGGGAATTGAGCGTTATCCGGCTTTCCAGCGTCCGGCCTTGCGTCCAGCAACCAGCCAATAGACGAAGCCTCCGATGATGCCGCCGGCGGCGACAAGCTGCAGGCCGAACGACACCGGCGGCATGTCCGTCGTATTTTCCAGCGCCACCGAAATGTTGGAGCCGTAATAGGCGAACATGCCGATCGCCGCCCCACCGAGCGTATAATAGAAGATCGAGCGGAGATCGAAGGTCTCCGCGATCGCGATCAATACCAAGGCCGGCACGAAGGCCGCGTAGCCGACGAAGCTCGTGGCGAAAAACTGCACCGCGAAAAAGGTAAAATGCTCGACCGGGTCGGCTGTGACCGTCACGACATCGGGCACCATCACGCCGATGGCGAGTGCAAAACCCGCGGCGAGAATGGCCAGCATGAGCGCAAAGAAGACCACGAAGATGCGGATGAAAAGACTCATGACGAACCCCCGTTAAACGCCGCGACTCGCATGCCGCCTGTCATTCTCCCCTTACGGGGAGGAACGATTCTTTTCAATCCGTCATCGCCATGGCGCGCAAAGCCAGCCGTTCGCGCGCCGAGAGTTTTTCGGTCTCGCTTTTGAGCTGGCCGCAGGCGGCGAGAATGTCGCGTCCGCGCGGGGTGCGCACCGGCGAGGCATAGCCCGCGTTGAACACGATCTCGGAGAATTTCTCGATCTGCTCCCAATCCGAGCATTCGTAGGTGCTGCCCGGCCAGGGATTGAACGGAATGAGATTGATCTTGGCGGGAACGCCCTTGAGCAGCCGCACCAGTTCCTTCGCGTCGCTGAGCGAGTCATTGACGCCCTTGAGCATGACATATTCGAAGGTGATGCGCCGCGCATTGGAGACGCCGGGATAATTGCGGCACGCTTCGAGCAATTCCTTGATCGGATACTTGCGATTGAGCGGCACCAGCGTGTTCCGCAGATCGTCGCGCACGGCATGCAGGGAAACCGCGAGCATGCAGCCGATCTCGTCGCCGGTGCGCGCGATATTGGGAACGACGCCGGAGGTCGAAAGCGTGATGCGGCGCCTGGAAAGCGAAATGCCTTCGCCGTCGGAGGCGACATGCAGCGCGTCTCGCACGGCCTCGAAATTATAAAGCGGCTCGCCCATCCCCATCATCACGATATTGGAAACAAGGCGCGGCGAATCGGACGGCACGTCCTTGGCGGCAATGAAATCGTCGAGCCGGTCGCGCGCGATCATGATCTGGCCGACGATCTCGCCGGGCGTGAGATTGCGCACCAGACGCTGCGTGCCGGTGTGGCAAAACGAGCAATTGAGCGTGCAGCCGACCTGGCTCGAGACACAGAGCGTGCCGCGATCGGTTTCCGGGATATAGACGCATTCGACCTGATGCGGCCGCTCGCCTTCGTGTTCGCCGGGAAGCTGAAGCAGCCATTTGCGCGTGCCATCGACGGAAATCTGTTCGGCGACGACCTCCGGGCGCTCCAGCGTGAAATGCGCGTCGAGCGCGCCGCGCAATTCCTTCGATACGCTCGTCATCTCGTCGAATTGTTTCGCACCGCGTACGTAAAGCCAGTGCCAGATCTGCTGCGCGCGCATCTTGCGCGCGCCCTCCGACACGCCGATCAGCGCGAGCTTTTCGGACAATCCGACGCGCGAGAGGCCCACAAGCGACGGCTTCGCGGGCGCGACATAGCGCTCCAGCGGCGTTTTCTCGAGTGGGGCGACGGCGGTCATGGCAGCTATATAGGGCGCGGCAGCGCCATTGTCGCGGTCACGCGAGCGGCTACTTACATTCCTGCGCGATGCGCGTGAGCGCCTGTTCGAGGCCCTTGAGGGAGAATGTATCGGTCGTTTTGGTGCCGCGGCCGGATTCGCCCTTCACCACGGCGTCGGCGCCTTTTTTCATCGTGTCCACCATGCGCGCCTCCTCGGCGGCATTCTTGATCCAGGCCCCGTCATTCTGGGTGTAGAGCGCGAAATTCGTGGAGCCGATCTGGACGGCGGCTTCCGAGCCCACCTTGAACGGATAGCCGATGATGATGGAGACCTCCTCCTTCACCTTTTCGGACGGCCGGGTGGAGACGAACAGGAAGGCCGGATCGCGCGGGCGGCCGGCAGGATTGGTCGTCGAGGCGTTCGGCTTGCCGAGCGCGAAACAGACTTTCTTGCCGCCGGGGCTCGCGGTATAGGCGCCCCAATCGCCGAACTGGCCGAGCAATGTAGCGCCGGCTGCGGGATTGGCGGCGGCCGGCTGGGCCGCCGGAGCGGCAGGCTTCGGTGCGGCGGGCTTGGGAGCGGCGGCGGTCGGCGCCGCGGGCTTAGGCGCAGGCTGCGTTTGCGCAGCGGATGCCGACATCAATGCCAGCAGGATCGCCATTGAAAAAGGAAATAGTCTGAAATCGGTCATTAGGCCTCGCGGATCGCATGCCGTAACAAAGGTCAGACCGCAATAATAGGCAAAACTCGGCATTGTGAAGGCAGTTCCCTGATCTTGCATGGGGAAAGCCTCCTCGCTAGGACCGGCCCATGAAAGCGATCCTGTGCAAAAAACCCGGGGGGCCGGACGATCTGACGCTTGAGGATATTCCCGATCCCAAAGCGGGACCGGGCGAGGCTGTGGTCAGGATCGCCGCCGCCGGCCTTAATTTCTTCGACACGCTGATCATCGCCGGAAAATACCAGACCAAACCGGCCTTCCCGTTTTCCCCGGCGGCCGAATTTGCGGGCGTCGTGGAGAGCATCGGGTCCGGTGTCGGCCTTGTCAAAGCCGGTGACCGGGTCATGGGCTATCAGGGCTATGGCTGTGCGCGCGAACGCATCGCAGTGAAGGCCGAGACGCTCGTGAAGATGCCGGACAATCTCGATTTCGATCGCGCTGCGGGCCTGTCGATCACCTATGGCACGACCATTCACGCGCTGAAGGATCGCGGCCAACTGAAAGCGGGCGAGACGCTCGCCGTGCTCGGAGCCGCGGGCGGCGTCGGCCTTGCGGCCGTTGAGATCGGCAAGCTGATGGGCGCGCGCGTCATCGCCTGTGCGTCGTCGGACGAGAAATGCGCCTTCGCCAAACAGCACGGCGCGGATGCGGCGATCAATTACGGAACGGCCGATCTCAAGGACGCGCTCAAGGACGCAACCGGCGGGCGCGGCGCGGATGTCATCTACGATCCGGTCGGCGGCGACTACGCAGAAAGCGCGCTACGCGCGATCGCATGGAAAGGCCGGTTTCTGGTGATCGGATTCGCCGCCGGCGGCATCCCGAAGCTGCCGCTCAATCTGGTGCTGCTGAAAGGTTGCGACGTGGTCGGCGTGTATTGGGGCGCCTTCACCGAACGCGAACCGGCAGCGCAGGCCGCCAATATGGCGCAGATCGTTGCCTGGTGCGCGGAGGGGAAGCTCTCGTCGCATGTGCACGCGGTCTATCCGCTCGGCGAGACCGCGCAGGCGCTCAAAGACATCGCCGCGCGCAAGATCATGGGCAAGGCGATCTTGCGGCCTTAATTCAAAAAATGTCATCCCGGGACGCCGCACAGCGGCGGACCCGGAATGACAGGCGACTAATTCATGCCTTCGAGCTTGCGCCGCGCCGCCTCACGATGTTCGGGCCGGACATTATCGATCACGAGCTTCATCGCGGTGGCGAGCACGGCCGCGTCGTCGGTGAAGCCGAGCAGCGGCAAGACGTCCGGGATGCCGTCGAAAGGCAGCACGAAATAGGCGAGCGCGCCGAGCAGCACCGCGCGCACGTGCAGCGGCGTCTCGCGGTCGAACGCGCAATAATAGGCGGAGAGCAGATCTTCGATGAAGGGAAGCTTTGCGGTCTGCCGCTTGACCTTGACCCAGAATCCGGAGCGCACGACGCGCTCGTCTTCCGCCACATTGGGCGCGGGGCGGCGCGGCTTGCCGGACCAGGCCTTGCTTCCCGTTGATGTGCGGCCAAATCGCATTCCAGCCTCCGTTTGTGGCAACGCTGTCCGCAAACATGGTCACGGCACGAACAGGACGCAACCCACTCTTCAGCCCGCGATCTTGTCCATCGCCTCGGCCAGCTTTATGTCGCGCTCGGTCAATCCGCCGGCGTCATGCGTCGAAAGCGTCACATCCACGGTCTTGTAGATATTGAACCATTCCGGATGATGGTCGAGTTTCTCGGCCACGAGCGCGGCACGTGTCATAAAGCCGAAGGCTTCGCTGAAATTCCTGAAGGTGAAGGTTTTGGCAATGGCGTCGCGGCCGGGTACCTCCGACCAGCCAAGCAATTTGGCCAAAGCCGCCTTGCGGCTCTCCCCTGTCAGTTTCTGCATCGGCTACTCCCTTCGTCGAGGCGTGACACTCATGCCCTCGAAAACGCCACGCAACGATACTACCTTCCTTGATAGCAGACACGGGAGGCTACGGATTTCATGTCTTGGTCGTTCAATATCGGCTCGATCGCGGGAACGCAGGTCCGGATCCATGTCACATTCGTACTGTTTCTCGCCTGGATTTTCGCGGCGAGCTATGTGTCGGGCGGCGCCGAGGCGGCCTGGAGCGGAACGGCTTTCCTTGTGCTGCTCTTTCTGTGCGTTCTCGCCCACGAATTCGGCCACATTTTCACCGCCCGCGCCTTCGGCGTGAAGACGCCCGACGTGACGCTGCTGCCGATCGGCGGCGTGGCGCGGCTCGAAAGCATCCCGGAAAAGCCGCGCGAGGAATTCCTGATCGCCGTGGCGGGGCCAATGGTGAATGTCGTCATCGCGATTGTCCTGATCGCGTTCACGGGCGCGAACCTGAAATACGGCGCGGTTGCGAGCATGGACGACGCCAAAATCTCGCTCATCGACCGGCTCGCCGCGGTCAATCTTTTTCTCGCTTTGTTCAACATGATCCCGGCTTTCCCGATGGATGGCGGGCGCGTATTGCGCGCCTTGCTCGCGACCAGGCTCGGCTTCGTGCGCGCAACGGAAATCGCGGCCGCGATCGGTCAGGGCACGGCTTTCCTCCTTGGCTTTGTCGGGCTGTTCTACAATCCGATGCTGATCTTCATCGCGATTTTCGTCTATCTCGCGGCCTCCTCGGAAGCGCATATGGTGGCTTTGCGCGCGGTCTCGCGCGGCGTGCCGGTCTCCGCGGCAACCATGACGCAGATCGTTTCGCTCTCGCCGGAGGCGCATATCGACGAGGCGGTACAGACCTTGCTGCGCACCAGCCAGAACGAATTTCCCGTGGTCGACGGCGCCGGAAAGCCGACCGGCCTGCTCGGCCGCTCCGACATCATCCGCGCGCTCAAGACGCTCGGCCCCGATGCGCGCGTGCGCGAGGCCATGAACCCGACGCTGCCGACCATCGACAAGCGCCGCCCGCTCGAGGAAGCGTTGCAGCTCCTGCAGAATAAATCCGCAACCGCCGTCGCCGTCGTCGAAAGCGACGGCCGCCTTCTCGGCCTCGTCACCGCCGAGACGCTCGGCGAATTGATGATGGTGCGCGAGGCGATGCCGGAGGGAATGCAGGCCGGACCATGGAGCCGCCCGGCCGGAGCGTGATAGTCTGCCGCCTGATCCGGAATATCGTCGCATGGCCAAACACCGCATCAGCGCACTGCTCCCCACCACGACCGCGGTGCGGCAGGCCGCGAGCCTCGACACCATCGAGCAGGATTTCGAGCGCCGCATCGAGATCATGCTGCGTCATCGCTGGGGGGTGCTGATCAGCGTCCTGCTGCTCGCGGTCGGTCTTTCCGCCAGCGTTTACTATCTCCAGTCGCAACCGACGATGTTCAAGATCGCGGTCGGCCCCGCCGGCAGCGACGATCTGCGGCTGGTGCAGTTCCTGAGCGTGAAATTCACAAAGGATAACGCGCCGGTGCGGCTCAAGCCGATAGTCACCGACGGCTCCGTGCAAAGCGCCGCGCTGATCGATTCCGGCAAGGCCGATCTCGCGGTCGTGCGCCAAGATCTGGCGTTTCCGAGAACCGGACAGGTGGTTGCGATCCTGCGCAAGAACTACACCGTGCTGTTCGCGCCGGGCGAACCCTTCGATGCCGCCAGTCCGGACAAAAACAAGAGAGCGAAAGCGGCAAAGATCGAGAATGTCGAGGATCTTGCCGGAAAACGCATCGGCGTGGTCGGGCACGCGCAAGGCAACATCGAATTGCTCAAAGTGATTCTCGGCCAATACGAAGTCGCATTCGACAGCGTTCAGGTCATCAATCTGCCGGAGACCAATGTCGCGGCCGCAATCCGCGAACAGAAACCCGACGCCATACTCGCGGTCGGACCGCTCACCAGCAAGGCCACCGCCGACGCGATCGGCGCAATCGTTGCGATCACACCCAACAGGAAGCCGCCGGTGTTCTTGCCGATCGGCGGGTCCGAAGCGATCGCCGAACGTTTTCCGGCCTATGAAAGCAGCAAAATCCCGAAAGGCGCTTTCGGCGGATCGCCGTCGCGGCCGGACGAGGACATCGAAACGGCGATGGTGGCGCACCATATCGTCGCGGCCAATTCCGTGAGCGACGCCACGGTCGGAGAGCTGGCGCGGCTTCTGCTCTCGGCGCGGCAGACGCTGTCATCCGAATTGATCGGTTTCGCCAGGATCGAAAAGCCGAATACCAACAGGGACGCCAATGCCTCCGTGCATCCGGGCGCGAAAGCCTATTTCGACGACGAGCAGAAGACATTCTTCGACCGGTACGGCGATCACCTGTTCTGGTTTCTGATGATCGTTCCGCTGTTCGGTTCCGGATTGGCCGGCATCGCTTCCTACATGAAAGCCGGCGAGCGGACGCATCATCTGCGCCTGCTCAACAAGCTGCTGGATATCGGCAAGCGGGCGCGCCGTGTCCAGACCATGAAGGCGCTCGACAAATTGCAGGCGCAGGCCGACGAACTCGTGATCGAGACGGTGCATCGCGCCGAACGCTCGGCGCTTGGCGAATCGGAGCTCTCCTTCGTGCTCTCCATCGAGCAGACCCGGTCCGCGATCGCCGACCGGAAGGCGATTTTAACCGCGCGCCGCCCAAAACGGCGCAAATAGGCTCGTTTCAGGCATCTAAACGGTTGCCTTGGCGGCTTCCCTGACTATATTGCACCGCAAATAGCCGCGGGCCCGCTTGGCCCGCGCTTTCACTTCCGGACCCACATCATGAAGCTCCGTAATGTCGCGATCATCGCGCACGTTGACCATGGCAAAACCACGCTGGTCGACCGGCTCCTGCAGCAATCGGGCTCGTTCCGCGAGAACCAGCGGGTCGCCGAACGCGCGATGGATTCCAACGACCTGGAGCGCGAGCGCGGCATCACCATTCTGGCCAAGGCGACCTCGATCCTGTGGAACGACATCCGCATCAACATCGTGGACACGCCGGGCCACGCCGATTTCGGCGGCGAGGTCGAGCGCATTCTGAACATGGTCGACGGCGCGATCGTTCTCGTCGATGCCGCCGAAGGGCCGCTGCCACAAACCAAGTTCGTGGTCTCGAAGGCGCTGAAGATGGGATTGAAGCCCATCGTCGTGATCAACAAGGTCGACCGCCCGGACGCGCGTGCGACGCAGGTCGTCAACGAAGTATTCGATCTGTTCGCCGCGCTCGACGCGACCGACGAGCAACTCGATTTTCCGATTCTCTACGGTTCGGCCAAGGAAGGCTGGATGGCGGAAAAAGAGGAAGGCCCGAAGGACAAGGGCATGAAGCCATTGTTCGATCTGATCCTGCGCCATGTCGCGCCACCCAGAGTCGAAGAGGGTCCGTTCCGGATGCTCGGCACGATCCTGGAGGCCAATTCCTATCTCGGCCGCATTGTCACCGGGCGCATCACATCCGGCAGCGTGAAGCCCAATCAAATGGCCAAAGTGCTCGACCGCGACGGCAAGGTGATCGAGGAAGGCCGTATTTCGAAAGTGCTCGCGTTCCGCGGCCTTGAACGCCTTGCGCTGGACGAAGCCAGCGCAGGCGACATCGTGTCGATCGCCGGGCTGCCGCAAGCGACCGTGGCGCACACAATCTGCGCGCCTGAAGTGACGGAGCCGATCCCCGCTCAGCCGATCGATCCGCCAACGCTCGCCATGACATTTCGCGTCAACGATTCCCCGCTCGCCGGAACCGAAGGCGACAAGGTGACGAGCCGGATGATCCGCGACCGCCTGCTGCGCGAAGGCGAAGGCAATGTCGCACTGAAGGTTGCGGAATCCGAGGACAAGGATTCGATGGAGGTGGCGGGGCGCGGCGAATTGCAGCTCGGCATCCTGATCGAGACCATGCGCCGCGAAGGCTTTGAACTTTCAGTGTCGCGTCCGAAGGTGCTGTTCCTCAAGGATGAAAAGACCGGCGAAGTGACCGAGCCGATCGAGGAAGTCACGATTGACGTGGATGAAGAGCATTCCGGCATCGTGGTGCAGAAGATGTCGGAACGTAAAGGCGAAATGATCGAGATGCGGCCGTCCGGCGGCGGGCGGCTGCGGCTTGTATTCTACGCGCCGACGCGCGGGCTGATCGGATATCAGGGTGAATTGCTGACCGACACACGCGGCACTGCGATCATGAACCGCATCTTTCATGAATATGCGCCCTTCAAGGGCGACGTCATGGGCCGCCGTAACGGCGTGCTGATCTCCACCGATGCCGGCGAAGCGGTCGCCTTCGCGCTGTGGAATCTCGAGGATCGCGGCCCGATGATGATCGAGCCGGGCTGGAAGGTCTATCGCGGCATGATCGTCGGCGAGCATACGCGCGACAACGATCTCGAAGTGAACGTGCTCAAGGGCAAGAAGCTGACCAACATCCGCACCACCTCGAAGGACGAAGCGGTGCGGCTGACGCCGCCGATCAAGATGACGCTGGAAAAAGCGCTCGCCTATATCCAGGACGACGAACTGGTCGAGGTGACGCCGAAGTCGATCCGCCTGCGCAAGAAGCTGCTCGATCCCAACGACCGCAAGCGGGAAGAGCGCCGCAAGGAAGCGGAAGTGGCGTAGACCGCTTTCCGCTCATTGCGAACGCGTGCCGCCGACCTCGGATTCGCCGGACGTCGGCGAGCGATGCCCCGCAACGCCTTTCAATAACTCCGCCACGATCGGCCCCCAGATCTCTCGTCCATTGCGTGCGCCCAGGAGCGAATGCCCCTCCAGCCCGAATGGCGGCAGCAGACGGAAATCCACGCGCCCGCCGGCTCCGCGGAATGCGTCGTTGAGCGGTTTTGAGATCGACGGCGCGAAGTAAGTGTCGTTCTCGGCATAGATCGACAGCACCGGAATGCGCGCGGACGCACCATATGAGCGCGCGGCCTCGATCAGCCGCTCCGGCGCGCAATTGTTGTTCGGCCGGTCGCCGATGCGCCCGCCGCGGCCGCCCGCGAAATTGATGACCGCCTTCACGTTGCGCGGATTGCGGCTCGCGAGCGCAAGCGAGCCCCAGCCGCCGGCCGATTGCCCGACCACGATCACATCGGTCTTTTTCACAAAGGGCTGCTGGACGAAATAATCGATCGCAGCCTGGATGCTGTCGGCCGTCGCAAGCCCGGATGCACGATAATCCGCATTGGCGCATCCTTTGCTGGACTCGAAATAAGGTCCGCCGGTTTCGCCGTGTCCGGGCCGCTGCGGGACCGCGACCGCGTAGCCGCGTTGCACAAACCATTCCGACGCGACCTGATAAACCGGCTGCGAATATTCAGCACGTTTGGCCTCGTCCTGGGTCGAACCGTGATTGATGACGACCAGCGGAAAGGGACCGGGGCCGGATGGCCGAAAGACCGCCGTTCGCATCAGCACCGACCTGTCCTGAGATGGGACAAGCCAGAGCTGCTGCCGGAATGCGCCCCGTTCGGGCCCTTGCGAGCCGGGCAGCGCTTGTGCGCGCAAGGAATCGGCGTAACTGCCAATCAGGACGGCAGAAAATGCGAGCATTCTCGCGAAAGATTTCAAGGCGCCAGACGCGATCTGGAGCCGTTCGAACTTGTTTCTTTCCGGCAACGAAGGCCGCAATTCCGGCGGATAATCCACAACCGTTAACCCATCTTTAACCGTGGGGCTTGAAGCCCGACTCAGGCCTTGCTCATATCCGGGTATGAGCACGGTCCTTATAGAGATTCGCCGCGCCCGCCCAGCGGATGCCCCAGCCGTCGCGGAGACTCACGACGAGGCTTGGCGCGGAGCCTATCAGGGAATCATTCCCGGCGCGGAACTCGACAAGCTGATCAGCCGGCGCGGACCGGATTGGTGGGATTCGGCGATCCGCAAAGGCAGCCGGATCGCCCTCATGCAATTCGGCGACAACATCGCGGGCTACGCGAATTACGGCCGCAACCGCGCGCGCAGCCTCTATTACGATGCCGAGATCTACGAACTTTATCTGCGCCCCGAATTTCAAGGATTGGGTTTCGGCCGCCGCCTGTTTTCCTCCGCGCGCAAGGATATGACGCAAAGCGGATTGAAGAGCATGGTGGTGTGGGCCCTGTCCGACAACGAGCCGGCGGTGGAATTCTATCGCGCGCTCGGCGGACGCGCGGTCGCGCGCTCCTCGGAGCGGTTCGGCACCAAGGTGCTCGACAAGGTCGCCTTCGCCTGGCAGGGCTGATCCTTCGATTTTATTCCGGAAAGCCCGCAACGCTGATCTGTTCTGGAATCCGGACGCACACTTGAAAATCGTTTCCGGAATCCAGATTCGCTCGCGGCCCGGAGTGACGGCTCAATTGCGCCGCCAGACTTATTTTCGTTCCGATTTTTTCTCGGTCGCGTAAGGATTATTGTCGCCGCCGCCGTGCGGATCGTCTTTCTCGCAGTTGAATGTCTTGGCTTGCTTGTCTGCGATCTCGTGCGCCAGTTCATTGGCCTTGGGGTCGCGCCCAGCGACATATCCGACATGGCAGACGCCGCCGGGATTGAGCCGCGTCACCACCAGCATCCGGCCTGTGCTCTTGACGTTGCCGCGCTCGCCGTCGGCGTTGGTGCGCAGATTCCAGCGCAGGATGGTAGCGAAGGGTCGCGTCTTGCCGTTCGGCAATTTCTCGACACGCCATTCCACCGTGCCTTCATACACATTGTTGAATCCGGGAAAGGTCTCACCGGCGGCGACTTCGTCTTGCGCCTTTTTCACGCTGGCGCCGAAGCTCACGGTCATGCGCTGGTCGCCGGCCGACAGGTAGACGATCAATCCGCCATAACCCGGGCAGCGCCAGAAGCCGTAGTCTTCCTCTTCCGTGCCGGGCGTATGCTTGCAGGTCTTGTCGGCGTCGAACTTGGTATAGACGCTGAAAATCTCCTGCGCGGCCGCCGGAAAGACGGCGAATAGCGCGAGCGACAGCGCAAGGCCGGACGTCCGGATGATCGGATGAGACATGTTGCCGGTTCCTTCCACAGACCGCTTCATTGCTTGGTCGCACAGCGAAGGCAAGAAGTTCACACATCCGGCTCCGGCACGCCCGCGCCGGCACAGGCCGCGCGCAGCGTGTTGAGGATCACGCAGGCGATGGTCATGGGCCCGACGCCGCCGGGAACCGGTGTGATCGCGCCGGCAACGTCCTTGGCTTCGGTGAAAGCGACATCGCCCACGAGCTTCGTTTTCCCGGCGTCCCCCGGCACGCGGTTGATGCCGACATCGATCACGGTCGCGCCCGGCTTGATCCAGTTTCCGCGCACCATTTCCGGCCGCCCGACGGCCGCAAACAAAAGATCGGCGCGGCGGCAAACGTCCGCGAGGTTCTTCGTTTTCGAATGCGCGATGGTCACGGTGGCGTTCTCGGCAAGCAGCAATTGCACGAGCGGTTTGCCGACGATGTTGGAGCGGCCGATCACCACCGCGTCCATTCCCGACAATGAGGAATGAACGGACTTCGCCAGCCGCACGGAGCCGAGCGGCGTGCAGGGGGCAAGCGCGGGCAAACCGGTGGCGAGCCGTCCGACATTCACCGGATGAAATCCGTCGACATCCTTCGCGGGGTCGATGGCGTTGAGCACGGCCGTTGAATCGATCTGCTTCGGCAGCGGCAATTGCACAAGAATGCCGTGAACGTTCTTGTCCGCGTTCAGCCTGGCAACGAGCGCCATCAGCTCCGCTTGCGTGACATCCCGCGGCAGCTTGTGATCGAAGGATTGCATGCCCGCTTCGACCACCGCCTTCGATTTCGAGCGCACATAGACCTCGCTCGCCGGATCGTTGCCGGCAAGCACCACGGCCAGACCCGGCACGAGACCATGCCGGGTTTTCAGATCGGCCGTCGCGGCGGCGATTTTTCCGCGCAGACTTTGCGCGATCGCCTTGCCGTCGATGATCGTTGCTGACATGTTACCTCGTTCGTTGCGATATAAAACGCAACGTCTTTAGCGTGCCGCCGTCAATTTCTCCAGCCGCGCGATCAGCGCCGTGGCGTCGCCCTCGATGACAATGCGCTTCACCCGCGCGGTGGCGCCGCCGGCGACGGAAACGGACCGCGCCGGAATATCGAGCGCCTTGGCGAGCATTTTGACGAGGGCCGCATTCGCCTCGCCCTCGCTCGGCACGGCGCGCACCCGCGCCTTCAGAACGCAGCGTCCGTCCGAAAGGGAATCGACGCCGTCAATGGAATCGCGTCCACCCTTGGGTGTCAGGCGCACCGCCAGCACGAGCCCGCGTGCGGTCGCGGTCCAGGGGCGCGCGCCCATCGCGACGCTTAGATGAAGAGCTTCGCGATATTCACGATCAGCACGTTCTGGATGAAAATGATGATCAGAATGACGATGATCGGCGAAATGTCGATGCCGCCGAGATTCGGCAGGATCGAGCGGACCGGCCGCAGCACCGGTTCGGTGATGCGCCAGAGGAAATCGGCGATGGTCGCCACCACCGGACTTTGGGTGTTCACGACATTGAACGCGATCAGCCAGGACAGGATCGCAGATGCGATCAGGATGTAGACGTAAAGCGTCAGCAGATAGGAAATGAACGACAACAGCTCGATCATGGCTCTCGCTCGCAGGAAAATCCGAGAATCGAAGGATAACTCATTTCAGAACCTCCAATGCGATACAATCCCCAGAATCGGCAAAGGACGATACAAGGGACAATAGTCGGGCCGTGACAATTAGCGATCTGCTTGACACTCTCCGGAGCGGGGCCTAAATGGCCGCGTTCTAAAGGCTTAATACCGTTGCGGCTTTTGCCGCGGCGGGGCGGCATAAAGTCTGGGGCCGTAGCTCAGTTGGGAGAGCGCCTCGTTCGCAATGAGGAGGTCAGGGGTTCAAATCCCCTCGGCTCCACCAGACCTCCCGGATCAAGAAGACCTCCCGGAACAGATGACAGGCCGCCCGCCGCCGGGACCGATGGACGCAACAGACATCTCCGCCGAGCGAATCACCCGGAACGCGCCGTTTCTGAAATTCTGGTTCGCGCGCATTTTCGCAACCAGCGCATTGCAGATGCTGGCCGTCTGCGTCGGCTGGCAGGTCTATGAACTGACCGACAGCGCGCTCGATCTCGGCCTTGTCGGCCTCGCGCAATTCATTCCAGCCGTGCTGTTCGTGCTGGTCGCAGGCCATGTCGCCGACCGCTATCACCGCGGCCATATCGTGCGCATCGCGCAGGCGGTGGCGGCGCTCGTGGCTTTCGCGCTTGCCATCGGCACGGCTTGGGGAATGCTCACGCGCGAGATCATCTTCGCGCTGATTTTCATTCTCGGCTCGGCGCGCGCTTTCGAATTGCCGACCTTGCATGCGCTGCTGCCGGGCCTCGTGCCCGCCTCGCTCCTGCCGCGCGCGGTCGCAGCGTCGGCATCCGCCAACCAGACGGCGACGATTGCCGGTCCCGCGCTCGGCGGTTTGCTCTACGCCATCAATCCGACGCTGGCCTATCTGACGGCATTCGCGTTTCTGGTCTCCGCCTCGACGCTCATCTCCCTGATCCACATCGAGCGGGTGAAGTCGGCGCATGAACCGATGGCATTCTCGATCCTGTTCGCGGGCATCAATTTCATCCGCCGCAATCCACTCATTCTCGGCGCGATCTCGCTCGACATGTTCGCCGTGCTGCTGGCCGGAGCGACCGCCCTGCTGCCGATCTTTGCGCGTGATGTCTTCAATGTCGGGCCGTGGGGGCTCGGTCTCCTGCGCGCCGCTCCGGCCGTCGGCGCGCTCGGCATGGCGCTCGTTCTGGCGCGCTGGCCGCTCGGCAAGGCCGCAGGCGTCAAGATGTTCATCGGCGTCGCAATCTATGGCGTCGCGACGATCGCTTTTGCGATCTCCACATCGTTTCCGCTGGCGATGATCTCGCTCGCGGTGCTTGGCGCAGCAGACATGGTAAGCGTGGTCGTGCGCCAGACGCTGGTGCCGCTCAATACGCCGGACGAGATGCGCGGCCGGGTCAACGCCGTCGGTTCGCTTTTCATCGGCACGTCGAACCAGCTCGGGGATTTCCGCGCCGGCGTGATGGCGGCGATGTTCGGCGCGTTCGCCTCCGTCCTCATCGGCGGAATCGGGACGCTGTTGATCGTCGCTCTGTGGATGCGGCTGTTCCCGGCGCTGCTGCGCGTCAACAAGCTGGACGCCACGCAACAATGATGGAGGCGAAGCGCAATCCGGCGAAGTGGAAGCCGGTTCGCCGTGAGATTGCGCGACCAATAAAGAAAAATCTCAAGCCGTGAGCGTCGCCGGATTGTGAGCGGGCGCGGCCGGCGCGCGCAGCCAGTGATCGAGGAAGTTCGAAAGCCAGGCCTGCATTCCGTAATCGTAGACCCAGCGGTCCTCGAAATGCGCGACGCGCTGCTTGGCGCCCGGCAGATCCATGCGATGCGCGCCGCGGATGGTCCATTTGCACATCATCGCGTGCGTGACTTCCGGATGGAACTGGATGCCGTAAGCATGCTCGCCATGCCGAAACGCCTGGCATGGGAACGTGTCGCCCTCGGCGAGACAGGCGGAGCCGGGCGGCAGATCGAAGCCTTCGCGATGCCATTGATAGACATGATCCGGCCACAGCGCGCAGATGGCGCGGCCCTGCTCCGTCGGGCGGATCGGGTAATAGCCGACTTCGACCTGCCCTTCGGCGTGGAAATCCACCTTGCCGCCGAGATTGAGCGCCATCATCTGCGCGCCGAGACAAATGCCGAGAAACGGCTTGTTTTCCTTCAGCGGAACGGAAACCCAGTCGATCTCGCGCTTGACGAAATCGTCCTTGTCGTTGGCGCTTTGCGGGCCGCCAAAAATCACCGCGCCCGCGTGCTCCGCCATGGTCTCCGGCAATGGATCGCCGAAGCGCGGGCGGCGGATATCGAGGCTGAAGCCACGCTTGCGGAGAATGTTTCCGACGCGGCCAGGCGTCGAATGTTCCTGATGCAGAACGATCAGAACAGGCGCGGTCATCTCAATGGACGGTCGGTGAAACGGATCATCGATCCCATTCCTACCGCGTTGCGGGGCGTTTTCAAGCCGCGCGAAAGCGCAGCCGCCATGAGCCCGGCGAAGAGCTTTCAGCCTTCGGAGAAGGTCAGGTTTTGCGGCCCTTCTGGCGGCTATCCGACATCGCCAGAACGAGGGCGCGCGGAAAAATCCGCGGCAACAATGGCACGAGCTTGTTCAATCGCCCCGGCACGACCAGCCGCTTGCCGGCCGCAAATCCGCGATAGCCTATTTCCGCGACTTCGGATGCCGACAATTCAAGCAGACCGCCGCGCCGCGAGCCGGTCAGGCCCGCGCGCGCCTGGAATTCGGTCGGGACCGGACCCGGACAAAGCGCCGTCACCCGCACGCCTTTTTTTCGCAATTCCCGGTGCAGCGCTTCGCTGAAGGACAGCACATAGGCCTTGGTGGCGTAATAGACCGCCATGCCAGGCGCGGGCAGGAAGCTTGCGAGCGAGGCGACGTTGAGGATGCCGCCCTTGTGGCGGGCGAGCGAATCGACAAAGGCCAGCGAAAGATCGGTGAGCGTGCGCACGTTGAGATCGATCATCGCAAGCTGCTCGGCGCGATCGAGTTCGGCGGCCCGCCCGGTCAGTCCGAAGCCGGCATTGTTGACGATCGTTTCGGCATCCAGATTGCGCGATGCCAGTTCGCGTGCGAGAACGTCCGCCACTCCCGCAACCGACAGATCGAGCGCGATGACGTCCGGCCTTGGCCGCCCGCCGGCCGCGATCTCGTCGGCCAGCGCGTCGAGCTTGTCCTTGCGCCGGGCCACCAGAACGAGGCGATGACCGTTGCGCGCGAAAACCTTCGCCAGTTCGGAGCCGATGCCGGCGGAGGCGCCTGTGATGACGGTGACCGGAACAGGCGCGCTCATGAATCTTTCCCGGAGACCCGCCGGCGCATCTCGATGCGATCGCGCGAGGAGATGCCGAGCAGATCGGCCGCGCGCCAGACGACATTGTCCTCAAACTCGCTCACCTTGCCGTCGGCATACACGATTTCCCACATCATCTCGACGATGCGCAGCCGCCCGGCCTCATCGAGCGAACGGTTGAGCAGACTGGTAAACCGATAAAGATCGATCGCCTCGCGGTCGGCCGCCGTCGCGGCCTCGATCAGGCGGTCGGTTTGCTCGTCGTCGAGATCGAACTGGTTCTTCAGGATCGCCCGCAGCCGCTCGTGTTCGGCTTCCTGCTCCTGGCCGTCGATGGTCAGGACATGAATGAGCAAGGCCGCGGCCGCGAGCCGGTAGTCACCGGACTCGAACAGCGGCGCGGTTTTGGTTCCTTCGCCGAATTCGGACAGAAAGTTTTTCAAGGTGTCGAGCATGCGCGGCCGGTCTCCCGAAGCGATATCGTCTGCAATGTAGGAAGGATCGGCGGCTATTGCACGGGAGAGCCGGGTGCGACGCGCAGAGTGAATTTATTGGTTACTTCACCGCCGCGCCCTGCCGCAGGCTGTCGTCGAGCAGATCGAGATTGTTCTGGATATAGGGATTTCCGGGATCCCTGGCCTGCGCTTCGAGCAGCTTGGCGCGCGCGCGGCGGCGATCGCCGCGCAGCATGTAGGAATAGCCCTGGTTGTTCAGGATTTCTGGCGTCGGTCCGGCAAGGCGGATCGCCTGCTGATAGGCGCGGTCGGCGAGATCGAAGCGTTTCAGCTTGTCGTAGGACGCAGCGAGGCCGATCCAGGCTTCTATGCTTTTCGGTCCCATTTCGACCGCGCGGCGGAAATGCTGCTCCGCCAATCCGAAGCTGTTTTCGCGATAATGTTTTTTGCCAAGACTGAGATCGTCCTTCGGATCCTCGCCCTGCAGACCGGTCGATGACGGCGTTTGTCCAGGACCGGGGCCGGTCACCGGACTCGCGATCGAGCCCGTAGTTTCCTGGCCGTCGGCACTGGCGGTCTGGTTGTCCGTGGTCTGGCAGCCGGAAAGCCAGAACAGGCCGAGTACGGCGATCGCGAAAATCTTGAGCACATTCTCACGCATCACACGCTCCGGCGGCGAAGGTGCCCGGCCGCGACTGGGCGCGGGCACACGACGACCGGCCGTTCAGGGCAACCGGCCATTTCACGCTATGGGAGGACAGTTAAGGATTTCTCGACGCGGGTCTGTGGAAAGGCGGCATCGCAACGAAGGCCGGAGCCGGTTACCGGGCCGTGCCTTAATAGTTACCAGTGTACAAACGCACTGCAACCGGCAGCAGAATCACAACGAACAGCACCGGGAAGATGCAGACCATCATCGGCACCGACAATTTTGCCGGCAGGCTGTAGGCCTTCTCCTCGGCGCGCGAGAGACGTTTGTGGCGCATATCGTCGGAATAGACGCGCAAGGCCTCGGTGATGCTGGAGCCGAGTTCGTCCGATTGCTGGATCAGCGTCGCGAACGAACGCGCCTCCTCCAGCCCGAGCCGGTCGCCAAGATGATCGAGCGCCTCCGTCAGGGTGCGGCCAGCGCGGATTTCGAGATTGGCCATGTGGATGTTGGCCGTGAGCGACGGATAGCTGTCGCCAAGCTCGCGCCCGACGCGATCGAGTGAGGCTTCCATCGAGAGCCCGGCGTCGGCGCAGACCACGAGCAGATCCATGAAATCGGCAAAGCCGGCGCTAGGCTCCGCGCGCCGCGCCGCGTTGCGCCGGTCGAGATAGACGCTCGGCGCGACATAACCGACGATGCCCGCGACGCCCAACGCCATCCAGAACACGGACGAACCCTGCTCCAGCGGCGCGAAGAAAAAAGCCGCCAATGCGAGGCCGACCGCGAGACCGGTGCGCGCGATGAAGAAATACGCAACGCCCGAAGAATCGAAAATGCCGGCGCGGATCAGCCGCTGACGCAGAATCTTCATATCCTTGCTGTCGTCGGCGGAATAATGCCGCGTCGTGTAATCGACCAGCCGTTGCGCCGCTTTCTTGCTCGATCCGCGCAGCGAACCGGAACCGTCCGTGTCCGTGCCGATCGCCGAAATGCCGGCGGCCCGGCGGCGCACCGATCCGCGCACGCGCAGCACCGCCATGATCGAGAATGCCAGGGTCGCACTCGCCAGAAACACGAGCAGCGTCACCAGGATGGACGCGTCGTCGCCGAACATGGTGAAAAGCGGTTCCATGCTCAGATCCTGAAATTCACAAGGCGATACATGATGAAATTGCCGACACCCATCCAGCAGGCCGCCCCGCCAAGCGCAACCTTGGTGATGCTCTCACCCCATACGCTGGAATAGAATTCCGGCGAGACGAACTGGATGATGCCGAACATGGCGATCGGCAGCGACGACAGGATGAGCGCGGAGGCGCGGCCCTCGGCGGCCAGCGCACGGATCTTGCGGCGCATCTTGAAGCGCTGACGGATGACGGCGGAAAGATTTTCCAGGATTTCGCTCAAGTTGCCGCCGGTCGAGCCCTGGATGGCGACCGCCGTCACGAACAACGGCAGATCGTCCTGGCCGACGCGGAAATAAAGATTGCGCATCGCGGTTTCGAGATCGGCGCCATAGGTGATCTCATCGGAAGCGATGCCGAATTCCGAACCCATCGGATCCGGCAATTCGCGCGCAACCATCGAGATCGCGATCGGCACCGGATGGCCGGCCCGCAAGCTGCGCACGATGATGTCGATGGCGTCCGGGAATTGCGCGCCGAAGACCTTTTGCCGGCGGCCGCGCTTGATGCGCAAAAAGAGATAGGGAGCGATAGTCGCGCTGAACAAGGCGGCGCCCGCCGCATACAACAGATCGCCGAGGAAATATGCAGCGCCGCCGAATGCCGCGACGGTGCCGATGGCGATGAAAATCATCAGTTTGGTGAAGCCGATCGTCAATCCGGATTGCAGAACGAGCTTGCTCAGCGCAACGAGCGGAAGACGATAATCGCCGCCGCTCGTCAATCCGCGCTCGCGGCGCAGTTGCACCAGAATGCCTTCGCGATCGGGCCGATCCGACATCAGCGCCAGACGGCGGTTGATGTTGCTGCGATAGGACGAGGCCGAGAAGAACAGCAGATAGAAGCCCTCGACGAACAAGATCGCCGAGACGGCGGCAAAGCCGTAAAAGACATAAACGGGATCGATATCGAACGACATGTCTATAACGGCTGGCTCGGATCGAAATAGCTGCCGGGGATCTTGATCCCCTTGGCGATGAGGTCGGAGAGAAAGCGCGGACGCACGCCGGTGGCCTGGAAATGGCCGACCACGGTGCCGTCCTCGGCGGTCGAGGTGCGCACGAATTTGTAGATTTCCTGCATCTGGACGATGTCGCCTTCCATGCCGGTGATTTCGGCGATGGAGGTGACGCGGCGCTTGCCGTCGGACATGCGCTGCAATTGCACGATCATGCGGATGGCGGCGGAAATCTGCCCGCGGATCGAGCCGACCGTCATCGGCAGACCGGCCATGCCGATCAGCTGTTCGAGGCGCGAGATCGCCTCGCGCGGATTGTTGGCGTGGATAGTGGCCATCGAGCCTTCGTGACCGGTATTCATCGCCTGCAGCATGTCGAAGGCTTCCTCGCCGCGACACTCGCCGAGGATGATGCGTTCGGGACGCATACGCAGCGCATTCTTGACCAGTTCGCGCTGGCGGATTTCACCCTTGCCTTCGATGTTGGGCGGGCGCGTCTCCATGCGTGCGACATGCGGCTGCTGCAATTGCAGTTCGGCCGCGTCTTCGATCGTGATCAGGCGTTCCTTGTCCGAAATGAAGGCCGACAAGGCGTTGAGCATCGTGGTCTTGCCGGAGCCGGTGCCGCCGGAAATGATCGTGGTCACGCGCGCCTTCACGGCGGCGGCGAGCAATTCGGCCATCTGCGGGCGCAATGCACCGATCTCCACCAGCTTGTTCATGTGGAAAGGCTTCTTGGAGAATTTGCGGATCGAGACCAGCGGGCCGTCGACGCCGACCGGGCGCACGGCGACGTTGACACGCGAGCCATCGAGCAGGCGCGCGTCGCAAAGCGGATGCGATTCATCCACGCGGCGGCCGACCGCCGACACGATTTTATTGATGATGCGCAGAAGATGCGCTTCGTCCTTGAAGCGGCAGGCGACCGGTTCAAGAAGGCCGCCACGCTCGATGTAAGTGCATTCGTGTCCGTTGATCAGGATATCGCTGATCGAACCGTCCTTGAGCAGCGGCTCGAGGGGCCCCAGGCCGGTCATTTCGTCGATGATTTCGGCGACGAAGTCGTTCAACTCCTGCTGATTGAGCGCAAGCCGTTCGTTGACGACATACTGGCTGACCAGCTGCTGGACATGCTGGCGCATTTCCGCTTCGGGAAGTTTTTCCAGCGCGGAGAGATTGAGTTCTTCCAGCAGGCGGCGATGCAGGCGCACCTTGGCGTCGAGCATCTTGTCGGATTTGAGCGCGCTCGCGGCGACGGCGGGCGGCTGCGGCGCGGCTGGACGCTCCGGCTCCTCCGGAAACACCGTCCAGGAAATGCCTTCCAGCGTTTGCGGCGCCTCTTCTTCCGGCAACGGAAGCGGCTCCGGCGCGAAGCGCCGGGTGCTGAAACGTCCGGCTGTGCCTGGTCGGTTCATGATCGCGTCCGCTCAAATGCCCGCCTCATCGCGCGAGCGAGAGGCTGAGTTTCTTCTGTTCGGGTTGGGCTTTACGCGCGGCGTCCTTGGCCGGTTGCGGCGAGATCAGCTTTTTCAGTTCGCGCGTGATCTTGTTGCCGCGCTTGACTTCCTCAAGCGGCACGCCGCGATCGATCGCTTCGCGCACCAGGCGATAGAAATTCGGAATCACGGCGGCAAAGTCCTTGCCGAGCGCCTGTTCGATGTCGCGCTTCTTCAGGCCGCCGGAGAACAGACGCTGTTCGAAACGGTTGACGATCACCTGCGGCGAGGGTCCCTCGCTCAGACGTTCGCGGATGGCGCCGACAAGCTGGCGGGCATGCTTGAGACCCGGCACCGTCATCTCGCTCACGATGAACAGCCGGTTCGAGCCGAACAACACGCTGTCGGTCCAGGAAAACCAGGTGCGCGGCATGTCGATGACGACATAATCGAAATGCGTGGACACAAGATCGAGCAGCTTGGTCACGACATCCGGGTCGAACGAGCGCATCTCGGCCGGACGGTTCGGCGCGGCGATCACGGCAAGCCCGGAGGCGTGATACGAGATCATGACGTCGAGCAGCTGTTTGTCGAGACGGTCGGGACGCGGCTCAATTTCGTTGAGGTCGAGCCGCGGCTCGAGATCGAGATAATCGGCGCAGGCGCCGTGCTGAAAATTGAGATCGACAAGGCAGGCCGATGCGCGGCCGCGCGGCCCACTCGACAGCAGCAGCAACGCGGTCTGGATCGCAAGCGTGGTCACGCCGGCGCCGCCCACGGCTGGCAGGAATGTGTAGATCTCGGCTTCGGTCGTTTCTGTGGTCGTCGGATGGGCGACGCGAGCGCAAGTGCGCACCAATTCGACCGGCGAAATCGGCTTCACCAGGAAATCCGATACCCGCATCTGGATCAGGGTGCGCGCGACCTCGGCGTCGAAAGCCTGCGTCGCCACGACCACCGGCGGCCAGCCGCCGGTGCGCGTCATCAGCCT
>CAMDXM010000002.1 GCA_945878025.1 Pseudorhodoplanes sinuspersici | reverse complement strand
CGGCGAACCGGTTTCCACCCCGGATCAAGTCCGGGGCAGGCTACGCCGGAAAAAGCTCTGGCTAGCCGTAGCGCCCATGGATCCAGATCGCCGCGATCAGAACAAGCGCCAGAAATCCGGTCGCGAGTTTCAACCAGCCACGGCGCATCTCATCCGGCGTCGGCTTCATGCGTCCGACGCGCCGCCTTTTTCGGAATCCGCCCGGAGCGCTTCAGGATGCGGCATCGCGATCACGTTGTAGCCGGAATCGACGAAATGGATTTCGCCAGTCACGCCGCCGGACAGGCCGGACAGGAGATACAGACCCGCGCCGCCGAGCTCTTCCAGCGTCACTCCACGCCCGAGCGGGGAATATTTTTGCTGGAAGGCGAACATGTAGCGAGCGTCGGTGATGCCGGCGCCGGCGAGCGTGCGGATCGGGCCGGCCGAAATCGCATTGACCCGGATGCCCTGCTTGCCGAAATCAACTGCGAGATAGCGGACCGAGGATTCCAGCGCCGCCTTTGCGAGGCCCATCACATTGTAATTGGGCATGGTGCGATCGCCGCCGTTATAGGTCAGCGTGAGCATCGATCCGCCATGCGGCATCAATTCAGCGGCGCGCTTCGCCGATTCCGTGAATGAGAAACAGGAAATCACCATGGAGCGGATGAAATTCTCGCGCGTGGTGTCGGCGTAGCGGCCTTTCAATTCGTTCTTGTCGGAATATCCGATCGCATGAACGTAGAAATCGAGCGCGCCCCACCTCTTCTTGATTTGCGCAAAGACCGCGTCGACCGAGGAAATATCCTCGACGTCGCAGGGCATGAGGAACGACGAATTCACGGATTGCGCGAGCGGCGTCACCCGCTTTTGCAGCGCATCGCCCTGATAGGTGAAGGCGAGTTCCGCGCCGTGCTCCGCGAGCGTTTTCGCGATTCCCCAGGCAATCGAGTGATCGTTTGCGACCCCCATAATGAGACCGCGTTTGCCTTGCATCAGTTTCGTCATTGTCAAACTTCTGTCAGATGAAAAGGGATGCCCCGGCGGTTTTGAGCCGCAGACCGAGGGCGGGAATTCGGACTATTTGTCAAGCATCGAGCCGCTTGAACACGACCGAGGCGTTGGTGCCGCCGAAACCGAACGAATTCGACAATACGCAACCGAGCGCGACATTGTCCTTGCGCTCGCGCAGGATCGGCATGTCGGCAAAGGCGGGGTCGAGATTCTTGATGTTCGCGCTCTCGCAGATGAATCCATTATTCATCATCAGCAGCGAATAGATCGCCTCGTGCGCGCCGGCCGCGCCGAGCGAATGACCGGAGAGCGATTTCGTGGCCGAGATCGGCGGGCATTTCTCGCCGAAGACGTCGCGGATGGCGCCGATTTCGGCCGCATCGCCGACCGGCGTCGCGGTGGCGTGCGGATTGATGTAATCCACCGGCGCCTTCACCGTCGACAGCGCGATCTTCATGCAGCGCGCGGCTCCCTCGCCCGACGGCGCAACCATGTCATGGCCGTCGGAAGTCGCGCCATAGCCTGCGACTTCGGCATAGATTTTCGCGCCGCGCGCCTTGGCGTGTTCGAGTTCCTCGAGCACGAGCACGCCGCCGCCGCCCGCGATCACGAATCCGTCGCGATCGACGTCGTAGGCGCGCGACGCCGTCTCCGGCGTGTCGTTGAATTTGGAGGACATCGCGCCCATGGCGTCGAACAGGTTCGACATCGTCCAGTGCAACTCCTCTGAGCCGCCCGCGAACATGAGATCCTGCTTGCCCCATTGAATCATTTCGGCGGCATTGCCGATGCAGTGATTGGAGGTCGCGCAGGCGGACGAGATCGAATAATTCACGCCCCTGATCTTGAACCAGGTCGCCAGCGTGGCCGAGGCGGTCGACGACATTGCTTTTGGCACGGCAAAGGGTCCGACCCGCTTGGGCGAGCCCTTTTCGCGCGTGATGTCGGCCGCTTCCACGATCGTCGAGGTGGACGGACCGCCCGAACCCATCACGATGCCGGTGCGCTCGTTCGAAATGTCTTTTTCCTCCACGCCGGAATCGCGGATCGCCTGCTCCATGGCGACGTGATTCCAGGCCGAGCCGGGGCCGAGGAAGCGCATGGCGCGGCGGTCGACCGATCCCGACGGATCGAGCGTCGGCATGCCCTGCACCTGGCAACGGAAGCCGAGCTTGGCGAATTGTTCCGCGCGCGTGATGCCGGATTTGGCCTCGCGAAGGCTCGCCAGAACTTCCTGCGTATTGTTGCCGATGGACGAGACGATGCCCATCCCGGTGACCACGACCCGTCTCATGCTTGCCTCTTCTGCCCCATCTTCAGGACCGTCTCGTTCTCAAGCAACGTGCAGGCGATGAGCGCACGCCGACGATGACGATTTAAGCCAAACTTGGCGAGAAACCCGTGGGCCTGCAAGGCCCTGCGTCCAAGCTGCGTATCTTGGCCATTTTAGGGGAATCTTGTGTCGGCGGCGAGACGGCGAATCCGCCTTCAGGCCGCGCCGGGCGCCGGCATCGCGTCCTGCTGGAAGAGGCCGACCCGAAGATCGCTCGCGCGATAAATGACGGTGCCGTCCGCCGACAGCCAGCCATCCGCGATGCCGAGAACGAGCTTGGAACGCATGACGCGTTTGATCTCGATGCCGTAGACGACTTTCTTCATGGTCGGCAGAACCTGGCCGGAAAACTTCAATTCGCCGAGCCCGAGCGCCCGGCCCTTTCCGGGCGAACCGAGCCAGCCGAGAAAAAATCCGAGCAATTGCCACAGCGCATCGACGCCGAGGCAGCCGGGCATCACGGGGTCGCCCTTGAAATGACATGCGAAGAACCAGAGATCGGGCTTCACGTCGAGTTCGGCCCGGATCAGCCCCTTGCCGTATTCGCCGCCCTGTTCCGAAATTTCCGCGATGCGATCGAACATCAGCATCGGGGGCAACGGCAATTGGGCATTGCCCTCGCCGAACATCTCGCCCCGGCCGCAGGCCAGGAGATCTTCATATTCGAAACTGTTCGGACGCGTTTGCATTGATCTCTTTTTCCTGGGGGAAGGCGGCTATTTACCATGCCGTGCGAGTTGAACACCTAACATAGGCCTCCCGATGGTCAAAGAAGCCCCCGGTTCCGAGCAGTGTGGCGCTTACTTGCGACACAGTTGCAAATTCGCTCCCCGGTCCGATATAATTGCGGATGAAACGATCCGGGCCGATGTCGGGCCGGATCGTACAGATTTGAGCACTTCTAATGAGCCTTCCGCGTACCATCGTCTTCTCAACGCCGCTCGATCCGACAACGCCGCGTCCTGCGGCCAATCGTCCTGCGGACCTGAACGGCTGCCCCTGGCATGACGTGAAGGCGATGCTGCGCGAAGTGGGCTTGCGTCCGACGCGCCAGCGCATGTCGCTTGGATGGATTCTTTTCGCCAAGGGCGACCGGCACATCACCGCCGAAATGCTCTACGAGGAAGCGACCAAGGCCAAGGTGCCGGTCTCGCTCGCCACGGTCTACAACACGTTGCATCAATTCACCGAAGTCGGCCTGCTGCGCCAGGTCGCGGTCGACGGCTCGAAAACCTATTTCGACACCAACGCCACCGACCATCATCACTTCTTCGTCGAGGGTGAGAACGCGCTGGTGGATATTCCCGGCGCCGAAGTGATCGTCGACAAGATGCCGATCGCGCCCAACGGCTATGAAGTCGCCCGCATCGACGTGGTCGTGCGGCTGCGCAAGTCGGGCCGCTGACGCTCAAGGCGTCGGACGCATTTCAAACGTCTGAATCTCGTCCTGAAACGGCGCGTTCTTTCGCGCCGCAACGATTGCGGTCAATCGACTTTTTCGTTCGGATAGACGCCCCACAACCGCTCCTGCACGATCCAGCCGTCGAAACCTTCGCCGGCAATCCGGCACCAGCTTCCGGTGCAGCGTTTCACGGACGCGAGCACGCCCGCTTGCAGCTTGGCGAGCGTCGCGCATGTCTGTTCCGGCTGGCTGCAAAGCGGAACGAGATCGTCCTTGGTTTTCGGCACGACCATTGCGGTTCGGCGTCCGGACAGAAGGGAATGATAGACCCATCCTTCCGCGCCCTCGCCGTCGCGGATCCGCCGCCAATTCTCGAATTCGGCGGTAATCTCCACCGGCAATCCGGACCGGGTGAAAACCCAGGTCACGTCATGGTCCTTGGTCGGGCCCCCGCGCACATTCACGCGGTCGGATTTGAGGCTGACAAAGCGCGGAACCTGCAATCCGCTGCCCGCGCCATTGGCCGCTTCTCCGGCCGCCTGCGCGGGCGCAAGCGCTGCCATCGACGCCGCCCAAACCAGTCCGATCCGGATGCCTTGTCTTGCGATTGCCATCTGCTACAGAGAAAAACGGCGCCTGGAACTGGGCGCCGGTGCGACCTTCGCAGTGTCGGTGAGCACGGTTAAAGAGGCCTGAATGGCCGCCCAGATCGCAGCGATTTTGGATTGGTTCGATCCAAAATCGTGGAAGCGAGCGATTCTACAGGTTGGAGCATGATGTCGTTCGAAAATCGCTTCGCATACCGGATCGGGTCCGGGGCAGGCTCTTTCGGCGTCATGCCCGAGACAGCGGCCTGACCGGCCCCGATCATTCCGGCAAAAGGCTCCAAACGACATGCCCGCCCGCAAGAAGCCCCTGGTCGTCGTCACCCGCAAGTTGCCCGACGGCGTCGAAACCCGCATGCGCGAATTGTTCGACGCGCAACTGAACATCGACGACAAGCCGATGACCCAGGCCGAATTGATCGCCGCCGCGAAGAGCGCCGACGTGCTGGTGCCGACGGTCACGGACCGGATCGACGCCCATGCCCTCAGTCAGTTCGGCGACCGGCTGAAGCTGATCGCCAATTTCGGAAACGGCGTCGACAATATCGATGTCGCGACCGCGCTCCAGCGCGGGATCACCGTCACCAACACCCCGGGCGTGCTCACCGAAGACACCGCCGACATGACCATGGCGCTCATTCTCGCGGTGCCGCGGCGGCTGGTCGAAGGCTCGCGCGTTCTGACCGAGGACAATGAATGGGGCGGCTGGTCTCCGACCTGGATGCTCGGCCATCGCATCTGGGGCAAGCGTCTCGGCATCATCGGCATGGGCCGGATCGGACAGGCGGTCGCGCGCCGCGCCCGCGCCTTCGGCCTGCAGGTCCATTATCACAACCGCCGCCGGGTCGCCTCGCAGATCGAAGAGGACCTGAACGCCACTTATTGGGAGAGCCTCGACCAGATGCTGGCGCGCGTCGACATCGTGTCGATCAACTGCCCGCACACGCCGGCGACATTCCATCTGCTCTCCGCCCGCCGGCTCAAATTGCTTCGTCCCGAGGTGTTCGTGGTCAATACCGCGCGCGGCGAGGTGATCGACGAAAACGCTCTCATCCGGATGATCGCGGCCAATGAGATCGCGGGCGCGGGCCTCGACGTGTTCGAGCACGAGCCGGCGGTCAATCCGAAGCTGGCCAAGCTCGCGCGCGACGGCAAGGTCGTTCTGCTTCCGCATATGGGATCGGCCACGGTGGAAGGGCGCATCGACATGGGCGAGAAGGTCATCATCAACATCAAGACTTTCATGGACGGTCACCGGCCGCCCGATCGCGTGCTGCCCTCGATGCTGTAGGAGCGTTTCCGGACGAAAGCCCGCCCCGGATCAGGTCCGGGACGGGTACCGGCTCACCGGCCGAAAATGCGATAAATCGAAAACCGCGCACATAAGTCCGCTGCCAATTGCCGCGATTCCGATTACAATGAGGGATCATCGGACCGGAGGCGACGATGCGTGCACTCCTCTGTTTCGCCATTGCCGTGCTTTATTCCGCACCCGTTCAGGCGGAATCGCTCGACGGCAACGCCATCAAGGCGACATTCTTCAACGGCCAGCCCTTTATCGCGTCCTCGCCGACGCGCCAGCGCTACACCATGGTGTTCACGCCCGACGGCAAGGCGACGCGCGAGCCTCTGGGCAAAGCCGGGGACAAGATCGATGGGACGTGGAAAATCGTCAAGGACGGTTTCTGCACATCGTGGAAGGGCGGCACGACCAATTGCTATCGCCTCGTGACCAGCACGGTCGCCGAAGGAAAATGGGCGGTGATGAAGGGCGCGACCACGGTCGCGAGCTGGAGCAAGCAGCAGAATTGACAGCCCTTGCTGTCATTCCGGACGCCAATGCAAGTCGGGTTTACCCGACTTGCGCACGTTTAATGCCAATCTCGGGTAAACCCGAGATTGGTGTGCGGCGATTCGGACTCCAGGACCATGAAATAATCTATGCGGCTGGATTCCGGGTTCGCTTGCGGAGTTTATCATCAGGCCGGCCTTTGGCCGGACCCGTTGGCAAGCGCCCCGGAATGACATTTCAGGCGTGCCCCGACAAATCCCGCATCGTCGGCTTCTCGCCGGACAGCGGATTGGCCGGATCCCAGCCGTAATTGAGCGTCTCGAAGCGCATCGCGCGCGCATCGACCATCAATAGCCGGCCGGTCAATCCTTCGCCGAAGCCGACGATCTCGCGGATCACTTCCAGCGCCATCATCGATCCGAGCACGCCGGGCAGCGCGCCGAGAATGCCGGCTTCGGCGCAAGCCGGAATTGTCCCCGCCGCCGGCGGCTCCGGAAACAAACAGCGATAGGTCGGATTGGGTTTGCCGTCCCGGCCGCGCTCATGCGCGCGGATGGTCGTGAGCGTGCCGTCGAAAATGCCGACCGCCGCCGTCACGAGCGTCTTGCGCGCGAAGAAACAGGCGTCCGAAACGAGATAACGGGTCGCGAAATTATCCGAGCCGTCGGCGACGAGATCGTAGCCCGAAATCAATTCGAGCGCGTTCGCGGCCGCAAGACGCGTCGCATGGGTTTCGACGGTGACATGCGGATTGAGGCGGCGGATCGCCGCGGCGGCGCTCTCGACCTTGGGGCGTCCGACATCGTCGGTCGAATGGATCACCTGGCGCTGAAGGTTGGACAGCGACACGGTGTCGTCATCGACGATCGCGATCCTGCCGACCCCCGCCGCCGCGAGATACAGAAGCACCGGCGCACCCAGGCCTCCGGCGCCAACCACCAGCACGCGCGCGGCCTGCAATGCGGCCTGCCCGGGGCCGCCCACCTCGCGCAGGACGATGTGGCGCGCATAGCGTTCAAGTTCTTCGGCCGTCAGCATCGCTTCATCCCGCCGAGTCCGTCTCGCCGGCCCAAAAACCGGGCCTTTTGCGCAGGACCTTTTCAGGCCCTTGGCAAAGTCACCCTTGCATAAGCCGCCCCGGCGCGGTCATCTAGTACGGACGATCATTTCGGTCCCGCGACCCTAGGGGCCGCATCGAGAACTGTATCAAGATCTGTGTCATGCGCGTTCCTGTCATTGCATGTGTGTTGGCGGCCCTGATCCTGCCCGCATCCGCGCAGGCGCCCAAACCGCAAACCAAGCCGGCATCCAAGCCAGCGAAACCCGCGGCAAAGCCTTCCACGAACGACGCCGCGCAGAAGCAATCCCCCGCCGACGCGAATGGCGCCAGCAAGGCCAATGCGCCGATCCGCGACGCCTATGCGGCCATGCCGATCGCGGAACGCCTCGCCATCCAGTCCGACCTGATCTGGACCGGAGATTATAACGGCGTCGTCAACGGCGAATTCGGCGATCGCGCCATCGCCGCGGTGAAGTCGTTCCAGAAAAAACAGAAGGGCAAGGAAACCGGCATCCTGACGCCGGAGGAGCGCGCGGCCTTGTCCACCACGGTCAAGCCGCAGCGCGAACAGGTCGGCTGGAAGATCGTCGAGGATCCGGTCATGCCCGGCGTATTCCTCGGCATCCCCGGCAAGCTCGCGACGCAGACCTCGCGCGGCAAGAGCGGCGGCCGCTGGTCTTCGACGCGCGGCGAGGTGCAGATCGAGACCTTCCGCGAGAGCGCCGCCAACACGACATTGTCCGCCTTGTTCGAGCAGCAGAAGAAGACGCCCGCCGGCCGCCAGGTGGAATACAGCGCGCTGCGCCCGGACTTCTACGTCTTGTCCGGATTGCAGGGCCTGAAGAAATTCTATGTACGCGCCCAGTTGAAAGACAGCGACGTGCGCGGGGTGACCATTCTTTACGATCAGGCGATGGACGGCATCATGGAGCCGGTCGTGGTCGCGATGTCGAGCGCGTTCGCGCCGTTCGACGGCAGCACGGCGATGCCGGGCGTGAGGCGCAAGGTCGAATATGCCACCGCCATCGTCGCAAGCGCGTCGGGATATCTGGTCGCCGACCGCACGGCGACCGAGGGCTGCCACATCATCGTCGTTCCGGGCGTCGGCAATGCCGAACGCATCGCGGAGGACCGGACGTCCGAACTCGCATTGCTGCGCGTCTATGGCGTCGGCAATCTCAAGCCCATGACGCTGTCGGCGCAGCCGCCGCGCAGCGCGGAATTGACCTTGATCGGCATCGGCGACCCTCAGATTCAGGACGGCCGCGACGCCGTCAGCACGTTCAATGCCCGCATCCGGGGCACCGAAAGCGGGCTCGTCGCGCTCGAGCCGGCGCCGCCATCCGGATTTTCCGGCGCTGCCGTCATCGATGCGCAAGGTCAGTTCGTGGGCCTGGCCGGATTGAAAGCGGCGTCGCAGGCCTCGCTCGTCTCGGCGGCCGCGATCCAGAAATTCCTGGAAGGCGCCAAAGTGGCGCCGCCCACCGGCGGCACCAGCATCGACGCCGCCAAGGCGTCGGTCACCCGCGTCATTTGTGTGCGGAAGTAACCTCTTGGTCATTCCGGGCCCGCTCGCTTTCGCTCGCGTCCCGGAATGACGGCGGCTTGGTTTACTCGTTGCTGAATTTCGGCGCGCGTTTTTCGACGAACGCGGCCATGCCTTCCTTCTGATCCCTGGTCGCGAACAACGAGTGGAACACGCGCCGCTCGAAGCGGATGCCCTCGGCAAGCGAGGTTTCGAACGCGCGATTGACCGATTCCTTCGCGAGCATCGCAGCCGGCAGCGGCATCGCCGCGATCGTTTCCGCCGCCTTCATCGCTTCGTCCATCAGGTTCGCCGCCGGCACCACGCGGGCGACGAGGCCCGAGCGCTCGGCTTCCTGCGCGTCCATCATGCGGCCGGTGAGGCAGAGGTCCATCGCCTTGGCCTTGCCGACGGCGCGTGTGAGGCGCTGCGTTCCGCCGATGCCAGGAATGACGCCGAGCTTGATTTCGGGCTGGCCGAATTTCGCATTGTCCGCCGCAATGATCAGATCGCATTGCATCGCAAGCTCGCATCCGCCGCCAAGCGCGAAACCGGCAACCGCCGCGATCACCGGCTTTCGCGCGTGCGAGGCGCGGTCCCAGTTGGCGGCGAAGTCCCCGAAAAACGCATCCATGAAGGATTTATCCGCCATCTCCTTGATGTCGGCGCCGGCCGCGAAGGCCTTCTCCGATCCGGTGATGACGAGACAGCCGATATTGCGATCCGCCTCGAAAGCGTCGATGGCGGCGGATAATTCGCCGATCAGCTTGGAGTTGAGCGCATTGAGCGCCTGCGGGCGATTGAGCTTGATGACACCCACCCGGCCGCGCGTCTCGACCACAATGTTTTCGTAAGCCATTGCTCCGACCTCCCTCGAATGCCTTGGACTAGCCGAGCGTTTGATCCCGCGCAATGCGCCGGATGACACTTCAATTGAATTCCGCGACCGCCGAAATCAGCCGTTCGATGTCTTCGGGGCGCGACAGGCGATGATCGCCGTCCTTGATCAATGTGAAAACGACGTCGTCGCGCGCGATACGCGACACCAGTTCGGCGGCGTGCTGCCAGGGGACGTCCTCGTCTTTCACGCCCTGCAGAATCCGAACCGGGCAGCCGGTCTCGATCAGTCCGCCGAGCAGGAGATGCTTGCGTCCGTCTTCGATCAGGCCGCGCGTGATCAGATAAGGCTCCTGCGAATATTCCGACGGACGCGACCAGACGCCTTTTTCCTCGATCTGCTTTTTGATCTCGGGCGTGAAGCGTTTCCACATCAAGGCTTCCGTGAAGTCCGGCGCCGGCGCGATCAGCGCCATCCCGGCGATGCCCGCCAAGGACGGCGCGCCGGACTTGGCCAGACGATTGAGTTCGCGCGCAAGCAAGAGCGCAATCCAGCCGCCCATCGAGGAGCCGACCACGATCTGCGGCCCCTTGCAGAAATGGCCGAACACCGCGACGCTTTCCTCCAGCCAGCGGCTTATCGTTCCATCGGTAAATTCACCGCCGGATTCTCCATGTCCCGAATAATCGAAGCGTATGCAGGCGCGCCCATGTGCCGCGGCCCATTCGTCCAGCGCCTGCACTTTCGTGCCCTTCATGTCGGAGTTGAAGCCGCCAAGCCAGAACAGGCCAGGCCCGCTGCCGTCGCGAATGCGCACGGCGATCTCGCGCGCCAAAGCGCCCGCTCCAATTTTCAGGGTTTTCACGCTAACGTCGCTCATTCGCCTGATTCGCCGATGCGGCGCCCTTTGTAACCGTTTCGCTGCAAGACGCCGGCGAAAGCAAGAGGAAATTCGAAAGACCGGACACGAAGCATGAGCACACAAGCCCGCGCTTCTCTGGAACAGATGCGCAGTCTTGCCGGCGCCACCATCCTGCAGCTGACGCCCGCAAACGAGAATACGGCGCGCAACGCGCTCATGATCGCATCCCTGCTGCGGCGCTCCGGCGCCCGGGCGATCATCGCCGGCCGCGATGGAAAATTCGCCGACGAATACAGGCTGGCCGGCGGCGAATGGCTTACCCTCGACCACGACAGCGTCAATCCGTTCAAGCTGCGGAGCAATGCGGGGCGGCTCGAAAAAATCATTTCGCGCGAGCGCGTCGATATCGTGCATGCCTATAGCGCGAGCGCGGCCTGGAGCGCGCTCGCGGCGACCGAGAAACTGCCGGTCTGGCTCGTGACCAATCTGCCCGAAACCGCGCCTTCGCCGCGCAGCCTGCGCGCGCTGTATCAAACCTCGCTCGCCCGCGGCGACCACGTGATCGTGCATTCGTCGTTCACCGCGGCGCCCATGATCGAGCGCTTCGATATTCCGCGCGAGCGCGTCACCGTCGTGCCCAATCCGATCGACGCGCAATTGTTCGATCCGGCGAGCATGCGGCCGGAACGCGTCCTCGGTCTTCGCAAGGCGTGGAAAATCCCGGAAGGCGACCGCATCATTCTGGTTCCGGGGCCGATCGCCGCGTCGGCCGGACAGAGCGTGCTCGCCGACGCCGTGCGCCTCATCCCCGTGGACCTGCTGCGCGGGATTACATTCGTGCTGCTCGGCGACACGCGTGTCGGCGGAAAGTATGTCCGTGCATTGACGAAACGCATCGATGCGCATGGTCTCGCCGCGAAGTTCAGGTTGCCCGGCCGCTGTCCTGATTGGCCGGCCGCGCTGGCGGCATCGGATATCGTCGTCATGCCCGTGATCGAACCGCAAGTTTTCGGCCGGCCGATCCCCGAATCGCAGGCCATGGCGCGGCCGGTCATCGCATCGGCCATAGGCATATTGCCGGAAAATATCCTGGCGCCGCCGCGCATGCCGGACGAGTTGCGCACCGGCTGGCTGGTGCGGCCGGGAGATCCGGGCGCGCTCGCCGCCGCTTTGCGCGAATCATTGTCGCTGGATCTCGCGGCCTACCGCGCTTTGGCCGCGCGGGCGCGGCAATTCGCCGAGTTCATGTTTTCGCCGCAAAACGTTGCCACTTCAGTCCTCGCTATCTACAGCGCATTGCTGTCGGGGCAGCGGTAACCGATTGCATCCTGGTGCGATCCGGACTAAGACCGCACTTCCGGTCGCAGCGCGTTTGTGTGTGTTCCCGCCCCGCGATCCGAATTGACGATCAGATTTTCAGAGGTTCGAATAGTGGCTTCCGGTTCCGCCGCCCGTATTCTTGCGCAGAGTGAACCGGATGGCTTCATGTTTGCCCCGGATCGCTCCAAGATCACCAATATCAATCCCCTGACGGTTCTTATCGTGGTCCCGAGCCTGCAGGCAGGTGCCGCCGATCTCGGGGTCATCGATCTCGTGCGCATTCTGGCGGTGGCCGGCAACCGGCCGATCGTGCTCTCAAGCGGCGGCCGCCTGGAAGCGGATATCGCGGCGCTCGGCGGCGAATTCATCCGCGCCGATGTCGCCAGCAAAAATCCATTCGTGATGATGCGCAATGCCGGCATCATGACGCGCATCGTCCGCAAGGAACGTTGCGCCATCATCCATGCGCATGGCCGCGCGCCGGCATGGAGCGCGTGGATCGCCTCCCGCCTGACCGGAATCCCGTTCGTCACCTCCTGGTACAAGGGATTCCGGGAACAGAATGTCTTTAAGCGCCTTTATAACAGCGTGATGGCGCGCGGCGACCGCATCATCGCCGTCAGCGACCAGCTCGCCGAATTGATCAGCCATCGATACGGAATTTCCTGGGGCCGGATCAACGTCGTTCCCCTGAGCGTCGATCTGCAACGCTTCGATCCGGATTCGATCTCGCAGGAGCGCGTGGAATCGATCCGCCGCGCATTCGGAGTCGAATCCGGCACCAAGCTCATTCTCGTGACCGGCCGCCTGTTGCGGCGCAAGGGCCATCATCTTGTGGTGCGGGCCGTGCATCGCCTGAAGGAGATGGGCCTGAAGGATTTCATCTGCGTTTTCGTCGGCGAGGATCACGGCAAGAGCCGCTATACCGGCGAATTGTGGGATCTGGTGCTGTCGACAAAGACGGCGGATGTGATCCGCATGACCGGACCGGTCGACGACTTGCCGGCGGCCTATGCCGCGGCGAGCGTTGTCGTGTCCGCGGCGACGCAGGACGAGGGCCTGCAGCGCACCATTCTGGAGGCGCAAGCCATGGCGAGGCCGGTGGTCGTGTCCGATCTCGGCGCCGGGCCGGAAGTCGTGCTGGCGCCGCCATCCGTATCGGAAGACCGCATGACCGGATTGCGCTTTTCGGCCGGGGACGATGCGGCATTGGCGGCGGCCTTGATCCGGCTGTTTTCGCTGCCCGAAACCGCCCGCCGGGCGATCGGATTGCGGGGCCGCGCCTGGGTGACCAGCCATTTCAATGCCTCGGCGGTCGCCGATCTGACGCTCAAGCTCTACGCCGAAGTCGTCCGAGGCCGGAAAACCTGAGTACTTTCCGGCATTACGGCAACGCCACAACATGTGAGCGTTTGAACCGCGAACGCCGTTCGGCGTTGACTTATGGCCGTTTTCTCCCGATCTTCATTCAAGCCTGCAGGTCAGGGACGAGGCTTTAAGCCTCACCGTCCCTCCTGAAGGTCCGTCGCAACAGCAGAGGAGTTACTTGCCATTCGTCGCCCCATGAGAGCCGCGCCAACCGTCCAGAAAGACGGCCCGCGAACCAACGAGGAGATCCGCACCCGCGAGGTCCAGCTGATCGATCAAACCGGCCACAATCACGGAACCGTGGAAACGGCAAAGGCCCTGGCAATGGCCCAGGAAGCAGGCCTCGACCTTGTCGAGATTTCGCCGAACAACAATCCGCCCGTCGTGAAAATTCTCGACGTCGGCAAATACAAATATCAGGCGCAGAAAAAAGCCGCCGAAGCGCGCAAGAAGCAGAAAGTCGTCGAGGTCAAGGAAATCAAATTCCGGCCGATGATCGACGATCACGATTACGATGTGAAACTGCGCTCCATGCAGCGCTTTTTCGAGGAAGGCGACAAGGTCAAGGTCACGCTGCGCTTCCGCGGACGCGAGATGGCGCATCAGGAACTTGGGACGCGGCTGCTCGACCGCGTCAAGGAAGATATCGCCAAGATCGCCAAGGTCGAATCCGAGCCCCGCTTCGAGGGCCGGCAGATGATCATGATCCTCGCGCCGCGCTGATCGCTCACCGGAGCGCAAACTAGTGTCCCGATTCCGAAGTTCGCTTCATTCCGCGGCGGCTTCGTAAGCGAACTTCGGAATCGAAGGACACTAGCAACCTTATGATTCTAGTATGGTTTTGGTTCAGAAATTCCCTTGACGGACTCGCGGCGAGAATGAAGGGAATTTCTGAACCACCACACTAGCGGCCAGAATGCATTCCTGTAAAGAAAACGCCCACAGACAGAATCTGCGGGCGTTTTTATATTCGGCCGATGCCAATCAGCCAGCTCGCTTCTCCGCCTCCCAGCGGCCGGCGCAGGACGTCGTTGCGGATTTCCCGGTCCAGGTTCCGGCGCCGGACGAGGGCGACAGCCGGCCCGATCCGTTCGCGCTCTGCTCGCCGCGCTGGATCGTCGCATTGAGCTTTCCGCTTGGGTCCACGCGTCCCGAAATCTCGATGGAGGCCTCGCCTTCATATTTGAGCGTGCCGTTCACAACCCTCACCGGATAGCGATAGGCGCGGTCGCAGGTGCCCGCCTCCGTGATGATCACGACACTCCATTCGCCGTCGAAATTCGACGCCGCCGGCGTCCGGCTGGCGGCTACGGCGGGCCCGGTCAGAACAGCGAAGACAAGGACAAAAGCCCGCGCGAGACCCGTAAAAATGCTCATTATCTGCTCCAGAGGTCGTTGCGGCGCGGCCCAAGGGGCCCGATTGCGGGGAAAACGGTGCGGTCGGGTCATTGGTTCCGCTGGGGTTCCGCTGGCCGGCCCCGGAACGCCCCGGAGAGCCGTCCATAGGGCCGCCAGCGGGACCAAAAGGTTGTGTTTTTGGGGGGCCTCTGCCATAAACCGCCGCTCTCGCCGCCCGGCTGATTAAGGGCTGCCGTGGCGGCTGAGACCAAGCTCAATCCGAGCAACGCTCATGTTCGAGCACCGCCAGCCAGGCGCGCCTTTGGCGTGCTTCCGGCCGGTTTTACAGGAGAGCCAAATGCCCAAGATCAAGACCAAATCGGGCGCTAAAAAGCGCTTCAAGATTACCGGCACCGGCAAGGTCAAAGCCGCCCATGCCGGCAAGCGTCACGGAATGATCAAGCGAACCAAGAAGCAGATCCGTCAGCTGCGCGGCACCGACGTCATGTTCAAGACCGACGGTGACAACATAAAGAAATACTTCCTTCCCAACGGCTGACGCCAAACCGCTTAAAGGAGATCTGTCATGGCTCGCGTTAAACGTGGCGTCACCTCGCACGCCAAACACAAGAAAGTCTTCAAGGCCGCCAAGGGTTTTTACGGCCGCCGCAAGAACACCATCCGCATCGCCAAGCAGGCGGTCGAGAAGGCGAACCAATATGCCTTCCGCGATCGCAAGCGGCGCAAGCGCACCTTCCGTGCGTTGTGGATTCAGCGCCTCAATGCCGCCGTGCGTCCGTTCGGCCTGAACTATTCGAAGTTCATCGACGGACTGGCCAAGGCCGGCATTACGGTCGACCGCAAGGTTCTCTCGGATATTGCGATCCACGAGCCGGCGGCGTTCCAGGCGATCGTCGAAAAAGCCAAGGCCGCGCTGCCAGCGCAAGCCTGAAGTCTTCCTCGTCATGCCCGGTTTTGCGCCGGGCATGACAGCAGAAGTGCCGGGCGGCTGCATGTCCGACGTTGACTTGCCGTTTACGGCGGAGTGACGCGATGGAAGTTTTTACTCTTCTCGAAATTGATACGCGCTACGCTATAGAAAACGCAACCGATGAGGCGGCGCTCGAAGCAGCGCGCATCGGAGCATTAGGTAAGAATGGCTGGCTAACAAATGCACTCAAGTCATTGGGGAGCATGTCGCCCGACGAGCGAAAGATTCAGAGTCCAATCGTTAACGCCCTTAAGGAAAGAATCACTGCAGAAATCGCGGCGAAGAAGGCTGATCTCGGCGACAAGGCGCTCGATGCCAGGCTCAATACCGAAACGGTCGATGTCACGTTGCCGGTGCGCGAAGCGCCGGCCGAGATGGGCCGGGTGCATCCGATCAGCCAGGTGATCGACGAACTCACCGCTATCTTCGCCGATATGGGCTTTGCGGTTGCCGAAGGCCCGGATATCGAGACCGACGATTATAACTTTACCAAGCTGAATTTCCCCGAAGGTCATCCGGCGCGGGAAATGCACGACACGTTCTATTTCAATCCGAAGCCCGATGGTTCGCGCATGCTGCTGCGCACCCACACCTCGCCGGTGCAGGTGCGCACGATGCTCACCCAGAAGCCGCCGATCCGCGTGATCATTCCGGGACGCACCTATCGAAGCGATAGCGATCAAACCCACACGCCGATGTTTCATCAGGTCGAGGGGCTTGTCATCGACAAGGGCTCGCATCTCGGCCATCTGAAATGGATCCTCGAGGAATTCTGCAAGGCGTTCTTCGAGGTCGATGCCGTGAAGATGCGCTTCCGGCCGTCATTCTTTCCGTTCACCGAGCCCTCGCTCGAAGTCGACATCCAGTGCCGCCGCGACAAGGGCGAGATCCGTTTCGGCGAAGGCGAGGACTGGCTGGAGATTCTCGGCTGCGGCATGGTGCATCCGAACGTGCTACGAAATTGCGGGCTCGATCCGAACGAATATCAGGGCTTTGCCTGGGGCATGGGGATCGACCGCATCGCCATGCTGAAATACGGCATGCCCGATCTGCGTCCGTTCTTCGAGGCGGATGTGCGCTGGTTGTCGCATTACAGTTTCCGGCCGCTCGATTTCCCGACGCTGGCCGGCGGCCTGAGCGCGTGACGCCATGAAATTCACACTCGACTGGCTCAAAGAGCATCTCGAGACCGGCGAAAGCCTGGGCGCGATCGCAGACAAGCTGACCATGATAGGCCTCGAAGTCGAGAAGATCGAGGACAAGGCCAAATTGCTCGCGCCGTTCGTCATCGCGCGCGTGATCGAGGCCAAGCAGCATCCGAATGCCGATCGCCTGCGCGTCTGCATGGTCGATGCTGGCGACGGCAAGCCGGTGCAGGTCGTGTGCGGCGCGCCCAATGCGCGCACCGGCATGATCGGCGTGTTCTCGCCGCCCGGCAGCTACATTCCCGGCAAGGACATTACGCTCGGTGTTGGCACCATCCGCGGTGTGGAAAGCCGCGGCATGCTGGTGTCCGAAGCGGAGCTTCTGATCTCCGACGACCATGACGGCATCATCGAACTGCCCGCGGATACGCCGATCGGCGGCTCCTACGCCAAATACGCCGGCCTCGATGGCGCGGTGATCGAAATCAGTCTCACGCCCAATCGCGCCGATTGCACGGGCGTGAACGGCATCGCGCGCGATCTCGGCGCGGCCGATCTCGGCAAGTTCAAGGAGAACACGCCCAAGCCGGTGAAGGGCACATCCCCCTGCCCGGTGAAAGTGACGTTCGATTTCGGTTCGACGCCATCGCTCTGTCCCGCCTTCGGTCTGCGCCTCGTGAAAGGCGTGAAGAACGGCCCGTCGCCGAAATGGCTGCAAAAGCGACTCACCGCCATTGGGCTTCGCCCGATCAATGCGCTGGTCGACATCACCAATTTCATGACCTTCGACCGCGGCCGCCCGCTGCATGTGTTCGATGCCGCCAAGGTCAACGGCCATCTCTCCATTCGCCGCGCGAAGAAGGGCGAGAGCCTGCTCGCGCTCGACGGCAAGACCTATCAGCTTGACGAGACCATGTGCGTCATCGCCGACCAGAAGGGCGTGGAATCGCTCGCCGGCATCATGGGCGGCGAGGCGACCGGATGCTCCGAAACCACCACCGACGTGCTGATCGAATCCGCCTTGTGGGAGCCGCTCAACATCGCGCAGACCGGCCGCAAGCTCGGCATCAACTCGGATGCGCGCTACCGTTTCGAGCGTGGCGTCGACCCGGCCTTCATGCTGCCGGGCCTCGAGCTTGCGACACAGATGGTGCTCGATCTGTGCGGCGGCGCGCCGTCCGAGATCGTTGTCGCGGGCGATGCGAAAGCGCCTGACAAGCTGATCGAGTTTCCGGTCGACGAAGTCAAACGCCTGTCCGGGCTCGATCTGCCCTTGCCCGAGATCAAGCGTATCCTGGAGCGGCTCGGCTTTTTCGTCGCCGGCGCCGGCAAGACCGTGAAGATCGCCGTGCCGTCCTGGCGGCCGGATATCGAAGGCAAGGCCGACGTCGTCGAGGAAGTTGTGCGGATCGCGGGCGTCGAGCGCGTGCCGGCGACGGAGTTCCCGCGTGGCGACGCGCCGCGCAAACCCGTTCTGACATCGGCGCAAGTCCGCACGCGCAAGGCCAAGCGCGCGCTCGCGGCGCGTGGCCTCACCGAAGCGGTGACATGGTCCTTCATCTCGAAAGCGCAGGCCGAATTGTTCGGCGGCGGCGCGCCTGCGCTGGCGCTGGCCAATCCGATCGCGGCTGACTTGTCCGATATGCGGCCGAGCCTTATTCCCGGTCTTGTCACCGCCGCGCAGAAAAATGCCGACCGCGGATTTCCCGATGTCGCATTGTTCGAAGCCGGACAGGTTTTCAAGGGCGACCAGCCGCAGGATCAGCTGATTGCCGCATCGGGTGTGCGGCGCGGATTATCGAAGGTCGATGGAGCCGGGCGTCACTGGCAAAGCAGCGGCAAGGGCGCCGACGTGTTCGACGCCAAGGCCGACGCGCTCGCGGTGCTCGCCGCCGCCGGGGCGCCGATGCAGGCCTTGCAGATCGTGCCGGGAGGCCCGGCCTGGTTTCATCCCGGCCGCAGCGGCACCATTCAAATTGGACCGCAGAACATTCTCGGTCATTTCGGCGAATTGCATCCGCGTGCGCTGACCGCGCTCGATGCGCAGGGCCCGCTTGCCGCATTCGAAGTGATCCTCGACAGGATTCCGGAATCCAAGGCGAAGCTGACCCGCGCCAAGCCGATGCTCGAACTCTCGGCCTTCCAGCCGGTGACCCGCGATTTCGCGTTCGTGGTCGACGCGGCCGTGAAATCAGCCGACATCGTTCGCGCCGCGCAGAATGCCGACAAGAAGCTGATCACGGGAGTGACGGTGTTCGACGTCTATGAAGGCAAAGGCATCGATCCCGGCAAGAAATCCATCGCCATCGCGGTGACGATCCAGCCGCGCGAAAAAACCATGACCGACGAAGAGATCGACGCGCTGGCGGGAAAAATTGTGGCCGAAGTCACCAAGCGCACCGGCGGCGCATTGCGCGGCTAGACGGGCAATAGATCGGCGTAAGCAAAGCCGTCCCGCGTCACCGTCTCGCCGACCGCGACGCGAATGGGCTGCACGAACATCGGCCCGGCCTTCACAAAGGAATGAAACTCGCCGTTCTCGCCGCAAGGGTCGGTGCCCGGCGGCAATGCGCTGAGCAGCGCATTGTCGAAGCGCATTCCTGCGAACGAGGCGGACAGTTTCGCCAGATCGACAGTCGCAAGATGCGCTTCGACGCCCGCATCGATCATCTCCCGCGCCAGCTTGCCGGTCGGACGTTGCCACAGTGGAAACACCCCGGTCATGCCGATCTGCGCGAGCTTCTCCTCGCGATACACGCGAAGATCCGCCAGGAACAGATCGCCGAAAATCACATGCGTCACGCCATCGGACTTCGCCTGCGCCAGCGCCGCCGCCATTTCGCGCTCATAGATCTCGTTCGAACAGGGAAACGGGATGCGCACGACGATCGAGCGCAACCGCGCGGCGTCGAGCTGCGCGCGCAGCAACTCCTCGCGCACGCCGTGCATGCTGACGCGCGCAAACGTGTCGGTGACCGTGGTGAGCGCGGCGACGATATCGTAATCGCCGCTTTGGCGAAGTTCGTGCAGCGCCCAGGCGCTATCCTTGCCGCTCGACCACGCGATCAGCGCTTTCGGTCGCGGCGTCATCGCACTGGACGCGGCGCGCGCGCGGGACGTTGTACTTGCGGCGCCACTTTTGGCTGCTCCGGCGGCTTCGACACAATTCCGAACAGCCGGAGCGCGGCCGCCGCCGCGCGCTCGCCCGATTCCCAGGCGCCGCCGACCGTGCCCCACAGCGTTTCGTGCACGGCTTCGCCGGCAAAGAAGACACGATCGCGAAACGGCTCCATCAGGACGCGCCGCGACGGCTGGCCGCCGACCGCCGCGGCCGAGAAGGCCCCGAGCGCCCATGGCGAAGCGTTCCATTGCGTCGCATGGCTCTTGCCGACCGCCTTGCCGATATCGGTCCCGTAAAGCCCCGTCAGCCATTCGGTCGCGAAGGCCGTCATCGCGCGCTCGCCGCGCGCCGCGAGATCGCGGCCGAATTTTCCGCCGACATCGATGAACGCCAAATTTGCGCCGCCGACATTCGCGAGCAGCGAAGCCGTGCGTTCGTTTTCCGCCTTTTCGAACAGGAGATCGTCGCGCTCCAGGCCAAGCGGATTATCCGGCAGTTCGAGAATGATCCGGTCGTAGCTTCCAAGCGAGAGCCTGTCGCAGGCATCGAGCTGGCGCTTGGGCAGATCGGGGGTGAATTTGAGCTTGCCGCTCGCCAGCACATTGGTCGAAGCGGTGACGATGACCGCGCGGGCGGTGATGCGTCCTCTGGCGGTGACGAGCTCGACGGCGCTGCGGCCAAAGGCGTCGACCAGCGACACCGGCGTCGACAATTCAAGCGGCAGGCCTTCGGCCAGTTTCGCCAGCAGGGCGCCGAAACCCTGGCGGCAGAACGCATCGATGTCGCGCTCGGCGGACTTCGCGAAATCTACCGCCGAGATGTCTTTTAAATCCTTGCCGCAGCCGAATGGTCCGAGAAAGAATTCGATCGCGGGCTGCAGGTCGCCGAGATCCTTCGGCATTGCCTGGGCGCAGGAGACGTCGGCCTTTCCGCGCGCGGCGTCCTGGATCGCGCGGTTGCAGCGCACGAGCGCTGCCAGAAAATCCTCAAGTTCGCCCTCGCGCGCGTAACGCCGTCCGATCCGCAATCGCTGCCCGCGCGGCGCCGGATAGACATCGAGCCCAGCGCCGGGCGCGAGCTTGGCGACCGGATTGATGTCCGGCATGTGAATCCAGTGCGCGCCGAGATCGACCGGGACGCCGAACTTGCGCGCATCCGTCAGGCAGCGGCCGCCCACGCGATCGGCCGCTTCCAGAATGATCGCACGCTTCCCGGCGGCGGCGATGCGCCGCGCGGCGGCGATCCCGGCCGCGCCCGCGCCAATAATCGCGATATCGGGATTGGAGCCGCCGGACTGGCCGAAAGCAGGAGCCGCGGCAAGACCCGCGGTCGCGGCGAGAAACGAGCGTCTGCTGATTGGCGTCATGGTTTCCGGAACGTTTCGAGCGCGGATGGTGATAGCGCGAATAGCCGCGTTCCGGCAATCGACATGACTAACGGAACGTCACCGCAACTCCACGCAGTATGAACCAAATTGCAAGGGGTCCTGGCTTAAATTGCGGGTGTGATCCGCAATGCGGACGCGGGCCGCAGAAGCGGTCGGGGGATGCGGCAATGAGCTTTATGCTCGATGGCGTCGGGCGTGTGATCGCCCGCTATCTGGAGAAGCCGGTGCAGGGCTATGAGCCCTTCACGCCGAGCGATCCGGACGCGTAGCGCGCCACCTTGCAGCCGGGCGACGTGCTGCTCGTCGAGGGCAACAATCACATTTCCGGCGTCATCAAGTATCTGACGCAATCGACCTGGTCGCATGCCGCGCTTTTTGTCGGCCGCGTCGGGGATCGCGAGACGCCATGTGGCGAACCTCTGGTACTGGTCGAGGCCAATCTCGGGCAGGGCGTGGTCGCGGCTCCTTTGTCGAAATACGAGCGGTTTCACACGCGCATCTGCCGGCCGAGCGGATTGAGCGCCGAGGACCGTGCGCGCGTCTGCGCTTACGCGGCCGAGCGGATCGGCTTCGACTACGACCTTCAGAACATCATCGACCTGATGCGCTATCTGTTTCCGATGCCGATGCCGCGCCGCTGGCGCCGCCGCATGATGGCGATGGGATCGGGCGACCCTTCGCGCATCATCTGTTCGGCATTGATCGCGCAGGCCTTCGACAATGTGCGTTACCCGATCCTGCCCAAGATCACGAAGCTCGAGAGCGACGACGCGCGCGAGGAGATTCTGGAAATCCGTCATTCCTCGCTCTATGCGCCGCGCGATTTCGACATCTCGCCCTATTTCGAAGTGGTCAAGCCGACATTGCAGGGCGGATTCGACTACCGGAAGATGCAATGGGCCGACATGCCGGTGGTCACGCAGATCGGCGGCGATCCGTTGCCGGTGGCGGCGGAGGACGATGCATCGCTTGTTCCGGGGCAAGTCGAGGAAATTGGCAGAATGGCGCAGGGCGCCTGAAGCGTGATCCTGAAAAAGGCCTGCCTGGGATCGAGTCCGGGACAAATTTCTCCGGATTGCACTCCAAGCCCGTCGTCTCTGACGCAAATCCTTTTTTGATTTTATGTCCGCCGGCACAGCTCCAGCATGCGAGCCGTCATCGCGCTTTGCGGATCGCTCAAGGGATCGATGGCGGTGAAGTGATTGGCGCCGGCAATGATCTCGAAACGCGTTTGCGCCTTTGCCTGCCACGCATCGACGATGATCTTCGCCTGCCGGATGAATTCGCTCGATTCGATGCCGCCGACGAGAGAATCGAACACGCGGCCCGCCGGCACCGGCCAGAAGACCGGCGACACCGCGTGCGCCTGTTTCTCGTCGAGCCGCAGATCGGCGTTCATCGAGGCATGAAGGAGCGGGGTCAGGTCGAATACGCCCGATACGGAATAAGCGGCCGGCACGAGATCGGCAGGCGCACCGGGACCGAATTTCGTCCAGTCGGTCGCCAGCATCGCGCCGGCGAGATGCCCGCCGGCCGAATGTCCGTATACGAAGACGCATTTGCCGAAACGTTTCCAGAGATAGAGCGTGGCTGCCCGCATTTGTCCAATAATGTCGGCGACCGTCACCTTGGGGCAGAGATCGTAGCCCGCGACGCCGACGGTGACGCCGTGCGCGTTCAGGCCGCGCGCGACATGACTGAAAGCCGAGGGATGAAGGGCGCGCCAATAGCCGCCATGGATGAAGAGCGCGACCGCGCCGGCGTCTTTTTCGGGTTTGAACAGGTCGATGAATTGCCGCTCGCTCGGCCCATAGGCGAGGCCAAGCTCGGCGCGGCCCGCACGCGAGGCCTCCTCGCGATATGCGGCCGCGTCCTTGTCCCAGCGCGCAAAAATCGCCGGATGCTCGGGCACACGGGCGCGGTTGTCGTATTCAACGTCGTAATCGATCTTGAGCATTGCAATCTCCCGCGGGTCCCGCGGGAGATTGCTGTATAGCGCCGTTACGGGCAAGGCTTTCGCCGTAAAATGCTCTAGCGCTTCACCTGCGCGCGCAATGTTTCCTCGACCGCGCGGTCGAAGGAATCCGCCGTTCTCTGCGGCGTGGTCTTGCGCTGTTCGAGCACATATTGATCGCGCTTCTTCACGAGTTCGCCCATGCGGTCGGTCAGCGCCTTGCGCTCGCTCATGTTTTTGTCGATGGTCTGTTGCCGCTGCGCCGGCGCGAGCCTGCGCAACGTATCGGGAAGCTCGTCCTCCTTGACGCTGGAGAGCTTCTGGCGGCCGGCGGAGACATCGGCCACGAGATCGCCCTCTCCAGTGACGGCTTCGATCGCGCCCGCGCTTGCGGTTGCGGTGCGCTTGTTGAGATAGCTCGCCATCTCGCTCGCCGCCGTCCTTGGCGCCGCCGCGACCTGTCGCGTCTTGTCCTCGATACGCGATTGCCGCGATTGCGGACCGTAGGGGATCACCGTGCCGTTGATGCGGCCCTGCAATTCGATGATCTCGATGTCGTAAGGCGTCTCGATCACGACGATCTTGCCGCCGTCCTGCGGGATCGGGATGTAGCGCCCGTTGCCAAGCTGCGCGATCTCGCGCCACACCCGCTCGGTGTCGCGCGCGCCGCCGGCCTGTACGGCGTTGACCAGAATGTCCTTCTGCTTGGCGAGCGCAAGCACCTGCGGATATTTCATGTCCTGCGCATAATCCATGTGCGGCGGCGCGTCGCCGACAACGAATACGATGCGGCAGATATCGCCGCCCCTGCTCCAGGACAATTTATCGACCGCGGCATGAAGCGCTTCGTTGACGCTTTCCGGCCAGTCGCCGCCGCCGCGCGCTTTCAGCTCGAGCAGGTTGGCGTAGATGTCCTGGATATCGGATGTCAGGTCGAATTTCTTTGTCACATAATCGTCGCCGATATCGCGATAGGCCACGAGACCCATGCGGATTTCGGCGTCCGGATTGGCGTCGATGATGGAGGTCGCGATCGACCAGATTTTGCGTTTGGCGCCTTCGATCAGGCCGCCCATCGAGCCCGTGGTGTCGAGCACGAATGCCACCTCGACAATGGGCCGGGCAGCGGCCGGCGATGGTGAGAGCGAGACGGGAAAAACAAGGAACGCGAGCGCGAGCAAGGCAGAATAGCGAAGCATGATGTTCACCCCTCGTAAGTGGTCCCTTCCACGGCAGGGAACTTGTTGGGGCTTCGCGTCGGGCTCGGGCCGAAATTGCGGCCCGGCACGGGCGGAATGGCGGCGAAATTCCTCGAATTTACCCTTGCGCTTTGCGAGGGCGGGTTTATGTCGGTCGGTCTTGGGAATAGGAGCATGTCCAGGCGCCGGTTCGCCGTCCGGAGATGCGACAACAAAGCAGAGCCATGAAAATCAACGGCAAGCAGACGCGCAGCATCTGGCTCGAAGCGGACGGGCAGACGGTCGGCATCATCGATCAGACGCTATTGCCGCACCGTTACGCGACCTTGCAGCTCAAGAGCTGCGACGATGCCGCTCATGCCATCAAGTCGATGCAGACGCGCGGCGCGCCGCTCATCGGCGCGGTCGCAGCTTACGGGCTTGCGATGGCTTTGCGCGCGGATGCGTCCGACGAGAATCTCGAGCGCTCTTATGCGGCTTTGCTCTCGACGCGGCCGACTGCGATCAACCTGAAATGGGCGCTCGATGAAGTCATGGCGGCGGTGCGCAACCGCTCGCGCGAGGAGCGCGTGGCCGCCGCCTACTTGCGCGCCGCCAAAATCTGCGACGAAGACGCCGCCATGAGCGAAGCCATCGGCAAGCACGGTCTCAAGCTGATCGAGGAGATCGCCGCGAAGAAGAAGCCGGGTGAGCGGGTGAACGTTCTCACGCATTGCAATGCCGGCTGGCTCGCGACCGTCGATTGGGGCACCGCGACCGCGCCGATCTACATGGCGCATGACAAGGGCATTCCCATCCATGTCTGGGTGGACGAGACGCGGCCGCGCAACCAGGGCGCCTCGCTCACCGCCTTCGAACTCGGCCAGCATGGCGTCAAGCACACCGTGATCCCCGATAACACCGGCGGGCACCTCATGCAGCACGGCGAGGTCGACATCGCCTTTGTCGGCAGCGATCGCGTCACCGCGCAAGGCGACGTCTGCAACAAGATCGGCACGTATCTCAAAGCGCTGGCGGCGAAGGACAACGGTGTGCCGTTCTATGTGGCGTTGCCGTCCTCGACCATCGACTTTTCCGTCAACGACGGCGTCGCCGAAATCCCGATCGAGGAGCGCGCCGGCGACGAAGTCAGCAAGATGACAGGCCGCACCGCGAGCGGGCAGATCGAAACCGTGACGATCACGCCGGAAGGTTCACCCGTGGCCAATTACGGTTTCGACGTCACGCCGGCGCGGCTTGTGAGCGGGCTGATCACCGAACGGGGCATTGTGCCGGCCAACAGCGCCGCGCTCGCGAAAGCGTTTCCCGATCACTCTTCGCGCAAGCCGGCCATTAAGCGAGCCGCGGGATGACTGGATTGTTGGCCAGAATCGGCGAAATTCCCGCCGACGGGCGGCAGTCCGAGACCGCGCTTGCGGTCGCGCGCGGCACCATGCGGCTTTTGCTTTCGCACGGCTTCTGCTGCGTCAGCGAATTGCCGCTGCCCTCCGGCCGGCGCGCGGATCTCGTCGCGCTCGATGGCGCGGGCGAAATCTGGATCGTCGAGATCAAGTCGTCGGTCGCGGATTTCCGCGCCGACCAAAAGTGGCAAGACTACCGGATGCATTGCGACCGGCTGTTCTTCGCCACCACGCTCGAAGTCCCGTGCGAAATCTTCCCGAAGGAAACCGGACTGATCGTGGCGGATGCTTTCGGGGCGCAAATTGTCTGTGAAGCGCCCGAACACAAACTCGCGGCCGCGACCCGCAAGAGCATGCTGTTGCGCTTCTCGCAATGCGCGGCCTTGCGGCTGCAATCGCTGATCGATCCAAACGGGCCTTACGGCGAAGCGATCGGTTAGCGCGGCGCGCGCTTGGCGAGGATGCGCTGCAACGTGCGCCGGTGCATGTTGAGCTGGCGCGCGGTTTCCGAAACATTGCGTCCGCACAATTCATAGATGCGCTGGATGTGTTCCCAGCGCACGCGATCGGCCGACATCGGATGTTCCGGCGGCTGCGCTTTCTTGCCTTCGATCGACAGCAAAGCCGCGACCACGTCGTCGGCGTCGGCAGGCTTGGCGAGATAATCGACCGCGCCGAGCTTCACGGCGTTCACGGCGGTGGCGATATTGCCGTAGCCGGTCAGCACGATCCCGCGCGCGTCCGGGCGGCGGCGCTTGAGCGCCGAAATGACGTCGAGCCCGTTGCCGTCGCCGAGCCGCATGTCCACGACCGCGAAAGCCGGCGGCGATTTTTCCACCTGCTGCAGGCCGTCGGCGACCGATTCGGAAGCCGTCACCGTGAAGCCGCGCGACTCCATCGCGCGCGCGAGCCGCTGCAGGAACGACTTGTCGTCGTCCACGATCAAGAGCGAACGTTCGGCGGGAATTACGGCGGCAAGCGCGGGCATCAAAAAATCCTTGTTCTGTCCAGCATCAAGCTAAGCGCTCGCGGCGCTGTTCTCAAGGCCGAGAGATTGAGGCAATTGCTCGAAATCGGAGCGTGCCCAGCGAATGGTCACGATCGCGCCGCGCCGCGGGAACGGACGATTGACAAAAGTTAACGAAGCCCCGGATCGCTCCAGCAGCGTCTTGGCGATGAAGAATCCGAGGCCGAGGCCGGTGTCGTCGCTGGCATACATCCGCCGCCGCCGCCGGCTGCGCACATAAGGCTCGCCGATGCGGCTCATGACTTCGGGCGCAAAGCCCGGGCCGTCGTCGCTGATGATAATGCTGATCTCATCGTCGTCCCAATCCGCTGTGACTTCCACCCGCGCTTGCGCGAAATCGACGGCGTTCTCCAGAAGATTCCCGAGGCCATACAGGATCGCCGGATTGCGCGCGCCAAATGGCGTCGTCTCGTCGCCCGGAAGATTGACGCCGATCTCGATTCCGAAATTGCGATGCGGCGCGACCACTTCCTCGATCAGCGTGGGCAACGGCATGCGGTCGAAAGGTTCGCCTTCGCCGGAAAGTTCGTTGAGCTTCGCAAGGATGTCGCGGCATCGTTGCGTCTGCTCGCGCAAGAGCGCGATATCCTCCGCGAGCGGCGAATCGGGTCCGACTTCGCGTTCAAGCTCCCGCACCACCACCGAAATCGTGGAGAGCGGCGTGCCGAGCGCATGCGCGGCCGCCGCCGCGAGGCCGTCGATCTGCGACAGATGCTGTTCGCGCGCGAGCACGAGCTCGGTCGCGGCGAAGGCGTCCGCCAATTGCCGCTGCTCCTCGGCGATCTGGCGCGCGTAAATGCCGATGACGAAAATCGCGAGCAGGATCGAAAGCCAGATGCCGAGCAGATAATCGTCCGGGAAGGCGGGACGATCCGCGCCCGTCCATGGCAGCGGGTAGTGGAAGAAAGCGAGCAAGGTCGCGCACAATATGGCGAAAGCGCCGAGCATCATGGTCATGCGCGGGGGCAAGGCGGTCGCCGACAGCAATACCGGCCCCAGGAAAAAGAACGCGAACGGGTTTTCCAGTCCGCCGGTCAGAAACATCATGATCGCAAGCTGCGCGATATCGAACGCAAGGAGCCACGCCGCGCGGTCGGGCTCGATGCGGCGCGCATGCCGGAAACGGATGCGCAGCGCGATATTGAGCCAGGCCGACAGCGCGATGACCGCGAGACAGGCCCAGATCGGCAGGTCGAATTCGAAGCCGAAATAGACCGCGAGCACCGCGACGGTCTGGCCGATGACGGACAGCCAGCGCAGCCGCACCAGCGTATCGAGGCGCACATTGCGGCGCGTCTGGCCGAGACGGTCGAGGTCGGGCATCGGATCACTCTACCCTGTTGGCGCAGGCGAATGAACCGCGTCACGCCGCCGCCGGAAAACTCTTGCGCCCGGCCTCGCGCGCCCTCAAATGAGGCCCGTCCGATACAAGCCGCCGAGCACATGACAAACGACGTTGCCGCCATCGCCGCCGACCGCCTGGTGAAGATCTACAAGGGCGGCATAGCCGTGAATGGCGTGTCTTTTTCGCTGCCGCAAGGCTCGATCACGGGCCTCCTTGGCGGCAATGGCGCGGGCAAGACCACGACCATCGCCATGATCATGGGCCTCGTGATGCCGACATCGGGACAGGTCTCGGTGCTCGGCGTGGACATGGCGCGCCAGCGCCACCGCGTGCTGCACCGCATGAATTTCGAAAGCCCTTATGTCGACATGCCGATGCGCCTCACGGTGCGGCAGAATCTGCGCGTCTTCGGCAAGCTCTATGGCGTGGACGATGTCGAGGAGCGTATCCGTGAACTCGCCGAGCAGCTCGATCTCGTCGAATTCCTCGACAGGCCGACCGGCAAATTGTCGGCCGGACAAAAAACCCGCGTCTCGCTCGCGAAGTCCTTGCTGAACAAACCCGAAATCCTGCTGCTCGACGAGCCGACAGCCTCGCTCGATCCCGACACCGCGGATTGGGTGCGCGGGCGCCTCGAAACCTATCGCCGGCAGCGCCACGCGACGATCCTGCTCGCCTCTCACAACATGGCCGAGGTCGAGCGGCTGTGCGAGCGCGTCATCATGATGAAGCGCGGCAAGATCGAGGACGACGACACGCCGCAACGCCTGCTGGAGCGCTACGGGCGCGAGACATTGGAAGAGGTGTTTCTCGACATCGCGCGCGGCCGCGGCGAAGCGCGGGAGGCGGCGCAATGAGCGGCCGCGCCTCCGTTTATTCCGCGTTCTCGTTCGGCCGCATCGGCGCAATGATACTGCGCTATTATTATCTGATGCGCTCGTCCTGGCCGCGGCTGCTCGAATTGATCTACTGGCCGATGGTGCAGATGCTGATGTGGGGATTCCTGCAATCCTATGTCGACCAGAATGCGAGCTTCTTCGCGAAAGCGGGCGGCACGTTCATCGGCGCGGTATTGCTTTGGGATATTCTGTTTCGTGGCCAGCTCGGTTTCTCGGTGTCTTTCCTCGAGGAAATGTGGGCGCGCAACATGGGCAACCTGATGATGAGCCCGTTGCGGCCGCTGGAATTCGTCGTCGCGCTCATGGTCATGAGTCTGGTGCGGCTTGCGATCGGCATGGTGCCGGTCACGCTCGTGGCCCTGTGGCTGTTCAATTTCAATCTGTATGGACTGGGTTTCGCGCTCGCGGCGTTTTTCGCCAATCTGATTTTCACGTCCTGGGCGGTCGGCATTCTTGTGTCGGGTCTGATTCTGCGCAACGGCATGGGCGCGGAGGGCCTCGCCTGGACGATCATGTTCCTCTTGTTGCCGCTGACCTGCGTTTATTATCCGGTGTCGATTTTCCCGGGCTGGTTGCAGGCGGTCGCCTGGGCGTTGCCGCCGACTTATGTGTTCGAGGGCATGCGCGCGTTGCTGATCGAGCATGTCTTCCGCGCCGATCTGATGCTGATGGCGCTTGCGCTTAACCTTTTCTATTTCGGCATATCGGTCATTGTTTTTCTGAAGCTTCTGGACGCCGCGCGCCGGCACGGTTCCCTCATTCAAACCGGTGAATAGGCGCGGTCCGGCGTCTTAACGGAACCGGAGAACCTCGCCGGTTATGTTGATTTCATGACAGGAAAAGGCCAGTGTGCGCCGCACAAGACCGGGGACTGAGATATGCCAATTGGAGAATTCGGCGGAGTGCCACGCCTGCCGGGCGATGGCTCTCCGGCCTTTTCGACGGGTCTGTACTGGTTTTACGAGATGGGTCAGGCCGCGCTTAATCCGTCGCGTGCGCTCGCCGATGTGACCAAGCTCTATTTCAAAAATCCGCTCAATCCGCTCTCCCACACGACAATCGGAAAATCGATCGCGGCCGGCGCGGAAATGTTCGAGCGCTCCACGCGCCGCTACGGCAAGCCGGATTGGCGGATCGAATCGACGCTGGTCGGCGCGGAGCGTATTCCGGTTCACATCTCGACCGTCTGGGAACGTCCGTTCTGCAATCTGCTGCATTTCGAGCGCACCTTCGAGCATCCGCCGCGCCGTCCGCAGCCCAAGCTCCTGATCGTGGCGCCGATGTCGGGCCATTACGCGACCTTGCTGCGCGGAACGGTGGAAGCATTCCTGCCCAATCACGACGTCTACATCACCGACTGGGTCGATGCGCGCATGGTGCCGCTGTCGGAGGGACGTTTCGATCTCGACGATTATATCGACTACATCATCAGCATGTTCCATCGCCTCGGCGGCGATTGTCATGTCGTCGGCGTGTGTCAGCCGTCGGTGCCGGTGCTGGCGGCGATTGCGCACATGGAAGCGATGAACGACCCTTATGTCCCGCACAGCATGACATTGATGGGCGGTCCGATCGATACCCGCATCAATCCGACCGCGGTCAACAGGCTCGCGGAAGAGCGCGGGATCGGCTGGTTCCGCCGCCATGTGATCACCAAGGTGCCGTTCCCGCATCCCGGCGTGCTGCGCGACGTCTATCCCGGATTTCTGCAGCTCAACGGCTTCGTCAGCATGAATCTCGACCGCCATCTCGACGCCCACAAGGAATTGTTCTTCAACCTCGTGAAAGGCGACGGCGATTCCGCGCAGAAGAAACGCGAATTCTACGACGAATATCTCGCGGTCATGGATCTGACCGCGGAATTCTACCTGCAGACGGTCGAAACCAATTTCGTGCATCACGCGCTCGCCACCGGAACGATGATGCATCGCGGGGCGAAAGTGGATCCGGCCGCGATCCGGAACGTCGCGTTGCTGACGATCGAAGGCGAGAAGGACGACATTTCCGGTCTCGGCCAGACCGAGGCCGCGCATACGCTTTGCGTGAACATCCCGGCCAGCGGCAAGTCGCATTACGTGCAGCCCGGCGTCGGTCATTACGGCGTGTTCAACGGCTCGCGCTTCCGGTCCGAGATCGCGCCGCGCATCGCCGACTTCGTCCTGACCAACAACGGCAAGAAATCCGGGCGTGTGCCGGTCATGCCGGCGGCGTGATATTGAACGGTAATATAAAACCTTTTTCGATGCGGCTTGCGGTCCTATTCGGAAGCGGATCTAGGACCGATTTCCCCAAAAGCCGCGGATTGGGCCGGTTTCTCTGGCCTAGCGGGAATCGCGCACGGCCAATCCTCTCAAGGCTTTGATTTTACTTATTTATTTGTGACCTTCTGAGTCGAATAAGACAGCCGGGGTCCAAGGGCAGCCTCGCCCATAAAATGAATTCGTAATCATTTCTTCAATCGCAATATCTTGATGTTTGATGCCTATGGATGCCGTGTCTCTAGTAGCTCAGCTTTATTTTCATGGAGGGGGTGTGGGGCCTTGCCGATATGGCAGTATTTCATCCGGATTCATTCGAGGTTTCAGCGTTCCATGCCGCTTCGTGCCCTTCTTTACCGCCGTCCGACCGAGCCGCAGACGATTCAGGTCGTTTTCGACAAGGCGATCTATCTCGTCCGCATGCGCCGGCACCGGCAGGCGCGCCGCTACACGCTGCGGATCCAGGCGGCGACCCGCGAAGTCGTGCTCACCATGCCGCCGCGCGGCAGCCTGAAGGAAGCCAAGGAGTTTGCACAGAAGCATGGCGGCTGGATCGCGGCCCGGTTGCACCGGCTCCCGGAAGCGGCGCCCTTCGCGCATGGAACAACCGTGCCGCTCCGCGGCCAGACGCACCGGATCGTGAACCGCCGCGGCATGCGCGGCACGGTCTGGATCGAAATCGGCGAGAATGGCGAGCGCTCGATCTGCGTCGCCGGCGAACCCGAATATGTCGACCGTCGCGTGCACGACTTTCTCAAGCGCGAGGCGAAGAGCGACCTCGAAGTGGCAAGCCGCCGCGCCGCCGAGACGATTGGCGTGCGCATCAAACGCGTGTCGGTGCGCGATCAGTCGAGCCGCTGGGGCTCGTGCTCGACCACCGGCGTGCTCTCCTATTCGTGGCGATTGATCCTGGCGCCGCCTTTTGTGCTGGATTATCTCGCCGCGCATGAGGTGGCTCATCTCGTCGAGATGAATCATTCGGCACGATTCTGGCGGCTGGTCGACCGCATCTGCCCGAATGTGCCGCGCGCCAAGAGCTGGCTCGACGTGCATGGCACCGACCTGCATCGCTACGGCCTGTGGCAGAGCAGCGCCAATACCGACCGGCGCGTTCCGGTGAACGGCCGCGCCCGCGCCCGCGCGCGGCGCTGAATCGTCTGGAACATTTTCTGCGGCGAACCGGTTTCCACTTCGCCGGAAAATGCTCTAGTTGCGCCGTCCGAACAACCCGTCGATCAGCCAGCTATCGAGACTGCGTTTGCTCGCGGGCTGCGGGCGTTCGGCCATTCCCGGCGGAGGGGAGGGTGGCAGCGGCGCGTTGAATCCCGATGTCTGGAAGAACGATCCGCCGGACAGTCCGGGCAGATTTGCGACCGCCACGCCGCGATGCGCGGTTTTCATGAACCGTGCCCAGATTTCGGCGGGCAATCCGCCGCCGGTCATCTTTCGCGTGGGCGAAGAATCGTCGTTGCCGAGCCAGACGCCGGTGACGAGATGGGCGGTGTATCCGACGAACCAGCCGTCGCGGAAATCCTGGCTCGTGCCGGTCTTGCCGGCGGCGGGGTAACCCGCGAGTTCGGCCTTGCGTCCGGTTCCGGTCAGCAGCGTTTCCTGCATCATCGCGTTCATCATGCCGACATAGCGCGGCTCGACGACCTGGCCGAGATTTTGCGGAACGCGCTGATAAAGAATGAGCCCGTCGTTCCGCCGCACATTTTCCACGACATGCGGGATGATGGACGAGCCGCCATTCGCGAACGGCGCGAAGGCCGACACCATCTCGATCAGCGACACCTCCGACGTGCCGAGCGCGATCGAGGGATTGGGCTCGAGCTTGGACGCGATGCCGAGACGATAGGCGGTGCGCGTGACCGCGGTCGGTCCGAATTCCAGCGCGAGCCGCACCGAGACTGTATTGAGCGACATCGCCAGCGCCTGCGTCAGCGTCACCGGGCCGAAATATTCGCGCGTGTAATTTTCCGGCTTCCAGCCTTTGACGGAGATCGGCTTGTCCTCGCGAATGGTGTCGGGGGTGAGCCCGCGTTCGATCGCGGTCAGATAGACGAAGGGCTTGAAGGCGGATCCGGGCTGGCGCTTGGCGGAGACCGCGCGGTTGAACTGGCTGTCGGCGTAATTGCGCCCGCCGATCAGGACCCGCACCGCGCCGCCCGGCGACATTGCGACCATGGCGCCCTGTCCGACGCCGGCCTTGTCGCCTTTCGCGGCGAGTTCGTCGGTCAGCGCCTTTTCCGCAGCCGCCTGCAGCATGGGATCGATCGACGTCCCCACGATGATGTCGTCTTCGACGCGCCCGACCAGATCGTGCAGCACGTCCATGATCCAGTCGGCGACATAATTGACCGAGCCGTTCTGCATCTGCTTGAGCGCATGCGCGGGCTGCGCGATGGCGACTTTCGCTTTCGCCTCGGAGACGAAGCCTTGCGCCGACATCGCGGTCAGGACCACTTGCGCGCGGCGCTCCGCGCCGTCCGGATTGCGCGTCGGCGCAAGCCGCGACGGGGATTTGACGAGGCCGGCCAGCATCGCGGCTTCCGCGAGCGTGACCTGCTTGGCGGGCTTGCCGAAATAGCGTTGCGCGGCGGACTCGATGCCGTAGGCGCCGGCGCCGTAATAAATGCGGTTGAGATAAAGTTCGATAATTTCGTTTTTCGAGAACTTTCGCTCCAGCCATAAAGCCAGGACAAGTTCCTGGATCTTGCGCGTATAGGTGCGGTCCTGCGTGAGGAACAGGTTCTTTGCGAGCTGCTGCGTGAGCGTCGAGCCGCCCTGGGACACGCCGCGATGCAGAATGTTGGCGATGAACGCGCGCCCGATACCCATCGGATCGACGCCATGATGATGATAGAAGCGCCGGTCCTCGATCGCGATGAAGGCTTGCGGGACGTATTTCGGCAGATCCTTCAGCGAGGCCGCGACACCCGAGTCGCCGCGCGTCGCGAGCACCCGGCCGTCGAGCCCGGCGATCCGGATCGAAGGCGGGCGCTTGGGCACCTCCAGCGACTGGATCGCCGGCAGATGCGCGCCGATCCAGGCCACGGCGCCGATGCCGGCGATGACGCCCCACAGGCACGCCACGAATCCCCAATACGCAACGCGTGCGAAACCGGAGCGCGGGCGGCGGCCGGCGCCGCCTTTTTTCACGGAGCGGGATTTCGGATTCCGCCGCGCCGAAACGTCGGAGCCGATCTGCCCGCCCGGCGTGTCGGACGGCACCGCGCGGTCCTGCGCCGACAGGCGAACGTCGAGACTGCCGCGCGGACGGCCGGCGCCGTTGCGCTTGCGCGCTTTTGACCGCGTGAAAAACCCCATGTCTTGCGCTGTCCCCAGGGAGGCGAAACCCGCTTAGTCCCGTGCCCGGAAGGCTAGCCGCGGCCTTTTAAGAGGGCGTTAACCCGCCCTCCCGCCGCTGTGGCGCAGGCGCGACGCAGCCTGATAAAGCCCACAAAACCCTGCAAACAATGTGCGTTTCTGTTTGCAAGCAGGCGAATTTGTGCATGATGCCTGACTTGCCGGAAAAAGCCGGTGGGAAAAATCTGGGGAAATCTCATGCGCAAAAGCGCTCTCGTTCTCGCTATCGTCATGATTGCCGCCGCTCCGACCGCCGCGTTCGCTGCCAAGAAGGCGGCGGCTCCGGCCGATCCGAATGCCGCCGGCAAGAAGCTCGTCCATGAATTGTTCATGCAGCCGACCTACGCGATGCAGGCGGCCAGCGGCCAAAAGAAGAAGTAAGTTCGCTGTATCCGGCGCTTGCCGGATTTAAGGTTTTTTATTTCGACGCTGGGCTTGCGCCCGGCGTCTTTTTTTTGGGCCCAGTTTCAGGCCGCGATATTTTTCCCGAAGGAACGGCGAATTCATTCTGTCGTTTCGTTCATCCAGCGGCTATTGCCGCAAATGCCTGCCGTCGTCGGGCGCGATCTGCGACGCTGTTTCTGTTTGCTCGCTGTTTTTTTTGTGCATGATGCGCCGTGGCCGGGCGATCCGGCGTCAACTCTGGGAGTTATCATCATGCGCAAGAGCGCACTTATTCTCGCTATCGTCATGGTCGCCGCGGCTCCGGCGACGGCGCTCGCCAAGAAAGCGAAAGCGCCCGCCAATCCGAACGCTCCGGCTGTAAAGTTCGTGAACACCGCCGCGCAGCAGCCGGTCGTGATCTGGAACGGCATGTGGTCGCCGTGGTGGGTGGCCAAGAAGAAGTAACAGAAAGAAGCGCACGCTCGCCTGAGCGAGTGTCTTCAGCTTTTTCGGCGACGCCGGGGCTCGTCCCCGGCGTCATTCTTTTTGATGGACGTATTTTGATGGGCGCGAAACGCGCCGTATCTGGGCGCCGGTTTCGTGCACAAACAGGCGTATTTTGCGAGATTCGCTCGCAATCCGGTTCCGGGATACCCATATGCGGAGGACCATCGATCGTCCGAAATAAGGCAGCAACCGACGCACATGAACAAGGTGCCCGTCACGAAGGAACAGATCGAGCGGCTCATTGTCGGCGATCTGCAAGGCTTTCCGGGCTGCGAAGACGCACAGGGCGTTATTGTCGTGCCGGTATTGGTGCACGGCGCGGCGACAACCTGGACCGTCTCATGCTTTAATGCCGGGGGTTCCGACGGTGACGCTTGCGATCGTGCCTTGCAGCATATCGTGCCGCATTTTCAGCGTGCCTATGATCTCTTTTCGAGGCATTAGGTTGGTGGAAACTCGATCGATTCTCAAAAGACAGGGGGCCGCTCCGACATGAATTTCGACAAGAAGGAATTGCAGCGGCTGGACGCCCGCAAGGCAATGACGGAATACGACGCAGAGATCGCAGCAGCGCGCAAGAAAACCGAGCGGCTGCGGGCATTACGGCTTGCGCGCGATGCCGAGAATGCGGCTGCGGCTAAATCGGATAAGCCAGTCAAAGCTGCCAAAGCAGCCGATTCCGCCAAATCGTCCATCCCGGTCAGGCTGGCGAAGAGAAGGTCCACTTAGGCCGAAGCGCGGGCTTCGACGGCGCTGGCTTTTTAGCGCCGACAGTCGCGATCAATTCTTCCGGACGAGCCGCTTGGCGGCGTGCGCCGCTGCCTCGGCATAGCCGTGGTCGCCATGAATGAGCATCAGCATCATCGCGCCCTCCATCAGCAGAACGATTTCGCGCGCCCGTTCGCGCGGTGAAGAGACTTTCGCCGTCGCGAGCCGGGCGCAAAACCACGCCTCCACCGCCGCCTTGTGCCGTCGCGCAATCGCGCGGGCCGGATGCCCGCGCAGATCCGCGAGCTCCACGGCAACACGCGTGAAGCCGGCGCCGGACCATCGCGGCGTCGCCGCCCAATCCGCGATCTGTCCAAATATCGAATCGATCATGGCGTCGCGGTTCGCGGGCAACTTGAATTGCTCAAGCCGCTGCATCGCCAGTTCGCTGGAATGCGCGAGTGCTGCGGCGATCAGGTCGTCCTTGCTGCGGAAGCGCTGGTAGAGAGTCCGCTTGGTGACCTTCGCGCGCTCCGCGATCTGGTCCATCGAAACCCGGACAAATCCCTGTCGCCAGAACAATCCATAGGCCGCGTCCAGGATGCGCTGTTCTGTCCGCGCCGACGATCTTGCCATGTCACTTCTCCGCTTTGTCCGAAGTATACCGGAGAGTGTATTTACATTCGAATGCCGTCGTCTTCAGATCAGCCGATAGCCCGGGAGGGAAACGTGCGATTTGAATCCCTGACATTCAAAAGCATCAAAACGCGTCCGGTTGTGCTCAAGCTGAAACGGCCGGTCGCCGCGCGCATCGCCACCATCACCGACTGGCCGATTATTGTGATCGACCTCCAAACCGAAGAAGGCATTGTCGGCCGCAGCTATCTGGAGCCCTATGTCACGAAATCCATGAAGTATCTGATCCCGGCGCTGCATGATTTCGGCGACCTGCTCAAAGGCCGCAGGATCACGCCGGTCGAATTGTATGACCTTGCGCGCAAATTTCTCCACTTTGTCGGCTATCAGGGCCTGTCGATGATCGCCGCGTCCGGGCTCGACATGGCGGCATGGGATGCCTTGGCGAAAGCGGCGAAGATGCCGTTATGCGTTCTCCTGGGCGGCTCTGTCGGATCCGTGAAGGCATATAACAGCAACGGGCTTTGGTTGAGGAAACCGGAGGCGGTCGCGGACGAGGCGATCGAGCTGCGCGACGAAGGCGGTTTCACCGGCCTCAAGCTGCGGCTCGGCCGCGAGCGGGCCGAAGACGATCTCGCGACCATCAAGGCCGTGCGCAAGACCGTCGGCGACGATATGCATCTGATGGTCGATTTCAATCAGGGCTTGAATCTCGCGGAAGCCTTGCAGCGCTGTCACATGCTCGACGATCTTGGTCTCGCCTGGATCGAAGAGCCGATCGTCTACGACAATCTGGATGGCTTTGCGCAGCTCACAGCCGAATTGAAAACGCCGATCCAGATCGGCGAAAATTTCTACGGGCCGCGCGATCTGCACAACGCGCTGCAGCGCAAGGCGTGCGACTTCGTGATGCCGGATTTCATGCGCATTGGCGGCGTCACCGGCTGGCTGCGCGCCGCGGCCATCGCGGGAGCGGCAGGAATACCGATGTCCACGCATCTCTATCCGGAGGTCGCCGCGCATGTGATGCGGGTCACCGAAACCGCGCATTGGCTGGAATGGCAGGATTGGGCGGATCCAATTCTGCAGAAGCCCTACGATATCAAGGATGGTTTGCTTCACATTCCAGACGCGCCAGGCGTCGGCCTGGAATGGAACGAGGACGCCGTCGCAGCCAATCTGGCCGATATCTGACCGTTAATCCGACGGTGTCGCGGTAGCGGCCGCCCGCAGCTTCTCGATCTCGGCTTCCAATGCGTGAATTCGCTCGTCGCGTTTGGCGAGTGCGGCGGCGACATCGCCGGCGTCGAAACGCTGCGGAATATGCTGCGCACAATTGGAGTCCCAGGCGGAGACGGTGAAGAGAATGACCTGTTCGGGGCGCGCCTTGTAATCGTTCGGCATCAGCTTGGCGACGAGTTCTGCGTCGCCTTCGACAACGCGAGCCTCACCCCAGATCTTGATGCGCCGCCGCTGCATGTAATCGATCAGAAACAGATAGGCCTTGGAATTATCGGCAAGATTGCCGAGTGTGATGTATTGCCGGTTGCCGGCGAAATCCGCAAAGCCGATGGTCTTGTCATCGAGCACCTTGAGAAAACCGGGCGGTCCGCCGCGATGCTGGATATAGGGCTGGCCCCCCAGATTCGCGGTGGCAAGGAACACGCTGATCTGCGCCTCAATGAAGGCCGCGAGATCGGGCGTGATGCGGGTTTGCCAGGAGCCGTCTTCTTCCACGCGGCTGTAAGCGCGGCGCGAGCCCCTGCGGGTTTGCACCGCCTTGACCGACGGCGTGAACGCGACATCGCTTGAATATGCTTGATCACCCATCATTGTCTCCGCGGCCGGCGTCTGCGAGCGATGGGATGTAGTGTATCGCCGCGCAGAATGCTGAGCGATCACGGGCTGTTGATCTCCGTCATTCAGGCCGAGCCGAGCGCCCGCAGATGACGGATCGGGCGGCCGGGCGCGATCGCCTGCGCGGCATTGGTGATGGCATTCGTGTCGATGCCGTAATGCCGGTAGAGATCGGCCAGCGATCCAGTCTGTCCGAAATGCTCGACGCCGAGCGCCCGCACGCGATGGCCGGCGACCGCGCCGAGCCAGGCCAATGTCGCCGGATGTCCGTCGAGCACGGTCACGATTCCGCAATGCGACGGTATGTCCGCGAGCAGCCGCTCGATATGCGAGCGCGCATGCACAAGGCCCCGCTCGCGCGCGCGTTGCGCGGCGCTCCATCCGGCATTGAGCCGATCGGCTGAGGTTACGGCGAGCAGCCCGATGTCGCGGCGGTCTTCGGCCATCAAACCGACGGCGGAGATCGCCTCCGGCGCGACCGCGCCGGTATAGGCGACGACCACCTGGCAATTCGGTCCCGGCGCGCGCATCCAGTACGCGCCATCGACGATAGCGTTGCGTAACTCAGGTGTCATGCTGCGCGCGATCTGTTCGACCGGCCGCGTCGACAGCCGCAGATAGACCGATCCGCCGGTTTCGTCGCGCAGCCAGTTCGGCTCGTCGCCGCTTTGATGCGCCGGCTCGGCATCGCCGCCTTTTTGGATGTAGGAGAGCGCCCAAGCCAGGATCGCTGCGAGTTCGTCCACATAGGCGGGCTCGAATGCGGCGAGTCCGTCCTGCGCCATTCCGATCAGCGGCTGGGCGATCGACTGATGCGCGCCGCCTTCCGGCGCAAGCGTGATGCCGGACGGCGTCGCCGCCACGATGAAGCGCGCATCCTGGTAGCAGGCATAGTTGAGCGCATCCAGCCCGCGCGCGATGAAAGGGTCGTAGAGCGTGCCGATCGGCAACAGCCGTTCGCCATTGATGGAATGCGACAATCCCAGCGCGGAAAGCAGGATGAACAGATTCATCTCGGCGATGCCGAGTTCGATATGCTGGCCCTTGGGCGAGAATTCCCAGGTAAAGGTCGAGGGGATGCGCTCGTCCTTGAAGGTGTCGGCGACCGTCTCGCGCGCGAACAGGCCACGCCGGTTTACCCAGCCGCCGAGATTGGTGGAGACGGTGACGTCCGGCGAGGCGGTGACGACGCGGTTTGCGAGTTCGGACGTCTCGCGCGCCAGCTCGTTGAGCAGCGCGCCGAAGCCGGCCTGGGTCGACATGACGTTCTGAATCGTGACCGGGAGCGCTTCCGGCACGTCGATTTTCGGCGCGGAGAAACGGCGCGACGCGGCCGACGCGAAAGGAACCGCGTCGAGAAAGGATTGCAGCTTTTGCGGAGCGATCCGCAGTCCCTCGAACTTGTCCCATTCGTGACCCGGCCGGATGTTCATCGCGCCGCGGAAAGCGTCCATCTGCTTTTCCGTCATCAGTCCGGCATGATTGTCCTTGTGGCCGGCGAAGGGCAGGCCGAAGCCCTTGATGGTGTAGCAGATGAAACAGGTCGGCCGGTCGTGATCGATCTTGCCGAAGGCGTCGAGCAATGACGGCAGATCGTGGCCGCCGAGATTGTTCATCAGCCGCGCCAGCTCTTCGTCCGAGCGCAATTCGATCAGTTTCGTGACCGCGCCTTGATCGCCGATGTCGTCGAGCAGACGCTTTCGCCAGGCCGCGCCGCCCTGGAACACCAAAGCCGAATAGAGCGCATTGGGACAGGTATCGATCCAGCGCCGCAAGGCCTCGCCGCCCGGCTCGCGGAATGCGGCCTGCTGCAGCGATCCGTATTTCAGGATCACGACGTCCCAGCCGAAATTCGTAAACAGCTGCTGGTAACGCTCCCACAATCCTTCGCGCACCACCGCGTCGAGGCTCTGGCGGTTGTAGTCGACAATCCACCAGCAATTGCGCAGGCCCTGCTTCCATCCTTCCAGCAGCGCTTCGAAGATATTTCCTTCGTCGAGCTCAGCGTCGCCGACGAGGGAGATCATGCGGCCTTCAGGCCGATTGAGCCCCCAGCCATGCGCGCGCACATAATCCTGCACCAGCGACGAGAACAAAGTCTGAGCGACGCCCAAGCCCACCGAGCCGGTGGAGAAATCGACGTCATCGGCATCCTTGGTGCGCGACGGATAGCTTTGCGCGCCCTTGTAGCCGCGGAAGGTTTCCAGCCGCTCGCGCGTCTGTTTGCCAAGGAGGTATTGAATCGCGTGGAAGATCGGAGAGGCATGTGGCTTGACGGCGACGCGATCTTCCGGCCGTAATATCTTGAAATAGAGCGCGGTCATGATCGCCGCGAGCGAGGCCGACGACGCCTGATGGCCGCCGACCTTCAGTCCGTCGTCGTTGTCGCGCAGATGATTGGCGTTGTGGATCGTCCAGCTTGCGAGCCACAGCACCTTCTTCTCAAGTTCGCCGAGAATCTGAAGCGTGTCGTTGGTCATAATGCGTCTCTTTGGCGCGTCGTCACGCTATCATGCGCCGGCGGTGTTGGCAGGAAGCTCCAATTCCGCCCATAATCGGCCGCCAGATTGAACTATTCTGCCGGATATCGGCGATAAAAGGGCTGATCATGCCAAAAACAAGCCTCGACGCGCTCGACCGCAAGATCCTGGTCCAATTGCAATCGGACGGGCGCATGAGCCTAGCCAACCTCGCCGCCAAGGTCGGCCTCTCGCCGTCACCCTGCCTGCGCCGCGTCCGCAATCTGGAACGCTCCGGCGTGATCGCGCGCTATGTCGCGGTGCTCGACCAGCGCGCGGTCGGGCTGCCGGTCAGCATCTTCATTTCGATCAAGCTGGAAAAGCAGAAGCAGGAAGCGCTCGACAAATTCGCCAAGGCGATCGCGCGCTGGCCAGAAGTGCTCGAATGCTATCTGATGACCGGTCCGCGCGATTACTGGCTGCGCGTGGTCGTGCCCGATCTCGACGCCTATGAGCGCTTCCTCAAGCAGAAATTGACCCGGCTCGAAGGCATTGCCTCGATCGAATCAAGTTTCGCGCTGGAGCAGGTGAAATACACCAACGTGCTTCCGCTGGGGTGAGCTCGGCGCAACGCACAGATCTCTCAATCGTCATGGCCGGGCTTGTCCCGGCCATCCACGTCTTACTTTGCTGATGCAGAACCAAGACGTGGATGGCCGGCATAAAGCCGGCCATGACGACGTTGTTAGGTTGTGCCCCCGCCTACGCGCGGGCGATGACAGGGTCGGATCAGCTCGCCGCTTTCTTCTCTTCTTTTCCGCTCGCGAAGAGCTGCGCCAGCGCGCGCTTGATCGCGGCCTGCCGCGTCGGCGAGGATATCTTGGCGCCCATCAGGTCTGTTACATAGAACACGTCGACCGCGCGCTCGCCGAAGGTCGCGACATGCGCGGAGGCGATATTGAGATTGAGCCGCGAAATGGTCGCGGTCATTTCATAAAGCAGGCCCGGCCGGTCGAGCCCCGTGACTTCGATCACGGTGTAGCGGTTCGACCATTCGTTGTTGATATTGATCTCGGGTTCCAGCGCGAAGGCCTTGATGCGGCCTTTCGGCGCCGTCCTGCGGGCGACGACGTCGGGCAGCCGGATTTCGCCACGCAAGGCGCGCTCGATGGTTTCGGTGATCCGCACCGCGCGCCGCTCCTCGTCCTCATTGAGCTCGAATTCCCGCGTCACCGCGATGGTGTCGAGCGCGAGGCCGTCGGTGGTCGTGTAGATCTGCGCATCCACGATATTGGCGCCGGACGCCGCGCAGGCGCCTGCGATGATGGAAAGAAGCCGCGGATGGTCGGGCGCGATCACGGTCAGTTCGGTAACGCCGCGCAACGTATCGAAAGCGAACTCAGTCGCAAGCGTCTTGCCGGCTTCCGACGTCGCGCGCAGGAATTTCGCGTGCGCGACCTTGTGCGGCAGGTCGACCTTCAGCCAATAGGCCGGATAGTGACGCGCCATATAAGCGCCGATGTCGGCGGGCGCCCAGTCCTTCATTTCGGCGCGGAATTCCTCCTTCGCCATCGCAACCCGCCGCTCACGGTCGATTTCCGAGAAACCGCCCGTCACCACGGGTTCGGTCTCGTAATAAAGCGTGCGCAGAAGCTGTGCCTTCCAGCCGTTCCACACGCCGGGGCCGACCGCGCGGATGTCTGCGGTGGTGAGGATGGTAAGCAGCTTCAATCGTTCGAGCGATTGCACGATCGCCGCAAAATTCTCGATCGTCTTGCGGTCCGACAAGTCGCGCGATTGCGCCACCGTCGACATGACGAGGTGCTGTTCGATCAGCCATGCCACCGTTTCCGTTTCGACCGCCGAGAATCCGAGCCGCGGGCAGAGCCGCCGCGCGATGCGCGCGCCCGCGATCGAGTGATCCTCGATGCGCCCCTTGGCGATGTCGTGCAGAAACAACGTGACGCGCAGCAATTCGCGGTGGCGCGGCTGGATCTTTCGAATGAGGTCGTTGGCGAGGCTGTATTCCTCGTTCCCGCCGCGCTCGATATCGGTGAGGATTCCGATGCAGCGCAGGAGATGCTCGTCGACCGTATAGTGATGATACATGTTGAATTGCATCATCGCGACCACGCGGCCGAATGCCGGCACGAAGGCGCCAAGAACGCCGGCCTCGTTCATCCGCCGCAATACGGTCTCGGCGTTGTTTTCCGAAATCAGGATTTCGAGAAACAATTTGTTGGCCTCGGGATCGTCCTGCACGGCCCGGTCGATGAGCTTGAGCGAGCGCGCGGCCGCGCGCATCGCGTCCGGATGAAACGCAAGGTCGTGCTTTTGCGCGGGATAGAATATCCGGATCAGATTGACCGGATCGCGCGCGAAAGCGTCCGGCTCGGCGATGTTGATGCGGTTGTTGTCGACGACGAAATCCTCGGATTCGCGCAGCCGGCTGCGCCCTTTGCGCGGCTTGAACTTCGCCATCATGCGCCCGAGACCCGGCGCGCTTTTCGCCTGCAGCTCTTCCAGCGCGGCGCACAGGATGGCGGTGAGGTCGCCGACATCCTTCGCGATCAGGAAATAATGCTTCATGAAGCGTTCGACATCCTGCATGCCGGGATGCTCGGTATAGCCGAGCCGCACCGCGATCTCGCGCTGGATATCGAAGGAGAGGCGCTCTTCCGGCCGGCCGGTGACGAAATGCATGTGGCAGCGCACCGACCACAGAAAATCCTCGCAGCGCAGGAACAGCTTCAATTCGTCCTGGTCGAACACATGATGGTCCACCAGTTCCTCGACGGTGCGCACGCGATAGACGTATTTTCCCATCCAGAACAATGTATGGAGATCGCGCAGGCCGCCCTTGCCGTCCTTGACGTTGGGCTCGACCAGATAGCGGGACTGGCCCGTTTTGCGCAGCCGCTCCTCGCGCTCGGCGAGCTTCGCGTTCACGAATTCCTGCGCACTTCCCTGCACGACATTCTTGTCGAAGCGCGCGACCAGCTCCTCGAACAGCTTTTCGTCGCCGAACAGATAGCGCGCTTCGAGGATCGCGGTGCGGATGGTCATGTCCGCCTTGGCCTGGCGGATGCATTCGTCGACCGAGCGTGTCGCGTGGCCGACTTTCAGGCCCATGTCCCACAGGCAATAGAGAATGGCTTCCGCGATCGATTCGCCCCACGCCGTCTGCTTGTAGGGAAGCACGAAGAGAAGATCGATGTCGGAGCCGGGCGCCAGCAGGCCGCGCCCGTAGCCGCCGGTCGCTACCACCGCCATGTGTTCGGCTTCCGACGGATTGAGCGACGGGTAGAGATGCTTGGCGGCGAATTCGAACAGGATGCGGATGATTTCGTCCTGCATGAAGCAAAGCCGCTCGGCGCAGCGGCGTCCATGCCGGTCCTTGAGCAGCAACTCCTCGGCCTTGGCGCGGCCCGCGACTAGCGCCGCCTTGAGGCATTGTGCGACCGCGGTGCGCAATTCGCGCTCGCGCCCGCCGAAATCCGCCGCCAGCTTTTCAAGATCGGCGGCGGCTTTGCGTGCGTCGAAGATATCGGCCGAGCCGCGCGGTACGGGAGCGATTGTCAGCATGGGACTACCGGATAGCGAAGCGCTGGCGCGCTGTCACCGCCCGCCTTCGGAGTGAAAAGATGATTTTTGTTGCAGAGGCAATCGCGACGACAAATTGAATCTCCGGCAAGGGCTAAAATTGTTATTATCTTCTCGTTGACGCATGCGATTTTGCCTTATATTTCAATGGGTAGCGCCGATTTGAGCGAACAGCTTGCGGGCGCTTAACAAATGCAGCTAAAGCGGTTGGGGCCTCTCCCCGTCGCAACAAGCTGACGGGCGGGGCGAAATTCCCGCCTCCATCCTCAAGTTGGCAGAAGCGCTTTCGGGCACCGATGCCGCAACATCTGTGGAGGTTATCATGACACTTCTTTCCCGGCGTTCCCTTCTGGCGTCCGCGCTTTTGATCGGCCTTGCGCCATCGACGGCTTTGTTCGCTGCCGATAAGCCGACAGAAATCCGCATCGACTGGGCGACCTACAATCCCGTTTCGATGGTCCTGAAGGACAAGGGGCTGCTCGAAAAGGAATTCGCCAAGGACGGCATCGCGATCCGTTGGGTGCAGTCGGCCGGTTCGAACAAGGCGCTCGAATTCCTCAATGCCTCATCGATTGATTTCGGCTCGACTGCGGGCTCCGCCGCGCTCGTCGCCAAGATCAACGGCAACCCGATCAAGTCGATCTACGTCTATTCGCGCCCCGAATGGACCGCGCTTGTGACGCGCAAGGATTCCGCGATCAGCAAGGTTTCCGACCTCAAGGGCAAACGCGTCGCCGTCACGCGCGGCACCGATCCGCACATCTTCCTTGTGCGCGCGCTCTTGGCCGAGAAGCTCTCCGACAAGGACATCACGCCGGTGCTCCTGCAGCATGCCGACGGCAAGGCGGCTTTGATCCGCGGCGACGTCGACGCCTGGGCCGGTCTCGACCCGATGATGGCGGCGGCTGAAGTCGAAGACGGCGCCAAGCTGTTCTTCCGCAACAAGGACGCCAACACCTGGGGCATCCTCAATGTGCGCGAGGAATTCCTGAAAGATCAGCCCGCGATCGTTGCGCGTGTGCTGAAGGTCTATGAAGAGGCCCGCAAATACTCGCTCGCCAATCCGGATGTCGTGAAGAGCACCTTCATCGCGGTCACCAAGCTGCCGGAGGCCGTGGTCGACAAGCAGCTCAAGGAACGCACCGAGCTGACGCATTCCAAGATCGGCGCGCCGCAGAAGGATTCCATCCTGCAGGCGGGACTTGCTTTGCAGCAGGCCGGCGTCATCGCCGCGAATGTGGACGTCAAGGCGACGGTCGACGCGCTGATCGACGACCGCGTTCCGCTGACGAACTAATCACCGGACTCGCCATCTCCGGTATTCCCTTAGCTCCTCCCGGACCGGAGACGGCACGACGAATGGCGGCTCCTTCTATCAGAGCCGCCATTCACGCATCGGCGGTCCGGGATTGAAATTCGGAACTGGTCCATGTCTTCTGCGCATATGACAATGACGCTCGATCCAGCCTCGGCGGCGGCGGCGCGGACCAAGGCGGTCCGTTCATGGCGCTGGAGCCGCGCCTTGCTCGGCCTCATGCTGCCGGTCGCTCTCGCTTTGCTTTGGGAATTCGCGGTGCGCGCAGGCTTCTCGAATGGGCGTCTCGTGCCGCCGCCTTCGGTGATCTGGAACACGCTCGTTGAACTCGCACGGAGCGGCGAGCTCTGGGTGCATGTGCGCGCGACGGTCGCCCGCGTCGCGGCCGGTTTCGCGCTCGGCGTTGTCGCGGGAACCTTGTTCGGCGCGATCAGCGGATATTCCGTCCTGTCGCGCCGTCTGCTCGATCCGACGCTGCAGGCGTTGCGTGCGATCCCCTCGATCGCCTGGGTGCCGCTGTTCATTCTGTGGTTCGGCATTTTCGAGCAATCGAAAATCACGCTGATCGCGGTCGGCGTGTTCTTTCCGGTTTATCTCGGCGTCATGGGCGCGATCATGTCGGTCGACCGCAAGATCGTGGAAGTCGGCCGCGTGTTCCGCCTTTCGGGTCCGGCTTTGGTCCGCCGCATTCTGCTGCCGGCCGTGTTGCCCGCTTACATCGTATCGCTTCGTTCGGGCCTCGGTCTCGGCTGGATGTTCGTGGTCGCGGCCGAACTCCTCGGCGCGTCGGAGGGGCTCGGCTTTCTCCTGATCGACGGGCAGCAGCTCGGCAAGCCGGCGCAGATCGTGGCCGCGATCGTGACCTTCGCCGTCATCGGCAAAACCACGGACTGGATCATCGCTGCGGCGTCGGCGCCGTTCCTGCGCTGGGAAGACCGCTTCAGCGCGCGTAGCGAGGGCGCGTGACATGCTGACCCTCGAACATGTCGGAAAGACCTATCCCAACAACGTGCGCGCGCTCGAAAACGTGTCGCTCTCGGTCATGCCGGGCGAAATCCTGGTCATTGTCGGCGGCTCGGGTTGCGGCAAATCGACATTGCTGCGCGCCGTGTCCGGCCTCGACAATCCGAGCCAGGGCCGCGTGCAGCTCGACGGCGTCACCATCACCGCCCCGCACGAGAAGATCGGGATCGTATTCCAGGAGCCGCGCCTTCTTCCGTGGCTCACCGTCGCCGACAATGTCGGATTCGGCCTGCATCATCTGTCCGCGTCCGAGCGGCGCCAGCGGGTGGCGCACGCGCTGGAGCGCGTGGGTCTGTCCGATAAAGCCAAGGTGTGGCCGCGCGAATTGTCGGGCGGGCAGGCGCAACGCGTCGCCATCGCGCGCGCATTGGTGCCTAATCCGGAAGTATTGCTGCTGGACGAGCCGTTTTCCGCGCTCGACGCCTTCACGCGCGCCGATCTGCAGGATCATCTGCTCTCGCTCTGGGCTGATCTGAAGCCGACGCCAACGCTCGTGGTCGTCACGCACGACGTGGACGAGGCCGCGGTGCTCGCCGACCGCATCGTCGTCATGCGCCCGCATCCGGGCCGCATTTACGAGGAAATCGCGGCCGATCTGCCGCGCCCGCGCGACCGCCAGTCGGCGGCGTTCGATTTCGTCAAGCGCCGCGTCCTGGCCGCGCTCGACCGCTCGCTCGATCGCAATGTCTCAGTCGACGATCGCGACACAAAGGCAGAAACCGGCGCGGCGATGTGGTGGTAATAACGCGGGCCGCATCGCAGCATTGTCATGCGCGGACTTGACCCGCGCATCCATCTGGAAAAAGCTCGCGGCACAAGAAATGGATTGCCGGGTCGAGCCTCGGCAACGATCCGGGATGGAAAGCCATGCAAAGCTATGACGTTTGCGAATGCGGCGCGCCGCTGCGGCTGATGAACCGGCCGACACCCAAGCCCGCCGGCACCGAAGTGCTGCTGCGCGTGACCGCGGCCGGGATCTGCCACAGCGATCTGCATTTCTGGGAAGGCGTTTATGACCTCGGCGGCGGCAAGACGCTGAAGCTGACCGACCGCGGCATGAAACTGCCCCTCACCATGGGTCACGAAACCGCGGGGCAGGTGGTGGCGCTCGGCCCGAAAGCGAAGGGTGTGAAGATCGGCGCCAAGCGTCTGGTCTATCCCTGGATCGGCTGCGGCCAATGCGCGGTCTGCAAGCGCGGCGACGAACATCTGTGCCTCAAGCCGGGTTTTGTCGGTGTGTTCCGTCCCGGCGGATATGCCGATCATGTCATCGTGCCGCATCCGCGTTATCTCCTGGACTATGGCTCGCTCAAACCGGAGCAGGCCGCGCCGCTCGCCTGTTCCGGCGTCACCGCCTATAGCGCGCTGAAGAAATTCGGCGCCGTGCTCAAGAGCGAGCCCACTGTCATTATCGGCGCCGGCGGCGTCGGGCTGATGGCGCTTGCCATTCTCAAGGCGATGAAGGGCAAGGGCGCCATCGTCGTCGACATCGATCCGAAAAAGCGCGAAGCGGCAAAGAAGGCTGGAGCGCTCGCGACCGTGGACGGCAATGCACCGGACGCGGTGAAGCAGATTCAGGACGCAACCAAGAATGGCGTATGGTCGGTGGTCGATTTCGTCGGCTCGTCCGCCACCGTGAAGCTCGGGATCGACAGCATCACCAAGGGCGGCACCGTGATCGTCGTCGGCCTGTTCGGCGGCGACGTCACCATTTCGACGCCGTTCATCCCGATCAAGGCGATGACGCTGCGAGGGTCTTACGTCGGCAGTCCGAAGGAATTGAAGGAATTGCTCGCGCTGGTGCGCAAGACGCGCATGCCTCCCATTCCGATCGATCGGCGGCCGTTGCAAGAAGCGAATGCGGGGCTGATGGATCTGAAAGCGGGCAAGGTGGTCGGCCGCGTGGTGCTGACGCCGACGCCATAGCGCCTATATAGAGAAGACTTCAAAAAGGAGACTGGCATGGACGCGGCGCAATTGCGGGCAATGCAGGCCCCAATCAAGGATAAATATAAAAGCGATGCCAATGCGGCGGTCATCACGCTGCGCGCCAAAGGCACGCTCGACGACCAGAACATCGCCTGCAAGGTCGAGACCGGCCGCGCGCTCGCGATCGCCGGCCTGCATCCGGCGACCGGCGGCTCCGGCATGGAGCTTTGCTCGGGCGACATGCTGCTGGAGGCGCTTGTCGCCTGCGCCGGCGTGACGCTCAAAGCGGTTTCGACCGCGCTCGATATCCCGCTCAAATCCGGCAAGGTCTCCGCCGAGGGCGATCTCGATTTCCGCGGCACGCTCGGCGTCGCCAAGGACGCGCCGGTCGGCTTTCGCGAGATCCGTCTCGCATTCGACGTCGATACCGACGCGCCGCAGGACAAGCTCGACCAGCTCCTGAAACTCACCGAGCGCTATTGCGTGGTGTACCAGACTATCAAGTCCGGCCCGCCCGTCGCGGTCAGCCTCAATCGCATGTGAGACTTTTTCCCTCTCCCCGTTCACGGGGAGAGGATGGCGAGGACCGCAAGGTCCGAGCCGGGTGAGGGGCTGATGCCCTGCCTGCATCCGGCTATTGCGCCGTGCTCGCCAGCCGACCGCGGCATTCGGCGCATCTTGTCCATGCACAAGTGTGACTGGTGTGTTCGCGCGGGATGGCTATGGTCCACCCCCGTTTGAACGCCGCCGGTTGACCATGTCCCCCGAACTCTATTTCGCGCTGACGCTCGCAATCAAAATGATTGTCGCGGCGTCCTTCGTCATCACCGCGACCGTCGCCGCCGAACGCGCGGGTCCGGCGATCGGTGCCCTGATCGCAACCCTGCCGGTGTCGGCGGGGCCGGCTTACGTCTTCCTCGCGCTCGATCACGATCCAGAATTCATTTCGCGCAGCGCGCTCGCAAGCCTCGCGCTCAATGCCTCGGCAGCGATCTATGCCGTGGCTTACGTGCTGCTCGCGCAACGCGGGCAATTTCTCGTCGCGGTGCCGGGGGCGTTTCTGGCCTGGCTCGTCTCGGTCATCGCCTTCACGGCGATCTCGACAACGACGTGGATTGCCGTGCTTTTGAACGTCGTTATTTTCCCGATCAGTTTTCTGATCGTGCGTAAGTATCGGCACGTCCGCGTGCCGCCGATCCGGCTGCGCTGGTACGATTTCGCCATGCGCGCGCTTCTGGTGGCGTGCCTTGTTGGAGCGGTTGTCACACTCAGCTTCCGGATCGGCCCGGGACCGACCGGCGTGCTCGCGGCCTTTCCAGTGGTCTTCACCAGCATCATGCTGATCCTGCATCACCGCATCGGCGGCCCCGCCGCCGCCGCGGTGCTGGCCAGCGGTATTCTCGGATTATTCGGATTCGGCCTCGCGGTTCTCACGTTGCATGTGGCGGCAATTCCGCTCGGCAACGGGTGGGCGCTCGCGCTTGCGCTTGCCGTGTCGATTGTCTGGAACCTGATGCTGTTTCTTACTCGGCAGCGGAAAACCGGGCGTCCCGCATGAGCGCCGCAACACCCGACCAAATGTTTCTGTTCGGTCTTCTTCTGAAGATTGTCCTGACCGTGACCATCGTCGTTACGGCAACGATTGTCGTGGAGCGGACGGGCCCGTTCATCGGTGCGCTGATCGCGGCTTTGCCGACGGCCGCGGGCGCGGTCTATATCATCCTCGCACTCGAGCATACGCCGTCCTTCATTGCGCAAAGCGCGGTCGGCAGCATCGCCGCCAACGCCTCGGGCGCCTTGTTCGCTTTTTCTTATGCGGTGCTGGCGCAAAAGCGCGGCCTGCCGATCAGCCTCGGCGGCGCTTTCGCGGTGTGGTTTACGTGTGCGGCGTTACTGCGTCTTGTCGGCTGGACACCGGCGAGCGCGCTCCTGCTCAATGTGATTGTGCTTGGCGCGACCATCGTTGCTGGCCGGCATTTCCGCGTCGAAGGCGTCAAGACGAAGGTGAAAGCGACGCACGGCGATATTGCCTGGCGGGCGGCCATCGTCGCGCTCTGCGTGGTCGTCGTCACGACCGCGAGCCACAGCATCGGCTCGTTTGCGTCCGGCGTTTTCGCGGTCTTCCCGGTGGCGATGGGAAGCTTCTTCATCATCCTGCATCCGCGCGTTGGCGGTCCGGCGGCCGCGAGCGTTGCCGCGCATATCCCCGCGCCTCTGTTCGGTCTGGCGCTCGGATTTCTCGCCGTTCACTATCTCGCGGCAAGCGTTGGCGGCTGGTGGTCTTATGCCGCCGGGCTCGCGATCGGCATCGCCTGGAATGCGCTGATCTGGCTGATCCGCCGCTGGTGGGATTTTTAAAGCTTCTTGATGTCGGCGAGCCGGACTTTGAGCGCGTAAAGCGCGTCCATCGCTTCGCGCGGCGACATCTCGTCGGGATGCAGCGCCTCGATTGCGGCGATCACTTTATCCAGTGGCGTTTCGCGCGACGCAGCTGCCGGCGCGGGTGCCGCCTGGAACAGCGGCAGATCGTCGAATCCGCGCAAGGGCGCCTTGCGTTGTTCCGATTCGAGGCCGGCAAGAACCACCTTGGCGCGCTCGATCACGCTTTGCGGAAGGCCCGCGAGTTTCGCGACCTGGATGCCGTAGGAGCGGTCGGCCGCGCCCGGCATCACCTCGTGCAGGAACACCACGTCCCCCTGCCATTCCTTCACGCGCATGGTCGCGTTGTGCAGGCGCGGCAGTTTGGTCGCGAGCGCGGTAAGCTCGTGAAAATGCGTGGCGAACAATGCGCGGCAGCGATTGACCTCGTGCAGATGCTCGATGGTCGCCCAGGCGATCGAAAGGCCGTCGAAGGTCGCGGTGCCGCGCCCGATTTCGTCGAGGATGACAAGCGAGCGTTCGCCGGCCTGGTTGAGGATGGCGGCGGTCTCGACCATCTCGACCATGAAGGTTGAGCGTCCGCGCGCGAGATCGTCGGCGGCTCCGACGCGCGAGAACAGCCGGTCGACCGCGCCGATATGTGCGCTCTTGGCCGGGACGAAGCCGCCCATCTGCGCGAGAATGACGATCAGCGCGTTCTGGCGCAGGAATGTCGACTTGCCCGCCATGTTGGGGCCGGTCAGCACCCAGATGCGCCCGGTCTTTTCCTTCGCAGGCGGAGAGAGGTCGCAATCGTTGGCGATGAACGGCGCAGTCTGCGCCAGCGCCTGCTCGACCACGGGATGGCGCGCGCCCTTGATGTCGAAACGAAGTCCGCGGTCGATCTCGGGCCGCACATAATCCTTTTCGGCCGCCAGTGCCGCGAGCGAAGCCGACACGTCGAGCACGGCCAGCGCTTCCGCCGCGGATTTGATGTCAGCGCTCGCCGCGATCACGCGGCCCGCGAGCCGCTCGAAAATCTCAAGCTCAAGTCCGAGCGCGCGGTCGGCGGCACTCGCGATCTTGGCTTCCAATTCACCAAGCTCCGTTGTGGTGAAGCGCACTTGTCCGGCCAGCGTTTGCCGATGGATGAATTGTGCGTTGAGCGGCGGCGTCATCAGCTTGTCGCCATGCTGCGCCGTCACCTCGACGAAATAGCCGAGCACGTTGTTGTGCCGGATTTTCAGGCCGCGCACGGCGGTGTCGTCGGCATAGCGCGCCTGCAATTGCGCGACCACCTTGCGCGATTCGTCGCGCAGCGCTCGCACCTCGTCGAGCGCGGATTCGAAGCCGTGACGCACGAAACCGCCGTCGCGCTTGAAGGCCGGCAGTTCGTCCGCCAGCGCGATCGCGAGTTCGGCGGCGATGGCGGCGTCGGGCCGGATCAAGTTCGCTGCCGCGTCCGATATCTCGGCGGGGCAATTTACGATTGTCTGGATGCGGGTGGCGATGTCCCTTGCGGCGCGCAGGCCATCGCGGATTGCGGCGAGATCGCGCGGGCCACCGCGCCCGACCACGAGCCGCGACAAGGCGCGCGCGAGATCGGGGGCGGCTTTCAGCTTTTCGCGCATATCCTGCCGCGCCAGCGCGTCGGCGACCAGCGCCGAAACCGAATCGAGCCGCCGGTCGATCGCCTTGGGATCGGTCAGCGGCGCCGAAAGCCTTTGCGCCAGAAGCCGCGAGCCCGCGGCCGTCACGGTGCGGTCGATGGCGGCGAGCAGCGAGCCGCGCCGCTCCCCGTTCAATGTGCGGATCAATTCGAGATTGGCGCGCGTCGCCTGATCGATGGCGAGCGTCGCGCCGGCAATCTCCCGCAAGGGCGGCGACAATGGCGGGCGCTTGCCGAGCTGCGTGCGTTCCACATAGGTGACGCAGGCCGCCGCGGCGGTGAGCTCCAGCCGTGTCAGCGCCCCGAACCCTTCCGTGGTCGCGACCGCGAAATAATCCGCAAGCCTGCGATCCGCCGTCGCGCCGTCGAACACGTCGCGGGTGAGCGGCATGACATGGTCGAGACTGCGCAGCCAGGGTGTCAGTTCCGGATCGCTATAGAGCGCGTCGGGCAGGATGATCTCGCTCGGTTCGAGGCGCGCGACTTCCGCCGTGAGCGTTCCCGCCTCGCATTCGACAATGCGGAATTCGCCGGTGGAGATATCGATCCAGGCCAGCGCGAAACGGTCGGTCTCGTCGGAAGCGCGCGCCCGCGCGATCGCCAGCAGATAATTATTGCGCCTGGCGTCGAGCAAACTGTCTTCGGTCAGCGTGCCCGGCGTGACCAGACGCACGACATCGCGGCGCACGACGCTTTTTGCGCCGCGCTTTTTCGCCTCCGTCGGATCTTCCAGCTGTTCGCAGACCGCGACCCGATGGCCGAGCGCAATCAGCCGGTGCAGATATTCGTCGGAGCGCTCGACCGGCACGCCGCACATCGGGATGTCGCGGCCAAGATGCTTGCCGCGCTTGGTGAGCATGATGCCGAGCGCGCGCGAGGCGACCTCCGCGTCGTCGAAAAATAATTCGTAGAAATCGCCCATCCGGTAGAACAGCAGGCTGTCCGGATTGGCGGCCTTGATCTCGATATATTGCTCCATCATGGGCGTGATACGCCCGGCGTCTTCGGACGTTGCGCGGCCGCCGTCATTCGCCGGCTGCGGCGGAACGAGATCGCCGTCCTCGGAAAATCCCTCGCGAGGCGGCGTGTCTTTGGGGCGCGGAACAGCCATCGGTCCGGACGCTAGCAGATGATGCGCGGCATGGCATGCGCAGACGCCGATAGCCCACAGGCAAGGCTTGGCGCAGGCCGCGAATAAGGCGCGTTTTTCCGCGTTTCGCCGGAACGCAACCCCCCCGCGGCGGATCGCGCCGTTCAGATCTCGTCGTCGCTCACGATCGGAGGCAGCCGTTCGAGCAGGCGGCGAAGCAGCGAAAGCAATTGCGCGCGTCCGTTTTCTCCCAAAGCCGCGCTGACTTCCTCCTCATGCTGAGCGGAGCGCGCGCGCAATTTCGACATGAAGGCTTTGCCCTTCGGGGTCAGATGCAGCGCATAGGATCGCCGGTCGGCGCGCACGACGACGCGGCGGACCAGCGCACGCTTCTCCAGAATATCGATCAGCGCCACCATGTTGGTGCGCTTGATGCCGAGCGCGAGACTGACATCGATCTGCTTGAGGCCCGGATTGTTCTCGATCACGGTCAGGATGCCGTATTGTCCGGGACGGATGTTGAGCTCGTCGCAAACCGTCATGAAATTCTTCACCACGACGAGATGCGCGCGGCGGAGCATGTAGCCGATGGCGTCCGGCAGCGGCGTGATGTCGATCGCGGCGTCGGGCGACGTGCGCCCCTGCTGCGCCGCGCGCGCGGGGGCCACTTTCGCTCGGGATGGCCGGCGCGCCGCGCGTTTCATGGATTTGCCCGGAACTTGGCGGCGAGATCGTCCGGGATCGGTTTCGACTTGATCCTCGAGGCGTCGTTCGGGTCGCGCCCGACCCAGACGCGAGTCTCGAAGCCTTCGAGACAGAGCTCGCCCTTCTTGAACAGCCGGTGTTCCACGTCGAAACTCGACCGGCCGATCTTCACGAAAGTGGAATCGATCGTGACGTCGTCGCCGAAGCGGCAGGGAATCATGAAGCGCGCGCGGGTATCGACCATCGGATAGCCCGCGAAATCGTATCGCTGAAGAAGCTCGTATTTGTTCAGTCCGCAGGCCGCCGCGATCAGCGTGGTGGTGGAGTGATCGAACATCGCGAAATAACGCGGATAGAAAACGATGCCTGCCGGGTCGCAATCGCCCCATTCGATCCGCAGCGTCCTGGAATTTTTTAACATGCTGATCTTTTGATTTGGAGCATGATGTTATCCGAAAGCCGCTTCACACTTTTCGGCATCATGCTCTAACGCGGCGCCATGCGCAGCGCGCCGTCGATGCGGATCACTTCGCCGTTGATATAGCCGTTGCGCACGATGGCGAGCACAAGCTCGCCGAATTCACGCGGCGCGCCGAGCCGCTTCGGAAACGGCACGGATGCGCCGAGGCTGTCCTGCGTTTCCTGCGGCAGCGCGGTGAGCATCGGCGTGCCGAAAATGCCGGGCGCGATCGCGGCGACGCGGATGGAGAATTGCGCCAGTTCGCGCGCGGCCGGCAGAGTCAATGCCGCGACGCCGCCTTTCGAGGACGCATAGGCGGCCTGTCCCACCTGCCCTTCGAACGCCGCGACCGAGGCGGTCGAGATGATCACGCCGCGCTCGCCGTCGGGCAGCGGGTCGGCCTTGCTCATGTCGGCCGCAGCGAGACGCAGCATGTTGAAGGTGCCGATCAGGTTGATCTCGATGACTTTCCTGTAATCGGAAAGGAGCATCGGTCCGTCGCGGCCGAGAATGCGCTTGGCCGGGCCGACGCCTGCGCAATTCACCAGGATGCGCGCGACGCCGAATTTTTCGCGGACCTTGGCGAGCGCGCCGAGAGCGCTTTTCTCGTCGGTGACGTCGCAGGCCGCCGCCATGCCGCCGAGCTTCGCTGCGTTCTCACTCGCGGCCTTTTCGTTGACGTCGAGGAGAGCGACCTTCGCGCCGGCCGCGGCCAGCACCTCCGCTGTCGCGGCTCCAAGCCCCGACGCGCCGCCGGTGATCAGGGCCACTTGTCCTTTGGGATCCATCGTTTGTCGTTCCGCCAGATTCGCGCCCGGATTCGCTCACGTGTCGCGCAATCTTGCGGCAAACCGGTTCCCCCCGGATCAAGTCCGGGGCAGGCTTTTGCCGGATTGCGCTGCATGCGCGATTTGTTATCCAGCATTCCTTTTCGCGCGGAATCGGTCAAGACAAACGGAGCGCTAAATGGTAACCGGCGCTGTCTTGTTGATGAGCGGGCGCAAGCTTTTCTGCGCCGCCAGCAAAGCCGGCAGGAAGCGGCCGGCCATCTCGCCGGCATTCACGCGCGCCGACTGCGCGCCGATATTGAGCGCGGCCACGGTCTGGCCGGCATGGTTGAGCACGGGAACCGCCATCGAAACGAGCCCGATCTCCAGCTCCTGATCGACGACGCAATATCCGTCTTCGCGCACACCGTGAAGGATATCGGCCAGTTCCTCCTTGCGCGTTCGGGTATGCGGGGTGAACGGCGTGCGCCGGAAGCTTGCGATGCGTCTTGCGGCTTCGTCGGGATCGAGGGCTGCGAGCAATACACGCCCCATCGACGTGCAATAGGCGGGGAGCCGCGTACCGACGCCGAGGCTGACCGACATGATGCGCTTGGTCGCGGCGCGCGCGACATAGAGAATCTCGCCGCCGTCGAGGATCGAGGCCGAACAGGATTCGCGGATCTGCCCGCTCAGGCGTTCGAGATGCGGCTGGATGATCTGCGGCAATTCGCTCGAGGCGATATATGCATAGCCGAGCCGCAGCACGCGCGGCGTCAGACGGAACAGATTGCTGTCGTAATCGACATAACCGAGTTCCTGCAGCGTCAGCAGGCAGCGGCGCGCCGCGGCGCGGCTTAACTCCGTCTTCGCGGCCACGCCGGCAATGGTCAGCTGGGCATGCTCGTCGTCGAAACATTCGATCACGGCCAGGCCCTTGCCGAGGCCGGCGATGAAATCGGGGTTGCCTTGCGGGCTGCGGCGTGCGGGCATATGCGAATTCCGCGCGTTGAGAGGCTAACGTGTGCGATTATCGCACATCGTGTCAAGCGCGATTGACCAGTTCAATGTGAAGAGCTTAAATTACGCATAGAAAACAATGTGCGATTAACGCACATCTAACAAGGGAGCATGATGTTGTCCGAAAACCGCTTCGCACTTTTCGGCATCGTGCTCTAGGAAACGCTGATGTCTCGCGTGCTTTCATTGGCCGAAGCCGTCGAATCCGTTGTCCGCGATGGCGACACGGTGTCGATGGAAGGATTCACCCATCTGATCCCGCATGCGGCGGGACACGAGGTGATCCGTCAGGGGCGCAAGCATCTCACGCTGATCCGCATGACGCCGGACCTGATCTATGACCAGATGATCGGGATGGGCTGCGCCGACCGGCTGGTCTTTTCATGGGGCGGCAATCCCGGCGTCGGTTCGCTGCATCGCCTGCGCGACGCGATCGAGAATGGCTGGCCGCACAAGCTCGAGATCGAGGAACATTCGCATGCGGCGATGGCGAACGCTTATGAGGCGGGCGCGGCCGGCCTGCCTTGCGCAGTGTTCCGCGGCTATATCGGCACCGATTTGCCGAAAGTGAATCCGAAAATCAAAAGCATCACCTGTCCCTATACCGGGGAAAAACTTGCGACCGTTCCCGCGCACCGGCCGGATGCCGCCGTGATCCACGCGCTCAAGGCCGACCGCGAAGGCAATGTGCTGCTGGAAGGCATTCTCGGCGTGCAAAAGGAAGCGGTGCTCGCCGCCAAGCGTTCGCTCGTGACGGTCGAGGAGGTCGTCGACGACTTCGGTCCGCGCAGCCTTAACGCCTGTATTCTTCCCTCCTGGACGGTGAGCGCCATCGCGGTCGTGCCGGGCGGGGCATTTCCTTCTTACGCGCAGGGCTATTACACGCGCTTCAACGCCTTCTACAAGGAATGGGACGGCATCTCGCGCGAACGCGATAGTTTTCTCGCCTGGATGAAGGAGAATGTACTCGGCAAGACCCCGGATGTGTTCGCTGCGCATGTGCGTGCGCTGCGGATCGCGGCGGAGTGACCGGCATGAGCGCAGCTTACAAACCCAACGAGATCATGACGATTGCAGCGGCGCGCGCTTTGCGCAACGAGGACGTCTGCTTTGTCGGCATTGGCATGCCGTCGGCGGCGTCGAATGTAGCGCGGCTGACGCATGCACCCGGCATCACGCTGATCTATGAATCGGGTACCGTCGCGACCAAGCCGACCGTCTTGCCGCTCTCGATCGGCGACGGCGAATTATGCGACACCGCGCTGACCACGGTGTCGGTGCCGGAAATGTTCCGCTATTGGCTGCAGGGCGGGCGCATCACCGTGGGGTTCCTCGGCGGCGCGCAGATCGACAAATACGCCAACCTGAACACGACCGTGGTCGGCCCCTACGACAAGCCGAAGGTGCGGCTGCCCGGCGGCGGCGGCGCGCCGGAGATCGCCAATTCCTGTGGCGAGATTTTCATCATCATGGCGCAGGGCAAGCGCGGCTTCGTCGGCAAGCTCGATTTCGTCACTTCGCTTGGACACGGCGAGGGCGGCAAGCATCGCGAAAAGCTCGGCGTGAAGACCAAAGGCCCGACGCGCTTGGTGACGGACTTGTGTATCTTTGAGCCCGATCCGGAAACCAAGGAGATGACCGTGGTCTCGATCCATCCGGGCGTGACGCGCGAGCAGATCCAGGACAATACCGGCTGGCAGGTTCGCTATGCGAACAAGGTCGCGGAGACCGCGCCGCCGACCGCGCAGGAACTCGACGTGCTCCGTGAGCTTCACGCGCGCACCGCGCGCGCTCACGGCGAAGCGGCGCAGAAGGAATAGGGCATGCGCGACGTCTTCATCTGCGACTTTGTCCGCACGCCGATCGGCCGCTATGGCGGCGCGCTTGCCAGGGTGCGCGCCGACGATCTCGCGGCGGGCCCGATCAAGGCGCTGATCAGGCGCAACGCCAAGGCCGACTGGACCGCGCTCGACGAAGTTTATCTCGGCTGCGCCAATCAGGCCGGCGAGGACAACCGCAATGTCGCGCGCATGGCTTTGTTGCTGGCCGGATTGCCGGACAGCGTTCCCGGCGTCACGCTCAACCGGCTCTGCGCATCGGGTCTCGACGCGGTCGGCAGCGCCGCGCGCGCGATCCGTTCCGGTGAAATGGAATTTGCGATCGCGGGCGGCGTCGAATCGATGACGCGGGCGCCCTTCGTCATGGGCAAGGCGCAGGAAGCATTTTCGCGCAGCATCGAGACATTCGACACCACCATCGGCTGGCGCTTCATCAATCCGCTGATGAAGCAGCAATACGGCGTCGATTCGATGCCGGAAACCGGCGAAAACGTCGCTGAGGAATTCCAGATCGCGCGTGCCGATCAGGATGCCTTTGCCGTGCGCTCGCAGCAGCGCGCGGGCAAGGCCGTCGCCTCGGGCTTCTTCGCGCAGGAGATCGTTCCGGTCGAGATTCCGGGCGGCAAGGCCGGCCCCGTTGTGGTGGACAAGGATGAGCATCCGCGCGCCGACACCACGCTCGAAAGCCTCGCCAAGCTCAAGACGCCGTTCCGTAATCCGGGCACTGTCACCGCGGGCAATGCCTCGGGTGTCAACGACGGCGCGGCGGCGCTCATCCTCGCCTCGGACGCGGCCGTGAAGAAGCATGGTCTGAAGGCGCGAGCGCGCGTTCTCGGCATGGCGTCGGCGGGCGTGCCGCCGCGCATCATGGGCATCGGCCCGGTGCCTTCCACGCGCAAACTTTTGGAGCGATTATCGCTCAAAATCGGCAATTTCGATTTGATCGAGCTCAACGAGGCCTTCGCCTCGCAATCGCTCGCCTGCCTGCGCCAGCTCGGGTTGTCCGACGACGCCGAGCACGTCAACGCGCATGGCGGCGCGATCGCGCTCGGTCATCCGCTCGGGATGTCCGGCGCGCGTCTGGCCGGTACCGCCATGCACGGGTTGGAGACGCGCGGCGGCAAGCTTGGCCTGGCGACGATGTGTGTCGGCGTCGGGCAGGGCGTCTCGCTCGCGCTCGAGCGCGTCGCATAAAGGAGTTACGAGATGTCCATCGTTTACCCGATCGACAGCATGAAGGTGCATCCGTCGCGAGCCTTTGCGGGCTACAAGAGCACGGCGAAGCGTCACCCGGTGAAGCCGCTGATCATCGTGCCGCACACGATGTCGGAATTGACCGGCCCGGTTTACGGCCATGACGCGATCCGGCCCGGCGACGAGGATCTGACCGCGCATGGCAAGACCGGCGAGCCGCTCGGCGAGCGCATTGTTTTGCATGGCTATGTACTGGATGAGGATGCGCGCCCGGTGCCGGACGCGCTGGTCGAAATCTGGCAAACCAACGCCGCCGGACGTTACATCCATGTCGGCGAGAAACATCCTGCTCCGCTCGATCCGAATTTCACCGGCGCTGGCCGCGCGCTGACCGACAAGGACGGCCATTACAAATTCGTCACCATCAAGCCCGGCGCCTATCCTTGGGGCAATCACCACAATGCGTGGCGTCCGGCTCATATCCACTTCTCGCTCTTCGGCCGGTCTTTCCTCTCGCGGCTCGTGACGCAGATGTATTTCCCGGGCGATCCGCTGCTGGAATACGATCCGATCTCGCAATCGGTCACCGATCTCAAGGCGCGCGCGCGCATGATCTGCTCTTTCGATCTCGACAACACCGTGCCGGAATGGGCGCTGGCCTATCGTTTCGACATCGTCTTGCGCGGCCGCGACGCCACGCCGATGGAGCATTGAAATGTCCGGCCTCACTCCATCCCAGACGGTCGGACCGTGGTTCGCTTATGGTCTGACGCCAAACGGACAATACGACTGGTCGGATCTCGCGACCGGCAATCTGATCACGCCGGATGTCGCCGGCGATCGCATCCGCATCGAGGGCGTGGTCAGCGACGGCGATGGCGCGCCGATGCCCGACGCGATGATCGAAATCTGGCAGGCCGACGGACAGGGCCGATTGCCGGTTCGCGGCGGCAACGGCGCTACGCCGAACACGTCGTTCAAGGGCTTCGGCCGCTCCCCGACCGATCCGAAAGGGTTGTTCTGGTTCGATACGGTGAAGCCCGGCGCGATCGCGGCGCCCGACGGCAAGCCGCAGGCACCGCATATCCTCGTCGCCGTGTTTGCGCGCGGGCTGCTCACGCATCTCTATACCCGGCTCTATTTCGCGGACGAGGCCGCGAATGCATCGGACCCGATCCTGAAACTCGTGCCGGCGGACCGGCGCGATACGCTGATCGCGAAAAAGGAAACGCGCGGCGGAAAGACCGTCTATCGCTTCGATATCCGGATACAGGGAGAAGGAGAAACGGTGTTCTTCGATGTCTGATCGAAGCCGTCGAGGAAAATGTAATGCCACTTGCTTTGAATGGGAATGAACCGATTTTTCGGACTGGTATGCACTGAAAGTGAGCAGCGCCGTCCCGGTGGGGCGCAATTGCTGCGGCGAAATACCGGAGTGGATCGCGACTGATGCTGCTGTTAGAGATTCAACCCGGACGAATAACCGAACTTAAAACCAATGGGAGGAAATTTGTCATGCTGAACAGAAAATTGAGGACCGCGATGGCGGCCGTCACCCTCGGTCTGTTGACCGCGGGCGGCGCGTCCGCGCAGGACACGGTCAAGGTCGGCCTCATCGTCGCGATGACCGGCCAGCAGGCTTCGACCGGCAAGCAGATCAAGGCCGCCGTCGAGCTCTTCCAGAAGCAGAACGGCACCACGGTCGCCGGCAAGAAAGTGGAAGTGATCCTTCGCGATTCCGCGAGCGTCCCTGACAACACCAAGCGTCTCGCGCAGGAACTGATCGTCAACGACAAGGTCAACATCATCGCCGGCTTCGAGATCACGCCGGCGGCGCTCGCCATCGCGCCGCTTGCGACCGAGGCCAAGATCCCGGCCATCGTGATGGCGGCGGGCACCTCGATCATTACCGAGCGCTCGCCTTACATCGCACGCACGAGCTTCACCGTCGCGCAATCCTGCGTCATCATCGCCGATTGGGCCGGCAAGAACGGCATCAAGAAGGTCGTGACCATCGTATCGGATTATGCGCCGGGCGCCGACGCCGAGAAATCGTTCAGCGAGCCGTTCAAGGCGGCTGGCGGCACGGTGGTGGAAGCGATCAAGGTTCCGCTCGCCAATCCTGACTTCGCGCCGTTCCTGCAGCGCGCGGCCGACGCCAAGCCGGACGCGATCTTCATCTTCGTGCCGTCCGGCCAGGGCGGCACCTTCATGAAGCAATATGTGGAGCGCGGCCTCGACAAGGCCGGCATCAAGCTGATCGGACCGGGCGACGTCACCGACGACGATCTCCTGCCGAATATGGGCGATGCCGCGATCGGCACCGTGACGGCGCATTTCTATTCCGCCGACCACGGCTCCGCGAAGAACAAGGCCTATGTCGAAGCCTTCACCAAGGCTAATAACTTCCGCCCGAACTTCATGTCGGTCGGCGGTTACGACGGCATGAACCTGATCTACGAGGCGCTGAAGAAGACCGGCGGCAAGGCCGACGGCGATTCGCTCATCGCTGCGATGAAGGGAATGAAGTGGGAAAGCCCGCGCGGTCCGATCACGATCGACCCCGATACCCGCGACATCATCCAGAACATCTATATCCGCAAAGTCGAGAAGAAGAACGGCGCGCTCTACAACGTGGAGTTCGCCACCTTCGAAGCGGTGAAAGATCCGGTCAAGGCCGCGAAGAAGTAACGACGCCATTCCGGCGCGCGGCGGC
>CAMDXM010000001.1 GCA_945878025.1 Pseudorhodoplanes sinuspersici | reverse complement strand
CGGTCATGGTTCGAGTCTCCTGTCTGCCGTAAAACTAGACCCCGCGGCTGCGTCATCGCAACATTCCCGGCACACTGGACAAGCGGGATTGAAAAAGCATAATCCCGCCGCGGTCGCGAAGGCGCACGGCAAAGGCGAGGAAGTGAAATGTCACTGCGTATCCTGTCCCGAATAACGCTGGCTGCGGCGCTGGCTGGAGCGTTGTCTTGCGCCGTTCTGCCGGACGCCGTCGCCAATACGAGCTTCGATCCCGAAGGCCGCTTCAACGGCGGACGGCCGGTCGGCGCCAAGGTGCGCGGCCTTTTCGAGATGCTGCAGATGCAGCGGCAGGAAGTCGGTTTCGAAACCAAGGAGAAACCGGGTACGGTCATTATCTTCACGAAGGAGCGCAAGCTCTTTCTCGTTCTCGGTTCCAACCGTGCGTTGCGTTACGGCGTGGGCGTCGGCCGCGACGGCTACACCTGGAACGGCATCCATACCGTCTCCAACAAGAAAGAATGGCCGGACTGGCGCCCGCCGCCGGAAATGCTCAAGCGCCAGCCTTATCTGCCCAAGCATATGAAGGGCGGACCGGGCAATCCGCTCGGCGCGCGGGCGCTCTATATCGGCTCCACCATCTATCGCATTCACGGCACGCATGATCCCGACTCGGTTGGCGAGGCCGACTCTTCGGGCTGCATCCGGCTCACGAATGACGACATCACCGACCTTTACGGCCGCGTACAGGTCGGCGCCAAGGTGATCGTGGTCCGCTAGTGCCGGCGGGCGTGGCAATCAAAACCGCGCGGTGCAATTCCGACCTCATCCTGAGGAGGCGCGAAGCGCCGTCTCGAAGGATCGAGGTCGGCATCCGATCTCGGGTCTACCCGAGATCGGCAGCTCAAGAGCGCAAGTTGGGTAAACCCGACTTGCGGCCTTCGAGACGCATTGCGGAGTTTATCATCGGTCCGCGCTTCGCGCGGACCCGTTGGCAATGCTCCTCAGGATGAGGCCGAATAACGATCAATACCGGTAATGATCCGCCTTGTACGGGCCTTCCGGCTTCACGCCGATATACTCGGCCTGATCGGGCCGCAGCTTGGTCAGCTTCACGCCGATCTTGGCGAGATGCAGCCGGGCGACCTTTTCATCGAGCGACTTCGGCAGCACGTAGACCTTCTTGCCGTACTTGCCATCCTTGTTGTTGGCCCACAATTCGATCTGCGCCAGCGTCTGGTTGGTGAAGGACGCCGACATCACGAACGAGGGATGCCCCATCGCGTTGCCGAGATTCACAAGGCGGCCTTCCGACAACAGGATCATGCGCTTGCCGTCCGGGAATTCGATCTCGTCGACCTGCGGCTTGATGTTGTTCCATTTCAGGTTCTTCAGATGCGCGATCTGAATTTCATTGTCGAAATGGCCGATATTGCAGACGATGGCGCGATCCTTCATGGCGCGCATGTGCTCGATGGTGATGATGTCCTTGTTGCCGGTCGCGGTGACGAAGATATCGGCGCGCGGCGCTGCGTCTTCCATGGTGGTGACTTCGTAGCCTTCCATCGCCGCCTGCAAGGCGCAGATCGGATCGACTTCGGACACCAGCACGCGGCAGCCGGCCTGGCGTAGCGACGCCGCCGAGCCTTTGCCCACGTCGCCGAAGCCCGCGACCATCGCGACCTTGCCGGACATCATCACGTCGGTGCCGCGGCGGATGCCGTCGACGAGGGACTCGCGGCAGCCATAGAGATTGTCGAATTTCGACTTGGTCACGCTGTCGTTGACGTTGATCGCCGGGAACAGAAGCTTGCCTTCCTTCTCCATGGTGTAGAGACGGTGCACGCCGGTGGTGGTCTCTTCCGAAACGCCCTTGATGTTCTTTGCGATCTCCGCGAACCAGCCTTTGGGTTTTTCCTTCAGCAGCCGCTTGATCAGCGCGAAGAACACTTCCTCTTCCTCGGATCCCGGCTTGTCCAGAAACGCCACATCACCTTGCTCGGCGCGCAGGCCGTGATGCACCAGCATGGTGGCGTCGCCGCCGTCATCGAGGATCATGTTGGGCGTGCCGCCGCCGTGCCACTCGAACAGCTTGGCGGTGTAGTCCCAGTAATCGGTGAGCGTTTCGCCCTTGACCGCGAACACGGGGATGCCGGCGGCGGCGATGGCGGCTGCGGCATGATCCTGCGTCGAATAGATGTTGCATGACACCCAGCGGACGTCCGCGCCGAGCGCGGCGAGCGTTTCGATCAGGACGGCGGTCTGGATCGTCATGTGCAGGGAGCCCGCGATGCGCGCGCCCTTGAGCGGCTGCTTTGCGCCATATTCCTCGCGCGTCGCCATCAGGCCCGGCATCTCGGTTTCGGCGATCGAGATTTCCTTGCGGCCGAAATCGGCGAGGCCGATGTCCTTGACGATGTAATCGGAGAAAGCGGCCTTCTTCGCTGCGGCGGTGCTCATGTCGGTTCCTGAAATTGGAGATACGCGGCACAAGATTTAGCCGCCTTGGCGCGAGCCTATAGCAGGCGTCCGGCCGGCCTGCAAGAAGGATATAAAGCTTTCTTTATGTGTTTGGAACGGCTCGAAATCAGCCTTTTTGCGTGGCCGGAGCCTTTTCCGCCTGTCTCACGATTCCGGCCTGCTGGAGCGCGGCGGCGGTCTGCTGCATCTTGTTGATGAGGTCGATGGCCGCGGCGGGCGCCAGCACCAGGCGACAGGCCGGATAGCGGCGGCCGGTCAGCGCCTGGTCCTTCTTCATGTCGTCCATGCGGGTGATGCCGAATTCGATGCGCATGGTCTGGCCGTCGAAAAACACGCTGTTGATCGAATCGGCGAAGGTCTCCGCGCATTCCGGCCGGTCCACATAACGCACCGTGGCTTTGGCGGCCTTGCTGTCCTGATTTTTCTGAGAACCACTGGTGTCGCTCATGGCGTTCCCTCCGCTCGCTGCCTCACCATACCGGATCGCGGCCGGCCGGTCAGTCTTCTTCGCCGAAGCGCCCGTTGATGAGCGCGCAGATGGCGTTCATCGCCTCGGCGGCATCCTTGCCGCGCGCTTTGATCGTGATCGACGTGCCGGGCCCGGCTGCGAGCATCATCAGCCCCATGATCGAGGTGCCGCCGACCGTCTCCGATCCGCGCGTCACGGTGATCTCGGCCTCGAACCGTTCGACCGCCTGCACGAATTTCGCGGAGGCGCGGGCATGCAGCCCTTTTTTATTGGTGATTTCCACAACGCGCACGAGCGCGTCCTGCGCGTCCACGCCGTCGCTCATTTTCCGGCGAGCACCCGGCTGGCGATGGTGACGTATTTGCGCCCGGCTTCCTGCGCCGCGATCACGGCTTCCGGCAGCGGATAATCCCCGCGCACCTTCGCAAGCTTGACCAGCATCGGAAGATTGATGCCGGCGACCACTTCGACCTTCGGCCGGTTCATGCAGGAGATCGAAAGATTGGACGGCGTGCCGCCGAACATGTCGGTGAGCACGGCGACGCCGTCGCCGGAATCGACGCGCTTGATCGCTTCGATGATGTCTTTGCGGCGCTGCTCGACATCGTCCTCGGGACCGATGGTCACCGATTCGATCTGTTGCTGGGGGCCGACGACATGTTCGAGAGCGGCACGGAACTCAATGGCGAGCCGACCGTGGGTAACGAGGACAAGGCCGATCATTCATGCACTCCTCGCGGGCGCGGTTTTTAGTTTGCGCCGCACGAAAGGGCGCTCATCTTGACCATCCAAAGTGCCTTGGCAAGGCCCTTCCGGCCAATAAGAGCGCTATATTGCATTGCGGTAAATATAGGCTCCTCGCCTCTTTTGCGAGTACCCGCCTAGGGGTCATTTGAAGCCTGAAGGCAGGCCCGGTCCAGGAAGCTCCTGAACAAAGGCAGCGGGTCGCCGCCGGGTGCGACCGCAAGCCGCGCAAGGCGGACGCCGGCGATGGCCGTTTCGCGCCCGGCCCGCGGCGGCATCCGTTCCAAATCGGGGACGCCAAGGTCGACGACGCAGCCTGCGACAGCGGCGGGCTCGTAGGGATAGCGCAGAATGCCCAGGCCCCGCGCCTCGATCAGCCCTTTGAGCGCTTCCGGCGGCCGCACGATCAGCCGTCCGTTCGCGGCGCTGACAATGGCGCGGTCATCGGCGATGAGCCTTGCGAAAGGCAAGGCTCCCGATCGCGCCGCCTGCAGCAACACGAGCACGAAGGACGACTTTCCCGAGCCCGACGGCCCGCGCACCAGAACCGCCCGCGCGCCGACCAGCACGGCGGAGGCGTGAATGGTCTGCGGAATCGATTGGGACGCGCTGTCCATCACATCGCGGGCAGGCGCACGATGAAGCGCGCGCCGAGAACGAGCGGCGCCGCGCCATCATGCGTCGGCACGCCGCGGCGGTTTTCCGCCCACATGCGGCCGCCATGCGCTTCGACGATCTGCTTGGAGATCGACAGGCCGAGGCCGGAATTCTGGCCGAAGCCCTGATGCGGCCGGTCGGTATAGAAGCGTTCGAAAATCTTCTCGAAAGCATCCTCGCGGATGCCCGGTCCGTCGTCATCGACGACGATTTCGATCTCGTTCTTCAGGCGGCGGCCGGTGATGCGAACCATGCCGCCCGGCGACGAGAAGGAACGCGCATTTTCCACCAGGTTGTCGATCACCTGGGCGATGCGCGAATCGTGGCCATGCACCATGAAAGCCTGCGCCGCGCCGCCTTCGAATGACAGCGTGACGTCGACGCCGTGATCGGTGCGCAATCCGCCCGTCGATTCCACGACCGCGGCGAGTAGCTTGACGAGGTCGACCGGCTCGGCTTCCTGCCGCTGCAATTCGGCGTCGAGGCGGCTGGCGTCTGAAATGTCCGAGATCAGGCGGTCGAGCCGCTGCACGTCGTGCTGGATGACGGCGAGCAGCCGGTCCTGGCTGTCCTTGGATTTCACAAGCGGCAAGGTCTCGACCGCCGATCGCAGCGAGGTCAGCGGATTTTTCAGTTCATGCGCGACGTCGGCGGCGAAGCTTTCGATGCCCTCGATGCGGCTATAGAGCGCGTTGGTCATGTCGCGCAACGTTCCGGACAAGTGGCCGATCTCGTCTCCGCGCCTGGTAAAATCGGGAATCTCCACGCGCGAGCGGATGCGCCGCCGCACGCGTTCGGCGCCGTCGGCGAGCCGGCGCACGGGGCCTGCGATGGTGCGCGCGAGCAGCATCGAGAGCACTATCATCACCGCGGCGGCGACCAGAAAGACCTTCAGGATCGCCCAGCGTTCGGCTTCCACCATCTGGTCGATATCGGCGCCTTGCGTCGAGAGCAGCAGTACGCCGCGCACCGCGCGGAATCGCTGCACGGGAGAGGCGACCGAGACGATGACTTCGCCGCGCTGATTGATGCGCACGACGCTCGCCTTCTGTCCGGCCAAAGCCTGGGCGACCTCCGGATAGCCTTTGCCGTTGTCGGGGCCGAGTTCGATGTAAAGCGGCAGGTCGCCCTTGGCGAGCCATTTGCGCACGGAATTCCATTGCCGCTCGATGAATCCCGGCTTGCCCGCATTCGGCGGCGGCAATTCGAAGCGAAGCACGTCGCCGCGGCCATAGAGATTGCGGCTGTCGAGCACGAGAACGCCGTCGCGGTCATAGATGCGCGCGCGCGTATTGGTCGGCGTGATGAGACGGCGCAGGACGGGAGCGACGCGTTCCGGATTGATCGGGAATTCCAGCGCCGACAGGACGTCGTCGGCGGGTCCGTAGGTGTCGCCGGTCTGCAATTCGAGCAGCTTGTCGGGATCGATGGTGATGCTGTCGGTCTCGACCGTGGCGGAAGCCGCGATCGCGCCGGCGATGATGTCGGCCTGCACCTGCAGGCTTCGCACCCGCGCGTCGATCAGGCCGGCGCGGAATTGCGAGAGATAAAGAATGCCGATGACGAGCGCGAGCAGGCCGGCGAGGTTGAGCAGGACGATGCGGCGAGTAAGGCTCGAAAACCCTTGCGTGAGGAAAAATTGCCAGAAGCCGCGCATGGCCGAAGCCGCGCTGCGGCGCTCTTCGCGCTGCGGCGTCGCGGGGGGGCCGTCGGCATCCGCGGCCTGTTGTGCGAGTTCCTGAGTCCGGTCGAGCAAGGGGTGGCGTCCGCTTGAGCTTTATCGTCCGTTCGCCGCTGATAGCCTCGACCGGCAATTCTAGCGCAATGCGCCGTTCCGATATAGGGCGGCCGGTCAGCCTTCCTTGAAACGGTAACCGACGCCGTACAGGGTTTCGATCATCTCGAAATCGTCGTCGGTGACCTTGAATTTCTTGCGCAGCCGCTTGATGTGGCTGTCGATGGTGCGGTCGTCGACATAGACCTGATCGTCATAGGCCGCGTCCATCAGCGCGTTGCGGCTCTTCACCACGCCGGGGCGGGTGGCCAGCGCCTGCAGGATCAGGAACTCGGTGACCGTCAGGGTCACAGGTTCGCCCTTCCATGTGCAGGTATGCCGTTCCGGGTCCATGCGCAGAAGCCCGCGCTCCAGCACCTTCGCGGCATCGACTTCCTTCGGCGCAGTGGCGTCCTTGGGTGCGCCGCGCCGCAGCACGGCTTTCACGCGCTCGACCAGCAGGCGCTGCGAGAAGGGTTTGCGGATGAAATCGTCGGCGCCCATCTTGAGGCCGAACAATTCGTCGATTTCCTCGTCCTTGGAGGTGAGGAAGATCACCGGCATATCGGTCTTCTGGCGCACGCGGCGCAGAAGCTCCATGCCATCCATGCGGGGCATCTTGATGTCGAGGATGGCGAGGTCCGGCGGAGACGACTTGAAGCCGTCGAGCGCGGATGCGCCGTCGGTATAGGTCATGATCCGATAGCCCTCGGCTTCGAGCGCGATCGAGACGGAGGTGAGAATGTTGCGGTCGTCGTCGACCAAAGCGATTGTCGGCATGAGCCCTATCCGTGACGGTAAAATCCCGGCATTGGTGAAGCCCGAAAAGCGGGGCTGAAATGTGTCTATCCTGCAACAACTATGTGATTCTGGGGCGATAACAACCCCATACCGGAAAAGAATACGGCATTCGCCCATTCGTTAACGTCAAAAATCGAGCTTTCGATGGACGCTTCAAGCGCATTCGACGCCAAAGCCGCCGCCAAAAAACTCCTGCGTGAGGGACGCAGCGGCGCGCTCGCGACCCTGATGGTTCCGTCCGGCGATCCCTATTGCTCGCTGGTGAATGTCGCGACCGGCTTCGACGGCTCGCCCCTGCTGCTGATTTCGCGGCTTGCCATACACACCAAGAACATTCTCGCCGATGTACGCGTCTCGCTCATGCTCGACGAGCGCAAGGAGGGCGATCCGCTGCAGGGCGCGCGCGTCATGCTGATGGGCCGCGCCGAGCGGACGGACGATGCGCATGTTCGCCGCCGCTATCTCGCGCGCCAGCCGGAAGCGGACATGTTCGTCGATTTTCCGGATTTCGCGTTTTATCGCATCGTCGTCACCGGCGCGCATCTGGTCGCAGGCTTCGGGCGCATCGTCGACCTGAAACCGCAGGATATTCTCCTCGATCTCTCCGGCGCGGATGAATTGCTCGCGGCGGAGGAAGGCGCGGTCGCCCACATGAACGACGATCACGCCGATGCCTGCCGGCTTTACGCGACCAAGCTGCTCGGCGCGCCCGATGGCGACTGGCGTTGCGCCGGCCTCGATCCGGAGGGGATCGAATTGCAGGACGGCCGGCTCGCTTTGCGCTTGCCGTTTCCGCAACGCGTCACCGCGGCCGGCACGTTAAGGGCCGTGCTCAAACAACTTGCAGATGAAGCGCGCGCAAAGTCCTGAGGTCGCGCCGGTCCTGGCGTGGAGATTAACCCGCCGCCGAAGGCCGCGCGTTGTATGATGATACGACGCCCGATCGGGCGCATTTTTGATGCAGCGCAACGTAGCTTTGGCTGAAACCATACACGCTCAAAATACTTGGCATGCGGCCGATGAGGTTCTATGAGGTCGCGCGCGCCCGGGCAGGGCGCTATAATTCCTCAGGGCGGTTCATCGACAATCGGCAATTAATGATTTCCGGCCCGGCAATAGCCGGCGCGTATCGGGAGGTTTTCGTGCAAGAGACGGGCGTACGCAATAAAGCTTTTGGCGCCGAACCATTCGGCTTCAAGGACCTCAAGCAAATTCACTGGAACCTGACCGAGCCGCCGCTCTACGAGCACGCCATCGCGAATGGCGAAGCCCAGATCGTCGCCGGCGGCGCGCTCTGCGCGGAAACCGGCCATCACACCGGACGCTCGCCCAAGGACAAGCATACGGTCGTCGACGCCCTGACCGAAAAATCCGTCTGGTGGGACGGTAACCGAAAGCTCAGCCATGAGCATTTCGAAAATCTGTATCAGGATTTCCTCGCGCACATGAAAGGCAAGACGCTGTTCGCGCAGGATCTCTATGGCGGGGCCAATCCGAAATATCGCATTTGCACGCGCGTCTATACCGAGCTCGCCTGGCATTCGCTGTTCATCCGCACGCTGCTGATCCGCCCCAACGATGTCGAACTTGAAAGCTTCGCCCCCGAACTGACCATCGTCGATCTGCCGTCATTTCGGCCCGATGCGAAGCGTCATGGCGGCCGCGATGGCTCCGACACCATGGTGGCGATCGATTTCAGCCGGAAGATTGTTCTCATTTGCGGCTCGTCCTACGCGGGCGAGATCAAGAAGTCGGTTTTTACCACGCTCAATTTCTATCTGCCCGCACAGGGCGTGATGCCGATGCATTGCTCGGCCAATGTCGGCCCGGACGGAGATTCGGCGCTGTTCTTCGGTCTGTCCGGCACCGGCAAGACCACGCTCTCCGCCGACCCCAATCGCACGCTCATTGGCGACGACGAGACCGGCTGGGGCCCCGACGGCATCTTCAATTTCGAGGGTGGCTGCTACGCCAAGACCATCCGGCTGTCGCGCGACGCCGAGCCGCAAATCTGGGACGCCACCAACCGTTTCGGCGCGATCCTGGAAAATGTCGTGTTCGATCCGGACACGCGCATTCCCGATTACGACGATCAGGCCAAGACGGAAAACACCCGCTCGGCCTATCCGCTCGATTTCATCCCGAATGCGTCGCGCACCGGCTGCGCCGGCCATCCGAAGAATGTCGTGTTCCTCACCGCCGACGCCTATGGCGTGATGCCGCCGATCGCCAAGCTCTCGCCCGCGCAGGCGATGTATCACTTCCTGTCCGGCTACACCGCGAAGGTCGCCGGCACCGAGAAGGGTCTTGTCGGCGTGCAGCCTGAATTCTCGACCTGCTTCGGCGCGCCGTTCCTGCCGCGCCCGCCGGCGGAATACGGCGATCTGTTCCGCAAATATATCACCGAGCACAATGTCGATTGCTGGCTGGTCAATTCCGGCTGGACCGGCGGGCTCTACGGCGTTGGCCGCCGCATGCCGATCAAGGCGACGCGCGCTTTGGTGACCGCTGCGCTCAATGGTTCGTTGAAGAACGCTTCGTTCCGCACCGATCCGTATTTCGGCTTCTCGGTGCCGACCTCGGTGCCCGGCGTCGAGCCGCATCTGCTTTATCCAATGAAGACCTGGAAGGACAAAGCCGAGTTCGACGCCACCGCGCGCAAGCTCGTGAAGATGTTCCAGGACAATTTCGTCAAGTTCGAGAAGGACGTTTCGTCCGACGTGCGCGCCGCGGCGCCGGAAGTGCGCTTGGCGGCGGAGTGATCTGTCATTCCGGGCGCGCCGAAAGGCGCGAACCCGGAATCCATATTCCGGAATCGTGGTTATGGATTCCGGCCCCGCTCGTTTCACTCGCGTCCCGGAATGACAAAAAGGGCGGCCTCGTGGCCGCCCTTTTTGCTTGCCGTACGTCCGTTGACTCCACAGCTCATTTACGGCTTGTCGTCTCGGCGAAGCGCCGCATGAAATTCAAGGTCAGGGAAACGCCCGCTTGCAAATTCTGGTCATAGGCGCCGGCGTCGTCGGTCTCGCAATCACACGCGCGGCCGCGATGGCGGGTCACGATGTCATCGTCGCGGAAGCGGCAAGCGGCATCGGCACGGGCGTGTCGTCCCGCAACAGCGAAGTCATCCATGCCGGAATGTATTATCCGTCCGGCTCGCTGCGCGCGAAACATTGCGTGCGCGGCAACCGGATGCTGTACGAATTCTGCGAGAGCCACGGCGTCCCGCACCGCAAATGCGGCAAGCTGATCGTCGCGACCAGCGACGCCGAGCGCGCCAAGGTCGAGACGCTGCATGCGCAAGGCCAGAAGAACGGCGTCGAGGGCCTGGAACTGATCGGCGGTAACGCGGCGCGGGCGCTCGAGCCGGAATTATCCTGCATCGCCGCGCTCACGTCTCCGGAAACCGGAATCATCGACGGCCATTCCTTCATGCTCGCCTTGCAGGGCGATCTGGAGAATAGCGGCGGCGTGATCGCGTTCGAAACGCCGGTCGAGCGTCTGACGCCGAAAGCGGGCGGCTGGGAGGTTCGCTTCGGCGGACGCGAGGCCGGCAATATGCAGGCGGATGCGGTGATCAATTCCGCGGGTCTCGGCGCGCAAGGCCTGGCGCGAAAGACAGACGGTTATCCCGAGCAGCGCGTGCCGCCGCTCGTGCTCGCAAAGGGAAACTATTTCAGCTATGCGGGCCGGCCGGTTTTCTCGCGGCTGATCTATCCGACGCCGGTCGATGGCGGGCTCGGCGTGCATGTCACGCTCGATCTCGCCGGTCGCATGCGTTTTGGTCCCGATGTCGAATGGATCGAGGCCGAGCATTACGAGGTCGATCCCCGCCGCGCCGATTCATTCTACGCCCGCATCCGCAGCTATTGGCCGGCGCTCGCCGACGGGACGTTGGTCCCGGATTATTCCGGCATCCGTCCGAAGCTCACCGCGCCGGGACAACCCGCCGCCGATTTCATGATCGAAGGCCCGGCGCAGCACGGCATGGCCGGGCTTGTGCATCTGTTCGGAATCGAATCGCCGGGGCTCACCTCTGCGCTGTCGATCGCGCAGGATGTGATGGGGCGGCTGCGTCCGGCCTCATCCTGAGGAGCATTGCGAAGCAATGCGTCTCGAAGGATGGGGCCGACCTCGTCCTTCGAGACGCGGTTCTTCGAACCGTTCCTCAGGATGAGGTCGGATAAGTTCGACCAAAGGATCGAAATTAGTCGACGCCGACAGGCTCGTCGCCGCGCGGCGCCACCTTGAGGCCGGACAGTTTCTTGTCGGCCATCAGCACGGCTTTGCTGATCGGGGTGAACTCCCCCGCGCCGCGCCGCGCGCCGGCGCGAAACTGCGTGAGCCCTTCATGCGTGGCGACGATGTCGCCGGGCTTGAGCGTCGGATCGCTTTTCACGTCGATATTGGCCAGGCCGAACGCGGTCTTGCCGTTACAGGTGCAATTCGAAACGATCTTGTCGCGATAGGCGAAGGCATTCGGCAGGTCGGAATAACGCTTGCCGTCGAGCGACACGGCGCTCGCGATTCCGCTGCCGTTATAGATTTTGGTCGTGGCGGCCGGGCAGAGCGACTGGCAGGTTTCGACCGGCGACGCGCTGGAATTACGCTGGATCGGAAAGAAGTGCCCGTCGCAGGTTCGCACGCAGAAAGCGACGGCGGGACCGCCAGCGGAGCGATCGGCGCGTTCGCCGGCATCGGCGCTCTGCGGATCGCCGGGATCGGCATAGGATGGGACAGGTTGCGGCGCCGAGCGGCGGGTGCCGAACAGGAAATCGAACAGCCCCTGCGCCGAGGCGGGCGCCGGCATCGCTGCCGAAAGCACCGCGGCTGCAATCATCGCAGCCAGCGAGCGGGAAACGGGTCGATTGACGGTCACGGCAAGTCCCCAAAAAACGATAAACTCCGGCTGCCCAGGTAACGCGCAGGGTAGCCAAAGGTTGCATCTGGGCGTTGGTCGGCCCGGGCGCGCAGCCGGTTCAAAGTTAAAGCAGAGCGGTAAACGCGCCGTTCGCGCGGCCGCTCAAATGATGGGCGAGTCGTTCTGCCATCCGGGACCCCGATCGCGGCCATTCGCCTTGCTTTCGTTCGCTGTTTCCGCTTGGCCCGCCCCGATCCCGCACGCTAGAAGAGGCCGGGGCAAGGCCGTAAGCATCCAAGCGGCCGCGGAAACAATCCTGGGGGGAGATCAAGGGGCATGGTTGAGCCGATAATGCTGCTGGGCATTCCAGTCGATTTCATTCTGTTCGGACTGACGCTGCTCGGCGTTGCATTGTTTCACCATCATACCCTGGCGGTCGCGCTGACTGGTCTCGCCGCGATCACGCTCTACAAGCTCGTTTTCACCGGCTTCAAGTTCGGCGCCGGGTTGGCGGGCCTCGCGCTGCACATGCAGCACGAATGGGTGATCCTCGCGAACCTGTTCCTGCTGCTGATGGGCTTCGCGCTGCTGTCGCGCCATTTCGAGAAGAGCGGCGTGCCCGACGAGATGCCGGCCTTCCTGCCGGACGACTGGAAGGGCGGCTTCGTGCTGCTGGTCGTGATCGCGGTGATTTCGAGCTTCCTCGACAATATCGCCGCCGCGCTGATCGGCGGCACCATGGCGCGGCATGTGTTCCGCGGAAAAGTCCATATCGGCTATCTCGCGGCCATCGTCGCGGCCTCCAATGCCGGCGGCTCCGGCAGCGTGGTCGGCGACACCACGACCACCATGATGTGGATCGACGGCGTCAGTCCGCTCAGCGTGCTGGAGGCGTTTGTCGCGGCTTCCGTCGCGATCGTGATCTTCGGCATCCCGGCGTCGTTCCAGCAGCATGCTTATTCGCCGATCAAAAAGCACGCGCCGCGTGGATTGAAGATCGAATGGATCAGGCTGGGGATCGTCGCGGCGATCCTGATCGTGGCCATTCTTGCCAACGTGATCGCGAATGTCCGCTTCCCGGCCTTGCTCGACATGCTTCCGGTGATCGGGCTTGCGGTCTGGGCGGTGATTCTTCTGACCGCGCCGCTGCGGCGGCCGGATTGGGAAGTGATGCCGGAAACCTTCATGGGCACCATCTTCCTGCTTTCGCTGGTCACCTGCGCGTCGATGATGCCGGTCGAGAAGCTTCCGCTCGCATCCTGGCAGACCGCGCTCGGCCTCGGCTTCGTCTCCGCCGTGTTCGACAACATCCCGCTCACCGCGCTCGCGCTCAAGCAGGGCGGCTATGACTGGGGCTTCCTCGCCTATGCGGTCGGCTTCGGCGGATCCATGATCTGGTTCGGCTCGTCCGCCGGCGTTGCGCTGTCCAACATGTATCCGGAGGCGAAATCGGTCGGGCTGTGGCTGCGCCACGGCTGGCATGTCGCTCTCGCCTACGTCATCGGCTTCTTTGTGATGCTGGCTGTTCTTGGCTGGCATCCGGATGCCCCCCACAGGAAGCGCACCGATGTCCCGCAGCCGGCCACGGTCGCGGTCGCGACGGTTCGCTAGCCGAATTTCAGGATCGGAGAAATCGGCAGCAGCGTGAGCAGCATGAACAGCGGCACGAGGATCAGCGCGGCCCAGAACAGATAGCCGAAGAAGCTCGGCATCTTCACCCCGTTTTCGGTCGCGATCGCATAGATCATGAAATTGGGCGCGTTCCCGATATAGGTGAGCGCGCCCATATAGACCGCGCCCATCGAGATCGCGGCGAGCGTTCCTGCGAGCGGACCCATCAGTCTTGCCGCGTCGCCGCCCGCGAGCTCGAAGAAGACGAGATAGGTCGGCGCGTTGTCGAGGAAGGCCGAGAGAATTCCGGTCAGCCAGAAATAGGCGGCCTCGTGCGGCAGCCCGTCATTGGCGGTGACGGCGGTGAGCAGGAAGGCGAAAGGCCCGGCGCGTCCGGCCTGCAGCATCGCCAGCACCGGAACGATGGCGACGAAAATCCCCGCGAACAGGATCGCTACTTCGCGGATCGGCTCGAAGGTAAATCCGTTGGACGCGCGATGCTCGTTCGGCGTGAGCCAGAGCGAGAGCAGCGCAATGCCGATCAATGCGGCGTCGCGCACGAGATTCTGCAGCGCCATCGGCGTGCCGAAAATGTCGAAGGCCGCGCCCGGCTGCCAGATCGCCGAGATGAGGATCGCCGCGACGATAAGTGCGATCAGAATGAAATTGATGCGGCCGCGGATGCGGATTGGCGCAGGCTTCTTGGAGGCGCGTTTTGGCAGGCCGTCGCGCCGGGCGAACCAAAGGTCGGCCGCGAAGAAAAGCGCGAGCACCAGCACGGAAACGATCGCTGTCTGCAGCCAGAGATGCTGCGCGGTCCAGAAGAAATCGATGCCGCGCAGGAAGCCGACGAACAAGGGCGGATCGCCGAGCGGACTGAGCGCGCCGCCGATATTGGCGACAAGAATGATGAAGAAGATGACGACATGCACATTGCTGGCGCGGGTGCGGTTGGCGCGCAGCAGCGGGCGGATCAGGATCATGGCCGCGCCGGTGGTGCCGACAATACTGGCCATGCTTGTGCCGAGCGCGAGAATGCCGGTATTGACCGCCGGCGTCCCGCGCAGGTCGCCGGTCACCAGAATCCCGCCCGCGACCGTATAGAGCGCGAACAGCAATACGATGAAGCTCAGATATTCCGCCACCACGGCATGCACCAAGGCTCCGAAAGCGGCCGGCACGCCGAAAACGAATGCGATCGGGGCAAGCGCGAGCGCGGCCCACAGCGTTGCGATTTTTCCGTAATGATGGTGCCAGAGCTTCGGAAACAGGAGCGGCCCGGTCGCGATCGAAATGAGGATGCCGGCGAAAGGCAGCGCCCAAGGAAAGGTCAGCGCCGCGCCATCGAACGCGGCGGCCTGCGCGGGCGTGGTCATGCAAGAAAAAAAGACGCACGCGGCAAGCGCGGCGGCGAAGCGGCGGATCATTGGGTAATTTATCACGTTTGTCAGCCATGCTTCTGGCAAACGCGATCAACCCTGCCCATGCGGCGAGGCGACGCGCGGCTTTTCCGCCGCGCTCGCGCCGTCAGCCCTTGAGAAATTCACCCGCTCGGTAAAGCGAACGGAATGGCAAGCCGGCATCCTTGAAAGTTTCGGCGGCGCCTTCCTCGCGGTCGACCATGGTGAACACAAGCGCGACTTCGCCGCCGGCCTCGCGCACCACCTCGACCGCTTTGAGCGCCGAGCCGCCGGTGGTGGTGACGTCTTCCACGACCACGACGCGTTTTCCCTGCAGGCTCTCGCCGCGCGCAAGGCCCTCGACCGTGAGCTTGGCGCCATGTTCCTTCGGCTTCTTGCGCACGAAGAACGCCTGGATCGGATGGCCCTTCATGAAGCTCAGTTGCGCGATCGCGCCCGCGATCGGCACCGCGCCCATCTCAAGCCCGCCGACATAGTCGATCTTTTCGCCCGCGAGCGCGTCGAGCGTGAGTTCCGCCAGCAGGCTCGCGCCCTCGGCGTCGAGCATGGTCGGTTTGAGATTGAAATAGAAATCGCTCTTGCGTCCCGAGGCGAGCGTGATCTCTCCGCGCCCGAATGAGCGCGTGCGGATGATCTCGGCGAGGCGCGCGCGCGCGCTGGTGCCGGACGCTTTCATGTTTGCCATCCTGCTCATGCGCGCCGTGCCTCAAATGCCATTCTCAACGCGAGCCCGGCAAGCACCGCGCCCATCAGCCAGCGCTGTACCAGGAGCCAGACCGGACGCGCGCCGAGAAAGGCCGCGATCGAACCGGCGGCGAGCGCGATCATCGCATTCACCGTGACGCTGACCGCGATCTGCGTGAAGCCAAGCGCGACCGATTGCGTCAGCACATTGGCAGCCGGATCGATGAATTGCGGCAGCAACGAGAGATAAAGCATCGCGATCTTCGGATTGAGCAAGTTCGTCACAAGTCCCATCGCGAATAATTTTTTCGGGCCATCGACCGGCAATTTTTTCACCTGGAAGGGCGATTGCCCGCCGGGTCGGATCGCCTGCCAGGCGAGCCACAGAAGATACGCCGCGCCCGCGAAGCGCAGCGCGTCATAGGCATAAGGCACCGCGAACACGAGCGCGGTGATGCCGAAGGCCGCGCACAGCATGTAGAAGACAAACCCAAGCGCCACGCCGCCGAGCGAGATCAGGCCCGCGACCCAGCCCTGGGTAATCGAGCGCGAGATCAGGTAGATCATGTTCGGGCCGGGGGTGAGCACCATCCCGAGCGAGATCAGGGCGAAGGCGAGGAGCGTGGTGGTCGTGGGCATCGGTTCCATTGGGCTGCGGGGACGGACGCATTCTCATACGTCATTCCGGGGCGCGAGCGAAGCGCAGACCAGCCCTATCCCCATCGTCATGGCCGGACGAAGCGCGTAGCGCGAAGACATCGCAAGTCGGGTATACCCGACTTGCGACATTAAATTACACGGAAGTCGGGCAAGCCCGACTTCCGATGCCATCCACGTCTTTCTTGGATGTCGCGGCAAAGCAAGACGTGGATGGCTGGAACAAGTCCGGCCATGACGGCTGAGAGGCCGTCGATGCTTCTAATGCGCCTCGTCCCAGTTATCCGCCGCCCGTGCATCGACCTGCAGCGGAACATGCAGCTGCAAAGCCGGATGCGGCGCGTCTTCCATGACTTTTTTCACGACCGGAAGCGTGCGCTCCACTTCCTTCTCCGGCACCTCGAAGATCAGTTCGTCATGAACCTGTAAAAGCATCTGCGCCGAGAGCTTGGCCTTGGCGAGCGCATCGTCCATGCGGATCATGGCGCGGCGGATGATGTCGGCGGCGGAACCCTGCAGCCGCGCATTGATTGCGGCGCGCTCATTGAATGAGCGTATCGACGGATTGCTGGCCTTGATGTCGGGGTAATGACACTTGCGGCCGAACAGCGTGACCACGTAGCCGTGTTCGCGGCAGAATTCGCGCGTCTCGTCCATGTAAGCGCGAATGCCGGGAAAGCGCTCGAAATACTTTTTGATATAAGCGCCAGCCTCCTCGCGTGCGATGCCGAGCTGGTTGGCGAGCCCGAAGGCCGAGATGCCGTAGATGATTCCGAAATTGATCGCCTTGGCACGCCGGCGCACGTCGCCTGGCATGTCCTTCACCGGTACGCCGAACATTTCCGACGCCGTCAAAGCATGAATGTCGATGCCGTCCTTGAAGGCTTGGCGGAGCGCCGGCACGTCGGCAATTTCGGCAAGCAGGCGCAATTCGATCTGCGAATAGTCGGCTGAGACGAGCTTGTTGCCCTTGGCGGCGATGAAGGCGCGACGAATTTTCCGGCCTTGTTCGTTGCGCACCGGAATATTCTGCAGATTCGGCTCGGAGGAAGACAGCCGGCCGGTGGTGGTCGCCGCCAGCGCGTAGCTTGTGTGCACGCGCTGTGTTTTCGGATTGACGAAATTCGGCAGCGCGTCGGTATAGGTCGAGCGCAGTTTACTGACCTGCCGCCAGTCGAGAATTTTCTGCGGCAATTCGTGGCCTGCTTCGGCAAGATCCTCGAGCACGGAGGCCGAAGTCGACCACGCGCCGGTTTTTGTTTTGGTGCCGCCGGGCAGGCCGAGCGAACCGAACAGCACGTCGCCGAGTTGCTTCGGGCTTCCGGGATTCACCGGTTGCCCCGCGAGCTTCTGGATCTCCTGTTCGAGGCGTTCGGCATCTTTTGCGAATTCGCCAGAGAGCCGCGCCAGCACTTGCCGGTCGATGGAAATGCCGCGCTGCTCCATGCGCGCCAGCACCGGCACCATCGGCCGCTCCAGCGTCTCATACACGCTGGTCATATGCTCGGCGGCGAGCCGCGGCTTGATCGCAAGCCACAGCCGCAGCGTGATGTCGGCGTCTTCCGCGGCATATTCGGACGCCTTGCCGATCTCCACGCAGTCGAAGGTGATGCGCGATTTTCCCGTGCCGGTCACCTCGTTGAACTCGATCGTCTTGTGATCGAGATAGCGCATCGCGAGCGGATCCATTCCGTGATCCGAACGGCCGGCATCGAGCACATAGGATTGCAGCATGGTGTCGTCGAGCGGAGCGATGGAAATACCGCGCTGGGAGAATACCTGCCAGTCGAATTTCAGGTTCTGGCCGACTTTGAGGATGCCGGGATCTTCCAGCACCGGCTTGATCGCGTCGATCGCATCTTTTTCGAGAATCTGGTGGTCCTCGAGGCCGCCGTCGAATAACCCTTCATCGGCGCCGTTCTTGCGATGCGCCAGCGGCACGTAACAAGCTTCGTTCGGCGTCACCGCGAGCGAGAAGCCGCACAAGGTAGCCTGCATCGGATCGAGGCTCGTGGTCTCGGTGTCGACCGCGAGCACGCCTTCCTCGATCGCGCGCTGCATCCAGGCTTTCAGCCGCGCAAGGTCGCGCACGACCTCGTATCTGGAGCGGTCGACCGGCAGGGCGCGGATTTTCTGTGCGCGCACGGCAGCGAGCGAAATCGGCGTCATGTCGCCGGCCGCTGCCTCTCTTTTCCCTCCCCCTGAAAGGGGGAGGGTGGCAGCCGAAGGCTGCTGCCGGGTGAGGCCCTTGTCTGCGGTGACCCCACCCGGCGCCGCTGACGCGGCGCCACCCTCCCCTGCAAGGGGAGGGATGAGGGCCTTGCTCGACACCAGCCGCGAATCCGGCTCGACCTGCGCGGCATCGATTTCGGCCGCTTCCGCCACGCGGCGGGTGAGGGTGGAAAATTCCATCGCCTTGAGGAACGCGATCAGGTTCTTGTAGTCCGGCTCGTGCACCAGGAGGTCGTCGATCGGCGTGTGCAGATCGACATGCTGGTCGAGCGTGACCAGGCGCTTGGAGATGCGCGCCTGCTCGGCATTGTCGATCAGGGTCTGGCGGCGCTTGTCCTGCTTGATCTCGCCGGCGCGCGCCAGCAGCGTTTCAAGGTCGCCATATTCGCCGATCAATTGTGCGGCGGTCTTGACGCCGATGCCCGGCACGCCCGGCACGTTGTCGCTGGTATCGCCGATCAGCGACTGGACCTCGATGACTTTTTCCGGCGGCACGCCGAATTTCTCGATCACCTCGTCGCGGCCGATCCGCTTGTCCTTCATGGTGTCGTACATGACGACGGTCGGGCCGACGAGCTGCATCAGATCCTTGTCGGAGGAGACGATCGTTGTCGTTGCCTTCGCCTCGTTGGCGAGCCGCGCATAGGTCGCGATCAGGTCGTCGGCCTCATAGCCGGCCTGTTCGAGGCAGGGGATGTCGAAGGCGTGCACCGCGTGGCGAATGAGCGGGAATTGCGGAATGAGGTCGTCCGGCGGCGCGTCGCGGTTGGCCTTGTATTCGGGATACATTTCCGTGCGGAACGTCTTTTCCGATTTGTCGAACACCACCGCGAGATGCGTCGGCCGGTCTTCCGGCTTCATATCGCGCAGCAATTTCCACAGCATGTTGCAGAAGCCGAGCACGGCATTGACCTGCAAGCCGTCGGATTTGCGGCTGAGCGGCGGCAGCGCGTGATAGGCGCGGAAAATGTAGCCCGATCCGTCGACCAGGAAGACGTGGTCGCCTTTCTTGATCGGACGCGCGCCGAGCGCGGCTGTCGGGATAGCTTTTTTTGCAGCTTTGGCGGCTGATTTGGCTGGCATGGCGCCGAATGTGGGCCGGCTGCTGCGTATTATCAATGTCTGCCTGTGGACCGCTGCATGACCGGATTCAACTGGAATTGCCGCCATTTACGATGCGCAGGCGCCGGCCTCGCCAGTTCCGGCCCTGTCTGGTAAGACGCCGCGCCCGGCAGCGGCCGGCCCAAAAGCCATCAAGATCGAAGTCCCATGCGCGTCGCGATGATCGGTTCAGGCTATGTCGGTCTCGTGTCGGGGGCCTGTTTTGCCGATTTCGGCCATCGCGTGGTGTGCGTCGACAAGGACGCAAAGAAAATCGCGAGCCTGAGCAAGGGCGAGATGCCGATCTACGAGCCCGGCCTTCCGGAGCTGGTCGCGCGCAATGCCGCGCAGGGACGATTGTCTTTCACCACCGATCTGAAGAGCGCGGTGGGCGAAGCCGACGCCGTGTTCATCGCGGTCGGTACGCCGTCGCGCCGCGGCGATGGCCATGCCGATCTCAGCTACGTCTATGACGCCGCCCGCGAGATCGCGAAGGCGCTGATGCATTTCACAGTTGTTGTGACGAAATCGACCGTGCCGGTCGGAACCTGCGACGAGGTCGAGCGCATCATCCGCGAGACGCGGGGCGATGCGCAATTCGCCGTCGTCTCCAATCCGGAATTCCTGCGCGAAGGCGCCGCGATCCGCGACTTCAAGCATCCCGACCGCATTGTGGTCGGCACCGAGGATGCGCGTGCGCGCGAGGTGATGGAGGAAATCTACCGCCCGCTTTATCTCAACGCCTCGCCGATCATGATGACCGGGCGGCGCACCGCCGAGCTCATCAAATATGCGGCGAACGCTTTTCTTGCGACCAAGATCACGTTCATCAACGAGATCGCCGACCTTGCCGAAAAAGTGGGGGCCGACGTGCAGGAGATCGCGCGCGGCATCGGGCTCGACAACCGCATCGGGTCGAAATTTCTGCATGCCGGTCCGGGTTACGGCGGCTCGTGCTTTCCGAAGGACACGCTGGCGCTGATCAAGACCGGACAGGATCACGAAGCGCCGATCCGCATCGTGGAGACGGTCGCCGCCGTCAACGACGCGCGCAAGCGCGCGATGGCGCGAAAAGTCTCCACCGCGCTCGGCGGCAATCTGCGCGGCAAGACCATCGCGGTGCTGGGCCTGACCTTCAAGCCGAATACCGACGACATGCGCGAGGCGCCGTCGATCCCGCTGATCACGGCGTTGCAGGACATGGGCGCGAAGGTGCGCGCGTTCGATCCGGTCGGCATGGAGCAGGCGAAGGGCGAACTGAAAGATGTGGCCTATTGCGCGGACGCTTATGTTTGCGCGGAGAAGGCCGATGCGCTTGTGATCGTGACCGAATGGGAACAGTTCCGCGCGCTCGATTTCCGCAAGCTTGGCGAGATCATGGCGCAGAAGGTGGTGGTCGATCTGCGCAACGTTTACAGCGCCGACGAAGTCGCGCGTTACGGATTTTCCTATACCGGCGTCGGACGCGGATGAGACATACTGCCCTTGAGCAACGTGGACGTTTACCCTCTCCCCTTGAGGGAGAGGGTGGCGAGCGTCGCTAACATTGAACTCTTTGAAGCACGCGCAGCCCTTCGCCCCTCATCCAGAGGAGCATTGCAAAGCAATGCGTCTCGAAGGATGAGGCCGACCTCATCCTACGAGACGCGACCCACTGATCTCGGGCTTGCCCGAGATCAGCAATCAATATGCGCAAATCGGGTAAACCCGACTTGCGTGGGTCGCTCCTCAGGATGAGGTCGGAACTGACTTCCGGTAACGAGTCCTGATGCCGACCTTCGACACATCCCTTCCGATCGACGCCGTTCTGCCGCGACTGACCGGCGCGCTCGCCAAGCAGAATGCCGCCGTGCTGGTGGCGCCGCCGGGCGCGGGCAAGACCACGCGCGTGCCGCTGGTGCTTGCGCAAGAAACTTGGACCAAAGGCAAAAAAATCATCGTGCTGGAGCCACGCCGGCTCGCAGCGCGCGCCGCCGCCGAACGCATGGCTGCGACCTTAGGCGAGAAGGTCGGCGAGACCGTGGGCTTGCGTGTGCGCTTTGGTTCCAAGGTATCGCGTGCGACCCGCATCGAAGTCGTGACCGAAGGCATTTTCACCCGCCTCATTCTCGGCGATCCGGAATTGTCCGGCATTGCTGCCGTGCTGTTCGATGAATTCCATGAACGCTCGCTCGATGCCGATCTCGGCCTGGCGCTTGCCCGCGACGCGCAGCAGGGCTTGCGCGAGGATCTGAAAATTCTGGTCATGTCGGCGACGCTCGACGGCGCGCGCGTGGCGAAGCTCCTGGGCGGTGCTCCGGTGATCGAAAGCGAAGGCCGCGCCTTTCCGGTTGAAACCAGTTATCTCGGCCGCGATCCGCGCGCGCAAATAGAACGTCAGGTCGCGGATGCCGTTGTGCGCGCGCTGCGTGCGCAAGGCGGATCGCTGCTGGTGTTCCTTCCGGGCGCGGGCGAAATCCGGCGAACCGAGACAATGCTGAGACAGCGCATCGAGGACAAATCCGTCGATATCGTTTCGCTCTACGGCGCGCTCGACGCCAGCGTGCAGGATCGCGCCATTTCGCCCGCGCGGCCGGGCACACGCAAGATCGTGCTGGCAACCTCCATCGCGGAAACCTCGCTCACCATCGAGGGCGTTCGTATTGTGATCGATTGCGGGCTCGCGCGCGTGCCGCGTTATGAGCCGGATGTCGGGCTGACGCGGCTTGAAACCGTGCGCGTTTCGCGCGCCTCCGCCGACCAGCGGCGTGGACGCGCGGGTCGCACCGAGCCTGGCTTTTGCTATCGGCTTTGGGACGAGCCGGAAACAGCGAGCCTTGAGCCCTTCGCGCGCCCGGAAATCCTCGCCGCCGACCTTTCGTCCTTCGCGCTCGATCTGGCGCAATGGGGCGTGAACGATCCGGCCAAGCTCTCGTTTCTCGATCCCCCGCCACAGGGGGCATTCACCGAGGCGAAATCGCTGCTGCGAACGTTGAGCGCGCTCGACGCCGATGGCCGTATCACCGAGGAGGGCCGCAAGCTGCGCGCGCTGCCGCTGCAACCGCGCCTCGCCCGTATGATCGTGGATGCCGGACGCGAGGGCGCGGGAAACATCGCCGCCGACATGGCGGCGATCCTGAGCGAACGGGGCCTGGGCGGCACCGACGTGGATTTGACCCATCGCCTCGATCAATTCCGCCGCGAGCGCTCCGGCCGCGCCGAAGACGCGCGACGCATGGCGAAACGCTGGGCGCAAGAAGCAGAAGAGGCCGGCGGCAAGAAAGACAGCGCTGACGGACCGTCGGTCGGCGCCATATTGGCGCTCGCCTATCCCGACCGCGTTGCGCGCAATCGCGGCGGCGGGACGGGTGGATTTCAGCTCGCCAACGGCCGCGGCGCGCAGATCGATCCGGCCTTGGCGCTCGCACGCGAACCCTTCATCGTTGTCGCCGAACTGACCGGCACCGCCGCGCAAAGCCGCATTCTGTTGGCCGCGCCGATTGCCGTGAGCGAGATCGAGCAGCGCTTTGCGAACGAGATCGAAAGCCGCGACGAGGTCAATTTCGATCCGGCGAGCGCGTCGTTGCGCGCGCGCAAGGCGCGCAGGCTCGACGCGATCGCGCTCTCCGAGCAGATCGTGGCGGTGAAGCCGGACGAGTCAACCGCGCGCATTCTGGCTGAGGGCGTGGTGAAGCTCGGTCTTTCGCGTTTGCCCTGGACCAAGGCGCTGTCGCAATGGCGCGAACGTGAAATGTTTTTGCGCAATGCCGAGGGCGAGGAATGGCCGGATCTTTCGGATGCCGCGCTTGCGGAACGGCCGGAGGAATGGCTGACGCCTTTATGCGATGGAAAGACCGCTTTGTCCGGCATCGCGGCGGACGATCTCTGGAATGCGGTCACAAATCTGTTGCCGTGGAATCTGCGCCGCCGTCTCGACGAGGAAGCCCCCTCCCATTTCCAGGCGCCGACGGGTACGCAGGCTGCGATCGACTACGCGGCCGAAGCGGGGCCGACGATTTCCATTCGTGTGCAGGAATTGTTTGGCCTCGGCCATCATCCGTCCATCGCCGGCGGGCGCGTGCCGCTGGTGATCGAATTGCTGTCGCCCGCGCAACGGCCGGTGCAGGTGACGCGCGATCTGCCGGGCTTCTGGGGCGGCTCCTGGCAGGCGGTGAAATCGGAAATGAAGGGCCGTTATCCGCGCCATCCCTGGCCGGACGATCCCGCCTCGGCCATGCCGACGCGGCGCGTCAAGCCACGCGGGCAATAGGATTTCAAATGTCGTCGCAATTTTGACTGCGCAAGTCGGCCTGGCCGACTTGCGTGTGGCGGGCGATCGACGCCTTTCTCACTGTCATTCCGGGCTCGCGGGCTAATGCCCGCGCCCCGGAATGACAGGTGAAGAATTCGCGCCTCCACCGTTAAATATCTCTTGATTGAATTTTACTTTCAGTATATATTACGAATCATCCCCATTCGCTGAGGGGCGCTCTGCAGAGCGAAACTGAGCGCGGATGGGGAGCGGCGCCCGCGCGTGTGACTCGCAATCACACTCCCGGGCGACCTTGGAGGGCAGCCTCCGGGCTCATTATGAAGCCTAGGGTCAATGTCCCTTACACCTTCCTGCAAGCGGCGAAAGCCGCCGGCGGGACCAAAGGAAGTGGGGCACCAAGGTTCGTCAAACGCCGCAGTGGAGCGCCGTAAGGCGAGCTGGCCGATCGCAAGGCTGGCACGTGCTCTGTCGCAGGAGCACGCGATTGATGAATACGCGCCGTTACGGCGCTCCGCTCCCTCTTTGAGGGAGCGCAAATCTGAAGAAGCGACCGGAAAACTCCGGCGGGAAACCGCCCGCGAGACCGGACGAGGCTTGCCGGTCGCAGACTTGGCTGTTTGAAAATTTGGATCGGCATGAAACGCGGCATTTCATTGAGCCGTTTCGCCAGCCGGAAAATCCGATTATGGTGCGCGCCGGAACCGGGGGCCCCAATGCCGAATAATCCTGTCGCCGCATCCTTTGCGAAGCGATCCTCCGAAATCGCGGTGTGGTTCGCGAAGAATCCGTGGGTCGGCTGGGCGGCGTGGATCGTGTTCTGCATCTCCATCCTGGTGCAGACCGGGCCGAAGCGTTTCGGTTCCACCTTTAGCGTCTATCTCGATTTTGCGAACAGGCTCTGGTCCCGGCAGCCGCTCTATGACGCGACCACGCTTGACGGGTTCAATTACTGGCCGTCGTCGCTGCTGATTTACATCCCGGTCTTGCGGCTCGATCCGGTCGTCGCCGGCTGGATCATGATCACGCTGGCGATGGGCGTATTCACCTTCGCCTGCGTGAAACTGCTCGATGCGCTGCTGCCGCGGAAGCGCTCGGTCAGCGCGGTGACGGCTGCGGGTATCTTGCTGCTCATTAACATTCCCGCCGCATGGTTCAATTTCAAATACATCCAGGCGCAAATCCTGATGACCTCCGGCATGATCCTCGCCGCGGCGGCGATGATGCGCGGCCGCTGGCATCTCGCGTCGCTCTGGATTTTCCTTGCCGCGGTGATGAAGCCGCTCGCCATCGTCATGCTGCTTCTGTGCGGGGCGGTGCAGCCGCGCATGCGCTTGCCTTTGATCGGCGCGTTGATCGCCGGATTTCTTTTGCCATTCGCGGTGGTCGAATGGTCCTACATGGCCGAGCAATACAGAGCCTGGATGCTCAAGCTTTCCTTCATGGCGCACGTCATGCCGACGGACTGGCCCTATCAGGCCGATTTCCAGACCATGCTCGACACCTTCCGCATCGTCGTGCCGCCGAATGTCGCGACCGCGATCCGCTTCGCCGCCGCGTTCGGCACGCTCGCGCTGGCCTGGCGGATTTCGAAGATCGAGGGCCGGACGATTTTTCCGCTCGCGATCCTGATCCTGAGCGGCTGCTACATCACGCTGTTCGGCCCGCGCAACGAATATCTCTCGTTCTTTGTCCTGACCCCGGGCCTGACCGCGCTTGCCTTCGCCCTGTTCGGACGCAATGCGCAGGATATCCGCGGCTGGCTGCTGATCGCCGCCGTGCTGGTGCTGGGTTTCTCCGTCAGCTTTCCGGTCGATCGCGTGACCAAGCCTTTCGTCGTGACGCTGATTTATGTCTGGCTGGTCTGGCTCACATCGCAGCCGCAACGATGGCGCGACCTGGTGGGCGAGCCATCCGCGAACGCGTCGCACTGAACTAAAGCGTCTGTCGCGAGAAGGACTCTCTGCGGCTATGATCCGTCGGTGATTCGCCTGTCAGGGGACATTGGGCGTGCAAAGCGACGCGGAAAAATGCGCCGAATTGGTGCGTTCGCAAATCGGCGACGCGCGGATCGATGTCGGCCTCGTTCTCGGCACCGGGCTTGCGGGCATCGCCGACCAGGTCGGCCAGGCTATCGTCATTCCTTACGACCAGTTGCCGGGCTTTGCCCGGCCCGCGAGCGAAGAGCAGCCGGTGTTGGTGATCGGCCTGCTCGGCACGGCGCGGATCGCGATTTTTCGCGGCCGCGCCAACTACAATGACGCGGGCGACATCAACGCCATGCGCGTGCCGCTCGAAATGCTGTCGCTGCTCGGCGCAAAATGCGTGGTGCTGACCAGCGCCGCCGGCTCGGTGCGCACCGATATCAATCCGGGCACGCTTGTGACCATCACCGATCACATCAACCTCACCGGATTGAATCCGCTGATCGGGGAACGCGGGCGCGACCGCTTCGTCGACATGGCCGGCGCTTATGACCGGCATTTGCAGGAGCGGTTCGCGATCGCCTGCGGCCAGCTCGGCCGGAAGATTCATGAAGCCGTCTATATGTGGCTGCCGGGACCGAGTTTCGAAACCGCCGCCGAGATCCGCGCCGCGCAGGCGCTCGGCGCGCATGTGGTCGGCATGGCGATCGTGCCGGAGACCATCCTTGCGCGGCGCTTCGGCCTTCGCGTTCTGGCGCTCGGCATGGTCACCAACCTTGCCGCAGGCCTGCGGATGGAAGCCTTGACGCAGGAGAGCCGGATGCGCGCCGCTGCCGCGGCCGCGAGTTCATTGGCCCGCGTACTGACCAAATTCTTCGAGATTTGGGTGGTCGAAAGCCGGATGATCCGCTGAACCCGGAAAGAATCGTTCAAATTTTAACGATCCCGGTGATTGTGGAGATACCGTCTCCGGCGAAAGGCCGATGTCGCGCCCAGCGTGTTAATGCGGCCTTTGCGGAAGAATGATGTGATCGGGGCGGATCGTCACGTTTGCGGCGGATTTTTCCGATGCGGTATTTTGCAGTTTTCGCGGCCCTCGCTCTCGCCTTTGCCGGTTTGCTCACGCGCATTGCCGACAAGGCCGGGCGCGCTCCCGCGACCGAAATCGCCTCGTCCGCCGTCGCGGCGCCTGCCGCTCCGGCGCCGTCTTCCAATTATCGGACCGTCACGATCCAGCGCGACGGGCGCGGCCATTTTCAGGTCGATGCCCGCGTCGATGGACGGCGCATCGGCTTCATGGTCGATACCGGCGCCTCCACCATCGCGCTGACGGCCAGCGATGCGAAGCGGCTCGGCATCCATCCCTCCGCAAGCGAATTCAACGTCAGCGTCCGCACCGCCAACGGCAATGTGCGCGCCGCGGCCACCAACCTGTCGATGGTGGAAGTCGGCGGGCTTGTCGTCCGCGACGTGCGGGCGCTGGTCGTGCCCGACTCCGCGCTCTCCGAGAACCTGCTCGGATTGTCGTTCCTGACCAAGCTGCGCCGCTTCGAATATGCCGGCGGCAAGCTCGTCCTCGAGCAATAACCTCCACTGCAATAGCCGTTATTTCTCCATGATCGGGCTTTAGCACCTGGTCCGGAGCGCAATCCGGCAAAAGCTTGTCCCGGACTTGATCCGGGATGGACACCGGTTTGCCGTCGGATTGCGCGACCAACAAAGAACTGGCGAGGCGTATTCTCGTTTGGCTGATTGCGCTTTTACGCTATTGCTGTGCCGCCATTTGGCGGCGCACTGTCATTTTTTGAGGTTCCTGAATGTTTCCCCGGCCTAAGCCTGTCTTGCGTCCCAACACCTACGAGTACGAATCCGGACCGATGGTGAAGCCCACGGGCTTTCGCGAATACGACGCGCGCTGGCTGCTCGGCAAGGAAATCAACCTGATGGGCGTGCAGGCGCTGGGCATGGGGCTCGGCACCTTGATTCACCAGATGGGTGTGAAGCCGCATATCGTCACCGCGCATGACTTCCGCGGCTATTCGGCATCCGTGAAAATGTCGCTGGTGTCCGGGCTGCTGGCCGCGGGATGCAAGGTTTACGACATCGGCCTTGCGCTTTCGCCGATGGCGTATTTCGCGCAGTTCGATCTGGACGTGCCTTGCGTCGCAATGGTCACGGCCTCGCATAACGACAACGGCTGGACCGGCGTCAAGATGGGCGCGAACCGCCCGCTCACCTTCGGGCCCGATGAAATGGGCAAGCTGAAAGACATCGTGCTCAACGCGCAGTTCGATCTCAAAGGCGGCGGCGCTTACGAATTCGTCGAGAATTTCCCCGAACGCTATATCGCCGACCTGACCAAGCGCCCGAAGCTCAAGCGCAAGCTGAAAGTGGTGGCGGCCTGCGGCAACGGCACGGCGGGCGCGTTTGCGCCGAAGGTGCTGGAAGCGATCGGCTGCGAGGTGGTCCCGCTCGATTGCGAACTCGATCATACGTTTCCGAAATACAATCCCAATCCGGAAGACATGAAGATGCTGCACGCCATGCGCGACGCGGTGATCGGCTCCGGCGCGGATGTGGGCTTTGGGTTCGACGGCGATGGCGACCGCTGCGGCGTTGTCGATAACGAGGGCGAGGAGATTTTCGCCGACAAGGTCGGCGTGATGCTGGCGCGCGATATTTCCGCCTTGCATCCGGGAGCCACCTTCATCGTGGATGTGAAATCGACCGGCCTTTTTGCCACCGATCCGGTGCTGCAAAAGAACAAAGCCAAGACCGAATACTGGAAGACCGGCCATTCCTACATGAAGCGGCGGGTGAACGAGGCTGGCGCGCTGGTCGGCTTCGAGAAGTCCGGGCACTTTTTCTTCAACAAGCCGTTCGGCCGCGGCTACGACGACGGCTTGATTTCCGCGCTCGCGGTTTGCGACATGCTCGACCGCTCTCCCGGCAAGAGCATGGCGGACCTGAAGAATGCGCTGCCGAAGACCTGGTCCTCGCCGACCATGTCGCCGCATTGCGATGACGAAAAGAAATACGGCATCGTCGATCAGGTCATCGCGCATTTCCAGGATGCGCAGAAGAAAGGCGACAAGGTCGCCGGCCAGAAGATCCGCGATCTCGTCACGGTCAACGGCGTGCGCGTGACGGTCGAGGACGGCACCTGGGGCCTCGTGCGCGCCTCGTCGAACAAGCCGGAGCTGGTGGTTGTGGTCGAGAGCCCGCAATCGGAAGCGCGCATGCGGCAGATGTTCGAGGCCGTGGACGGCGTCCTTCGCACGCATCCCGAAGTCGGCGAATACAATCAGAAGATTTGAACCTGATCTCCCTTCGGCCTCATGCTGAGGAGCATTGCCAACGGGTCCGCGCAAAGCGCGGCCCGATGATAAACTCCGCAATGCGTCTCGAAGGATGGGGCCGACCTCGCCCTTCGAGACGCGATCCTGCGGATCGCTCCTCAGGGTGAGGTCGGATTGTCAAGCAAACGTGTTGCGATATTTGTGCCCGGGATAAACGCCGAGAATTTTCAGCGTGCCCGGTTGCGAGAAGAATTCCAGTTCCTCGAGCGCGAGTGCGAGCGCGCGGTCCTTCGGATGGCCCTCGACATCGGCGTAGAATTGCGTGGCCGCGAAGCTGCCTTCGATCATGTAGCTTTCGAGCTTCGTCATGTTGACGCTGTTGGTCGCAAACCCGCCAAGCGCCTTGTAGAGCGCGGCCGGAATGTTGCGGACCTGAAAAACAAAAGTCGTGACGATGCGGTTCTTGCCGGGCTTGGCTGATGGCGCAGACTTGGCCGATGGCTTCGGCCATTTCGGCTGGCGCGCGAGCACGATGAAGCGCGTGGTATTGTGCGCCTCGTCCTCGATATTGCGCTTGACGATTTTCAGGCCGTAAATCTTCGCGGCGAGTTCCGAGGCGATCGCCGCGCGCGAGCGGTCGCCGGATTCCGACACGATGCGCGCCGATCCCGCCGTGTCGGCGGCGACGACCGGTTTCAGCTTGAGCGCGCGGATGACCTTGCGGCATTGGCCGAGCGCCATGACGTGGCTCTCGACCGAATGAATCGTTTTCAGGCTTGCACCCGGCAAGGCCATCAATTGATGGCGCACTGGCTGGAACCATTCCGCCACGATATGCAGCCCGGAATTCGGCATCAGATGATGGATGTCGGCGACCCGGCCGGCGACCGAATTCTCCACCGGGATCATGGCGAGATCGGCCTTCCGGTTGCGCATCGCAGCGAACGCGTCCTCGAATGTCGGACACGGCACCGGCTGATAACCGGGATAGGCTCCGCGGCAGGCGAGGTCGGAATTGGCGCCCGGCTCACCCTGGAAAACGATCTTCTTCTTGCTGGCCATGGTCTCGTTATGCGTTGCGCGGCGGTGAAGTCAACGTTTGAGCATCGAGCGTGCCGCTTCCAGGTCCTCCGGCGTATCGACGCCGAGCGGCACGCTGCCGACGATCGCGATGTCGATCCGCATGCCGGCCTCGAGCGCGCGAAGCTGCTCGAGTTTCTCGCGCTTTTCGAGCGGCGAGGGCGGCAATCCGACGAAACGTTCGAGCGCGTCGCGCCGGTACGCATAGAGCCCGATGTGATGATAAAGCGGCCCTTCGCCCGTGGGCGCGGTCGCGCGGGTGAAATAAAGCGCGCGCAGGCGTCCTGGCGCCACCTCCGTTCCGACCGCCTTGACCACGTTCGGATTGGTCCGTTCGTGCTCCTTCTCGATCTGCGCGGCGAGGGTGCCGATATCGACCTTTGGATCCTTGAGCAGTGCGACGGACGCCTGGATGTCGGCGGGAGCGAGCGTCGGCAGGTCGCCCTGTACGTTCACGACGATCTTCACTTTGCCCTCCGGATCGACGATCCCGAGCGCCTCGAAGATGCGATCCGAGCCCGACACATGGTCGGCGCGCGTCATGACCGCGCGGCCGCCGGCTTTTTCCACAGCCGCCGCGACCGCCTCGGAATCGGTCGCTACCACAACCGGACCGAGCTTTGCTTCCTCGGCCCGCCGCAGCACGTGCACGATCATCGGCTCGCCCGCTATGACGGCCAGAGGCTTGCCGGGCAGGCGGGTGGCGGACAGCCGGGCCGGAATCAGGATGAGAATGTCGCGTCCCGTCATCGGAAAGTCGCCGTTGCCGCAAGGGTGGCGCAAGGAGCCAGCATGGCCCGGCCTTGAACGAATATCGCAGAAGTTGCCCGCTTATACGGGTTGCAAGAGCGCAGGCAAACCGGCTATCTGTGCCGCGCTGCGGGCTTGCCCCGTGGGTTTACCCGCCTCTTCAATGCCACGCCGCGGGAGCTTAAGGTCGCGATGGATTCCTTCGAACTCAACAAAATCTTGGGCGCCCTTCTGGGGACGTGCCTTATCCTTTTGTCGCTCAATATCGCCGCGGGCGCGATCTTCGCGCCGCATAAGCCGGACAAGCCCGGCTACGATATCGCGGTGGTGGAAACGCCCGCCGGCGGCGCGCCGGCTGGGCCGGCCGAGCCGGAAAAGCCGATCGCAGAATTGCTGGCCTCTTCCGACGTCTCCAAGGGCGAGAATTCGGCCAAGAAATGCGCCGCCTGCCACACCTTCAACAAGGGTGGCCCGAACCGGGTTGGCCCCAATCTCTGGGGCGTGGTCAGCCGCGCCAAGGGGACCGAGGGTGGCTTCAATTATTCCGCCGCCTTGAAGGCCAAGGGCGGAGAATGGACCTACGACGATCTCAACAAGTTCCTGGCCAGCCCCAAGGCCTTCGTCCAGGGCACGAATATGCAATTCGCAGGGTTGAACCGCGCCAGCGAACGGGCGGACGTGATCAATTACCTGCACACGCTCGCGGATAGTCCAAAGCCGCTGCCCAAGGCCGCCGAGGCGCCGAAGCAGTAATCGGCAATGGGCCGGTTGGCGTGAACGTTATGCGGCGGCCGGGTCATCTCCCGGCCGCTTCTTTTTTGGCGGCGGGATTCCGTTGCCCGGTTGCGATTTCTGCGGCGAAAAGCGGCATATCCCGGACCCCAAGTCCGGGCAGGCTTTCGCCGGAAAAGGCTCCGCTGCGGCATTATTGCGTGTAAGTTTTGCGTGATCGGCCGCGCCGAGGTGTCGGCATATCCAAAAAGCGACATAATCCCTGCAAAATAAGGTCCGTACGGGAACGAACCGGAGCACACCTTGAGATTCACCCGCCGATCCATTCTTCATAGCGGGGCGCTTGCCTTCGCCGCGCCCGCCCTCAACACCGTCAGCGCCGCCTTTTCTCCCGTGCATGCCCAAGCGCAGGCCGCGGAAAAAACCTGGCGGCACGGGCTTTCGCTGTTCGGCGATCTGAAATATCCGGCCGGCTTCAAGCATTTCGAATACGTGAATCCGAATGCGCCCAAGGGCGGCGCGGTGCGGCTTCTCGCCATCGGGACGTTCGACAATTTCAATCTGGTCGTCGCGGGCGTGAAGGGCTCGATCGCCGCGGGCATCGACCAGATCTACGACACGCTGATGGCGCCCGCGCTCGACGAGGTCTCGACCGAATATGGATTGCTCGCGGAATCCTGCAGCCATCCAGACGATTTCTCCTCGGTGACCTATCGTCTGCGCGCGGAAGCCAAATGGCACGACGGCAAACCGGTGACGCCGGACGACGTGATTTTCTCCTTCGCGGCGTTCAAGAAGCATAGCCCGCAACTCTCCGCTTATTACCGGCATGTCGTGAAGGCGGAGAAAACCGCCGAGCGCGACGTCACCTTCACCTTCGATGGACCGGGCAACCGCGAATTGCCGCAGATCGTCGGTCAGCTCAACGTGCTGCCGAAACACTGGTGGGAAGGATCGGACGCCTCCGGCAAGAAACGCGATATCGCGGCGACGACTTTGGAGAAGCCGCTCGGCTGCGGCGCCTATCGCGTCAAGGATTTCGTCCCTGGCCGCTCCATCGTCTATGAGCGCGTTCCCGATTATTGGGGTGCGAAGACCAACGTGAATATCGGCCGCGATAATTTCAACGAGCAGCGTTACGAGTATTTCCGCGAGACGATTGCGGCGATTGAGGCCTTCAAGACCGATCAGTTGGACTGGCGCACCGAGAACAGCGCCAAGAGCTGGGCGACGGCTTACGATTTCCATGCGGTGAAGGACAAGCGCGTCCTGCTGGAGGAATTCGATATCCGCTCGAGCGGGATCATGCAGGCTTTCGCCTTCAATATCCGCCGCGACAAATTCAAGGATGCGCGTGCGCGCCGTGCGTTCAATTTCGCGTTCGATTTCGAGGAAATGAACAAGCAGATTTTCTTCGGGCAATACAAGCGCGTCAAAAGCTATTTCGAGGGCCTCGAACTGGCCTCCTCCGGTTTACCGGAGGGGCAGGAGCTCGCCATTCTTGAAGCTGTGCGCGGCAAGGTGCCGGACGAAGTATTCACCACACCTTACACCAATCCGGTCGGCGGGAGTCCGGAAAACACGCGCAACAATCTGCGCGAGGCGATCAGATTGATGAAAGACGCGGGTTATGAAATCCGCGACCGCAAGCTCGTCGACGTGAAGAGTGGCGAGCCGCTGAAGGTGGAGTTTCTCGCCTCCGATCCGAACAGCGAGCGTTTTTTCCTGTTCTACAAACCCTCGCTCGAGCGGCTCGGAATCGAAGTCACGGTGCGCACCGTGGACGAAGCGCAATACGAAAATCGCCTGCGGCAATGGGACTTCGACGTCATCACGGCGTTTTGGGGAGAATCGCTCTCTCCCGGCAACGAACAGCGCGGCTTCTGGGGCGCGCAGGCGGCGGATCAGCCGGGTTCGCGCAATCTCGTCGGCATCAAGAACGAAGCCGTCGATGCGATGATCGAGCGCGTGATTTTCGCCAAAAGCCGCGCGGAACTCGTTGCGGCCACCAAGGCGCTCGATCGCGTGCTGCTTTGGCATCATTACGTCGTGCCGCAATGGACCTACGGCAAGGTGCGCTCGGCGCGCTGGGACCGGTTCGGGCGGCCCGATCCATTGCCGAAATACGGTCTCTCCGCATTCCCGACAGTGTGGTGGTGGGACGCGGACAAAGCCGCGAAGACCGGGTCGCGTTCGTGAGAGAAACCTCGCGCCGCCATGTGCTCAAACTTGCCGCCGGCGCGGCGGCGGGCGCCGCCATCGTCCGCGCGTTCAAACCGGACGTCGCCGCCGCGCAAGAGGCGGAGCGCCACGGCATTTCGGCATTTGGCGATCTGAAATATCCCGCCGACTTTCCTTTCTTTGAGTATGTCGATCCGAAAGCGCCGAAGGGCGGGATATTCTCGCATATCGGCTCGTCGCGGCAATTCAACCAATCGTTCCAGACGTTCAATTCGCTCAACAGCTACATCCTCAAGGGCGACGCCGCCCAGGGAATGGAATTGACCTTCGTCACGTTGATGGCGCGCGCCGCCGACGAGCCGGACGCGATGTATGGCCGTGCCGCGAGGAGCGTGCGCATTTCGCCGGACGGCCTCACTTACACCTTCACGATGCGCCCGGAAGCGCGCTTTCACGACGGCAGCAAGCTCACCGCGCATGACGCGGCCTGGTCGATCGCGGTGTTGAAGGAAAAAGGCCATCCGATCATCACGCAATTCATGCGCGATTTTCTGAGCGCGGAAGCGGCCGGCGATGCGACCTTGATCGTGCGTTTCAGGGAGAAGCGCGGGCGCGACCTGCCGCTCTTTGTCGCGTCGCTGCCGATTTTCTCAAAGGCCTATTATGCCAAGCGGTCGTTCGATGAATCGACGCTCGATGTCCCGCTTGGCTCGGGTCCTTACAAGGTCGGGCGTTTTGAGGCCGGGCGTTACATCGAATACGAGCGGATAAAGGACTGGTGGGGGGCGCAATTGCCGGTATCCATCGGTTTCAATAATTTCGACGTGGTGCGCTACGAATTCTATCGCGACCGCGATGTCGCGTTCGAAGGCTTCACCGGAAAGAATTATCTGTTTCGCGAGGAGTTCACCTCCCGCACATGGGCGACGCGCTACGATTTTCCGGCGGTCAAGGATGGCCGGGTCAAGCAGGACGTGCTGCCCGACGACACGCCGTCCGGCGCGCAGGGCTGGTTCATCAATACGCGGCACAGGAAATTCAGCGATCCGAAAGTGCGCGAGGCGCTGATCTACGCTTTCGATTTCGAATGGACAAACAAGAACATCATGTATGGGTCTTACCACCGAACGCATTCGGTGTTCCAGAATTCCGACATGATGGCGATGGGCGCGCCCGGCCCGGATGAACTTGCGCTGCTCGAGCCGTTCCGCGGCAAGGTTTCCGATGAAGTATTCGGCGAGCCGTTCGTGCCGCCGGTGTCGGACGGCTCCGGCCAGGATCGCAATCTGCTGCGGAAATCGACGCAGATCCTGCAATCCGCGGGCTGTGCGCTGAAGGATGGAAAGCGTCTCACCGCATCGGGCGAGCCGTTTGTGATCGAGTTCCTGCTGGACGAGCCCTCGTTCAAGCCGCACCACGAAGTCTACATCAAGAATCTCAAGCTGCTCGGCATCGAGGCGAGCTTGCGCATCGTCGATCCGGTGCAATACCGGGCGCGCGTCGACGGGTTCGATTTCGATATGGTCGTGCAGCGCTTCGGCTTTTCCACCACGCCCGGCGATTCGCTGCGCACCTATTTTTCCTCGCAGGCGGCTGCGACCAAGGGCTCGCAGAACTCGGCTGGCATTTCCGATCCGGCCATCGATGTCTTGATTGACCGCATCATCGCAGCGCCCAACCGTCCGACGCTCGTCACCGCCTGCAAGGCGCTCGACCGCATGATTCGCGCGGGGCGTTACTGGGTGCCGCACTGGTACAAGGCGTCGCACTGGATCGCCTATTGGGACGTCTTCAACCGTCCGCCAAAAAAGCCGCGTTATGCGCGCGGCATTCCGGAAACCTGGTGGTATGATGCGGACAAGGCGGCAAAGCTCGAGCGCCGCGGCTAGAATCCGGTATTCATGAGCGCCTATATCCTCCGCCGTTTTCTGTTCATGATCCCGACCTTGTTCGGGATCATGCTGGTGTCCTTCGTCGTGGTGCAATTCGCGCCCGGCGGGCCGGTGGAGCGCGTGATCGCGCAATTGTCCGGTTCCGATACCGGGGCGACGTCGCGCATTTCAGGGTCGCCGGGCGGCGATTTCGGGGCGCGCGGGCAGGCGCAGGGCGCGAGCGGCATCGACGCTGCAACGTCTAAATATCGCGGCGCGCAGGGCCTCGATCCGGAATTCATCAAGAGCCTCGAAAAGCAGTTCGGCTTCGACAAGCCGGCTCATGAGCGCTTCTTCCTGATGCTTTGGAACTACGCCCGCTTCGATTTCGGCAAGAGCTATTTCCGCGACGTCAGCGTGCTGCAGTTGATTGGGGAAAAGCTGCCGGTCTCGATGTCGCTCGGAATCTGGATGACGCTTCTGACCTATCTGATCTCGATCCCGCTCGGCATCCGCAAGGCGGTGATGGACGGCTCGCGCTTCGACACCTGGACCTCCGGGATCATCATCATCGGCTACGCGATCCCGGGATTCCTGTTCGCGATCCTGCTCATCATCCTGTTCGCCGGCGGTTCGTTCTTCGATCTGTTTCCGCTGCGGGGCCTCACCTCCGACAATTGGGCGCAATATAGCTGGTGGCAGAAGATCATCGACTATTTCTGGCATCTGACCTTGCCGATCATCTCGATGATGCTGGGCGCCTTCGCGACCATGACATTGCTGACGAAAAATTCGTTCCTCGATGAGATCCGCAAGCAATATGTGCTCACCGCCAAAGCCAAGGGCTGCAACAGCCGGCAGGTGCTCTACGGCCACATTTTCCGCAATGCCATGCTGATCGTGATCGCTGGTTTCCCCGGCGCTTTCGTGCATGCCTTCTTTTCAGGCTCGCTCCTGATCGAGACGATCTTTTCGCTCGATGGCCTTGGTTTGCTCGGCTTCGAGAGCGTGCTCAACCGAGACTATCCGGTGGTGTTTGCGACGCTCTATATCTTCGCGCTCATCGGGCTTGTGGTGAACCTGATTTCCGATCTGGCCTACACCTGGATCGATCCGCGTATCGATTTCGAGACGCGGGAGGTCTGAGGATGGACGCGCGGTTTTCCGCAAAGACGCCGGAGACGGCGGCCGTCGCGCCCACGGGCCTGGCGATTCCGCCTGAGCGCCGCCGCACCGCGCTGTCGCCGATCAATCTGCGCCGCTGGCAGAATTTCAAATCCAACCGGCGCGGTTACTGGTCGCTCTGGATATTCCTCTTTCTCTTTGTCATCTCGCTGTTCGCCGAATTCATCGCCAACGACAAACCGTTCATGATCGATCACGACGGAAGATTATATTTTCCCTCCGTCGTCACCTATTCCGAAACGGCATTCGGCGGCGAGTTCGAGACGGCGGCGGATTACCGCGATCCCTATTTGCAGAAGCTGATCGCGGAAAAGGGCGGGCATATCTGGTGGCCGCTCGTGCGCTATTCTTACTCGACCCATAATCTCGATCTGCCGACGCCCGCGCCGTCGCCGCCGACCTGGATGCTGACCGAGGCGCAATGCAAATCCGTCGTTGAGAAAAAGGGCCTGAAAAGCTGCCGCGATCTCGAATATAACTGGCTCGGCACCGACGATCAGGGCCGAGACGTGGTGGCGCGGCTGATCTACGGCTTCCGCATCTCCGTATTGTTCGGTCTGATCCTGACGCTGGTGTCGTCGGCGATCGGAATCGCGGCCGGCGCGGTGCAGGGATATTTCGGCGGCTGGACCGACTTGCTGTTCCAGCGCGTCATCGAAATCTGGACTTCGGTGCCTTCGCTCTATTTGCTGCTGATCATTTCGTCGGTGCTGGTGCCGGGATTCTTCGTGCTGCTTGGAATATTGCTTTTGTTTTCCTGGGTGTCGCTCGTGGGGCTCGTGCGCGCGGAATTCCTGCGTGGACGCAATTTCGAATATATCATGGCCGCGCGCGCGCTTGGCGTGTCGAATGCGAAAATCATGTTCCGGCATCTGCTTCCGAACGCGATGGTCGCGACGCTGACCTTCCTTCCTTTCATTCTGTCGTCTTCGGTGATGACGCTGACCGCGCTCGACTTCCTCGGCTTCGGCCTGCCGCCGGGCTCGCCCTCGCTCGGCGAATTGCTGTCGCAAGGCAAGGCCAATGTGCAGGCGCCGTGGCTCGGTCTGACCGGATTCTTCAGCATCGCAGCGATGCTTTCGCTTCTGATCTTCATCGGCGAGGCGGTGCGCGACGCCTTCGACGCGAGAAAGACCTTCGTATGAGCGAAACGCCGCTGCTGCAGGTGAAGGATTTGTCGGCTGCGTTCCATCATGGCGGATCGCAGACGCTCGCGGTCGATCGCATTTCCTTCGACATCAAGAAGGGCGAGACGGTCGCGATCGTCGGCGAATCCGGTTCCGGAAAATCGGTCACCGCATTGTCGGTTTTGCGGCTGCTTCCTTATCCGTCCGCCAGCCATCCGTCCGGATCGGTTCGCTTCAAGGGCAAGGAATTGATGAGCGCGTCCGAGCGCGACATTCGCCAGGTGCGCGGCAACGACATCACCATCATTTTCCAGGAACCGATGACCTCGCTCAATCCGCTTCATACCATCGAAAAGCAGATCGGCGAGATTCTCGAATTGCATCGCGGGCTCCGCGGCGAAAAGGCGCGTGCGCGCATCGTCGAATTGCTCGGGCAGGTCGGTATTCCCGATCCCGCGGCCCGATTGGAAAGCTATCCGCACCAGCTTTCAGGCGGTCAGCGCCAGCGCGTGATGATCGCGATGGCGCTCGCGAACGAGCCGGACCTTCTCATCGCCGATGAGCCGACGACCGCGCTCGACGTCACCGTGCAGGCGCAGATTCTGAAATTGCTCAAGGAAATCCAGGGCCGGCTCGGCATGGCGATGCTGTTCATCACCCATGACCTCGGCATTGTTCGCAAGATCGCCGACCGTGTCTGCGTGATGAGCAATGGCAAGATCGTCGAGCAGGGCGATGTCGAGCGCGTGTTCACCGCGCCCGAGCATCCCTATACCAAGGCGCTGCTCGCGGCCGAACCGAAGCCGGATCCGGCGCCGCTGCAGCCGAACGCGCCGATCGTCGCCGAGACGCGCGACCTGAAAGTGTGGTTTCCGATCAAGCGCGGCTTTATGCGGTCAACCGTCGGTTACATCAAGGCGGTCGATGGTGTGAGCATCGCGGTACGCCAGGGCGAGACGCTCGGCATCGTCGGCGAATCCGGCTCGGGCAAAACCACGCTGGGTTTGGCCATCCTGCGGCTCATTTCCTCGAACGGTCCGATCCTGTTCATGGGCAAAAGCCTGCAAGGGTTGAAGTTCAAGGAGATGCTCCCGTTCCGCAGCGACATGCAGATCGTGTTCCAGGATCCCTATGGCTCGTTGTCGCCGCGCATGTCGGTCTCCGACGTGATCGAGGAAGGGTTGTGGGTGCATCATCCGAACATGGGCGATGACGAGCGAGAGCGGCGCGTGGTGCAGGCGCTCAACGATGTCGGCCTCGATCCGGAGACGCGCTTTCGCTATCCGCATGAATTCTCCGGCGGCCAGCGCCAGCGCATCGCGGTGGCGCGCGCGATCGCGCTCGAGCCGAAATTCGTGGTGCTCGATGAGCCGACCAGCGCGCTCGATATGCTGATCCAGTCGCAGATCGTCGATCTCCTGCGCGACCTGCAGAAGCGCAAGAATCTCACTTACCTGTTCATCTCGCACGATCTGCGCGTGGTCGCGGCATTGGCGAGCCGGCTGATCGTGATGCGCAACGGCCATGTCGTCGAAGAGGGCCCGGCGGCGGAATTGTTCAAGAATCCGAAGAGCGATTATACGCGCGCATTGTTCGCCGCCGCCTTCAATCTCGAAACGGCGGCCACCGGCGTCGTTTCACAATAATTGAAGCGCAATCGTCATGCCCAGGGGCGCTATTCTTCTCGCGGTCGACGGTCCGCAGGCCGCCGATTATCACCGGATGTTCCTTGAGCATTTCGCCGGACGCGAGATCCGGCTGTGGCCCGATCAGATCGGCGATACGGCGGACATCGCCTATGCCTGCGTCTGGCGCGCGCCGCACGGATTGCTGGCGCGATTCCCTGACCTGAAAGTCATTTTCAATCTTGGCGCGGGCGTTGATTACGTGCTCGCCGATCCGGCTTTGCCCAATGTGCCGCTGGCGCGCGCGGCCAATCCGGATCTCAGCATGCGCGTGACCGAATATTGCGTGCTGCATGCGCTGATGATCCACCGCCGCCAGCGGCTCTATGACGCGCAGCAGCGCGAGCGCGTCTGGAAAGGTCACGATCAATCGGCGGCGAGCGAGGTGACCGTGGGCGTCATGGGCCTCGGCGTCATCGGCGCGCATGCTGCGAACACGCTTGCGCGCGTCGGCTTCAAGGTTGTGGGCTGGAGCGCTTCGCCGAAGGAGATTCCCGGCATCGAGACATTTGCCGGGCCGGCCAGTCTCGATGCGTTTCTTGGCAAGACCGAAATCCTCATCGTCCTGCTGCCGTCGACACCCTCAACAGATGGCATTCTCAATCTGGCGCTATTGCGCAAACTCAGGCGCGACGGCGCGGCGGGCGGCGCATTCCTGATCAATGCCGGCCGCGGCAAGTTGCAGACCGACGCCGATATCCTCGCCGCGCTCGATGAAGGCTCGCTTGCGGGCGCGGCCCTCGACGTCTTTCCACAGGAGCCGCTGCCGCCGGATAGTCCGTTCTGGACGCATCCCAGGGTCACCATCACGCCGCACAATGCGGGCGATATCTCGCCGCAGGCGATCGTCGCCGATATCGGCCGGCAGATCGGGCGCTTCGAGAATGGCGAGCCGCTCGATCATCTCGTGAGCCGCCAGCGCGGATATTAGAGCGCAATCCGGCGAAAGCTTGTCCCGGACTTGATCCGGGATGGGCGCCGGTTCGCCGAAAGATTGCGCGACAAACAAAAGGCCTCACACTTTATTGATTCCCTATTTGCCGCGATATCCCGCATGAACATCCGCATGCAAAACAGAACACTCGTTCTTCTCGCGTTCCTCGCCTTGTTCCCGGCGCTCGCTGCCGCGCAGCAGCGCGCCGCGCCTGCGGTCCAGATCATGGCGGATGACGGTAGGCCGATCGCCAATCACCGGATCGCTGCCGAACTCAAGGGCGCGGCGGAAAAATTGCCGGGCGCAGTCGTCGCGGGCAATCCGAAGGGCGACGTCACGCTGGTCGAATTCTACGATCTCAACTGCCCCTATTGCCGCAGCGCGTCCGCCGATCTGGACGCCATGCTGGCGGCGGACAAGAAGCTGAAGCTCGTGCTGGTGCCGTTTCCCGTGCTTGGCGTGCAATCGATCCTCGCCGGCCGCGTCGAGCTTGCGGTTGCAAAAATCGCGAGCGCCGAGCAATTTTATTCGTTTCACCGGAAAATCTACGAAAATCGCGGCGTGATCGATGGCCAGCGCGCGCTCGCGGTCGTGCGCGATCTCAAGCTGGATGAGCAGAAGATTCTGGGTCTGGCCGACGACGACACCGTCACCGAGACGATGAAGACGCATGTGCGGCTTGGCAATCAGCTCGGCCTGATGGCGACGCCGGCCTATGTGATCGGCGATATCGCCATTCTCGGCCATCCCGGCCGCAACAGCCTGCAATACATGATCCAGTCGATGCGCCGCTGCGGCAAGCCATCATGTTGAGGCGGACACGCGCCTGACGCTGGTAACTTCCGACCCAGCGGCGCTGATGCGCGCCACGGCTTCCGCTGCGCGCTCGATCGCCGCCGCCATGTGAAATGCGTTGGCGTGAATGATCGTTGAATTGTCGCGCGCGATGGCGACATGGCCTTTCCAGAAGATCAGATCGCCGCGTTGCAGATTTTCAAGCGCCGAACCGGCATCGATCCGCGCGCCGGCATTGCGTTCCTGCATGTCGCTGTCGCGCAAACACGCAATGCCGCAGGCATCGAGCGACACCTGCACGAGGCCTGAGCAATCGAGCCCGAAACCGGTCTTGCCGCCCCACAGATAGGGCGTGCCGAGGAATTTCTCGGCGACCGATACGAAATCGCTTTCATAAGAATCGATCCTTGAAACATGCCGCGCCGGAATATGTCCGCCCTGTGTTGTGACCGCAAAACGCTCGTCGATGCGTGCGATCGCAAGCCGCGCGCCAAGGGCTAGCGATTCCACCGGCTGCTGCTTGATGTCGGCGGAGGGAAACACCAGCGTGCGCAGGGCCGACACCTTGTGCGTCGGGAGCGGGCCGGGAGCCGCGAGTGCGTTGGCCGGCAGCCAGCCGACATAGCCGTCCGATTCCAGCTGTCCCCAGCACCAGCCTTCGCCGGTCGTCTCATAAACGGTGACGCGCTCGCCCTTGAGCGCCTCGGTGTCGAGCGGCGCCTCGTGCGACGGATTGCGGCGAACAGGCGTCTGCGCGTCGATCACTTCGCGAACTATTCCCTCGACGAAGCGCGCGGCGGCCACTTTGCCTTCGAGCGATTTCGCCGCGAGATCGGGCCGCGCCGGTGTCAGTCTCGGGTCGAATCTTGGGTCGAAGGATGCCACAGGGTCAGCCGTAACGCGCTTTCAGCAGCGCATAGAGAGCGCGCGCTGCCTGGCACTCGCCGCCTTCGGGACGCGCCGGCTTTGCCGACGGCGTCCAGGCGTAGATGTCGAAATGCGCGAAGGCCTTCGCCTTGCTCACGAAGCGCCTGAGAAACAGCGCGCAGGTGATCGATCCCGCGAAGCCGCCGGACGACACGTTGTTCACGTCCGCGATCTTGGAATCGAGCATGGAATCGTATGGGCCCCAGAACGGCAGCCGCCAGAGCGGGTCGCGTTCCGACGCCGCGCATTTTGCGATGTCGGCGGCGAGCGTCTCGTCGTCGGTATAGTAAGGCGGCAATTCCGGCCCGAGCGCGACGCGCGCGGCGCCTGTCAGCGTGCCCATATCGATCAGGAGATCGGGCGTCTCCTCGTCGGCGAGCGCGAGCGCGTCTGCGAGCACGAGGCGGCCTTCGGCGTCGGTGTTGCCGATCTCGACCGTGATGCCCTTGCGCGAGGGATAGATGTCGAGCGGGCGGAAAGCCGAGCCGGATATCGAATTTTCCACCGCCGGGATGAGAACGCGCAAAGAGACCTTCAGCTTGCGATCCATGACCATATGCGCGAGCGCCAGCACATTGGCCGCGCCGCCCATGTCCTTCTTCATGATCAGCATGGCGCTGTCGGGCTTGATGTCGAGGCCGCCGGTGTCGAAGCACACGCCTTTGCCGACCAATGTCACTTTTGGATGCTTGGCATCGCCCCAGCGCAAATCGATCAGGCGCGGCGCGCGCGACGAGGCGCGGCCGACGGCATGGATGAGCGGAAAATTTTCCTTCAGCAGATCGTCTCCGGTGACGCAGCTTGCTTGCGCGCCATACCGTTTCGCCAGCGCGCGGGCGGCGTCTTCCAGTTCCTGCGGTCCCATGTCGTTCGACGGCGTGTTGACGAGATCGCGCGCGAGCGCGACGCCCTCGGCGATACGGGCGAGATCCTCGGCATCGACGCCGTCCGGCATCACAAGGCGGACATTGCGCTCCTCGCCTTTGCGGTAACGCGTGAAGCGATAGGCGCCGAGCGCGAAGGCGAGGCAAGCGAGGCGCGCGTCATGTGGCGCATTCGCAAAACGATAAAGACCGGCCGGCAGCAATCCGGCAAGGCTGCCGGGCAGAAACAGATCGCGCGGACCATCGGGATTTTCGAGGCCGAACAGAATGGCGTTCAGTGCGCCGCCGGACCCGGGCAAGGCCAGGTAGCACCCGGGCTTGGGCTGGAAGCCCGAGGTTTCGGCAAAGGCGCGCGCCGATGCATCGAGTTTACCGGCGGCCTCGTTCCAGCTCGCGGCCGTCACGAACCAGATCGGAATGGCCTTGGATGAGGCGGAGTTGCCGGCTGGCTCAAATATCGGATGCATGGGCTCTCATGGGGCGATCTTGGGGGCGATCTTGGGGCCGATCTTGGGACGATTTCTTTGAAGTTCTCGTAGGGGCTTTCGCCGCTTCCCCTAACACGGGTTCCTGCGATCTTCACGCTCCCGCCGCTCCGCGCGGAGCCGTCAGTTAACCACTCGTTAGGGTTAACAATCTATTGATCGGACGTCATGGGCAGGCCTGTCGGCCACCCGTTCGAGCAACAGCATGCGCCCGAATCACAAGCGAATTCGGCTCCTTACATCGGCGGCTCTGGTCGCCTTGCTCGCCTTGCCGGCGGGCGGATGCAAGACCACGGGCTCGTCCGACACCACAGGCTCGATCAGCCAGCCGCAGCGCTCCGAAAGCGAATGGCGGCAGGAAGCCGAGACCTGGAAGGAACGCTACACCAAGAATCCCGCCGACGCGGAAGCGGCCTACCGCTATGCCGCGGCATTGCGCGCGACCGGCCAGCGCTCGCAGACCGCGGCGGTGCTCGAACAAGCGACGATCCATAATCCGAAGAATACCTTGCTGCTCGGCGCCTATGGCCGCGCGCTTGCCGATACCGGCGCCTTCAACCAGGCGCTCGAAGTGCTGAGCCGCGCTCACACGCCCGACCAGCCGGACTGGCGCATTCTCTCCGCGCAGGGCGCGGTGCTCGACCAGATGGGCCGCCACGAGGACGCGCGGCGCTACTATTCGAGCGCGCTGAAGATCATTCCGGATGAGCCGTCCGTGCTCTCCAATCTCGGCTTGTCCTACGCGCTGTCGAAGAATTTGCCCAAGGCCGAGGAAATCCTGCGCAAGGCGAGCGCACAGAGTGGCGCGGAACCGCGCGTGCGGCAGAATCTCGCGCTCGTGATCGGATTGCAGGGGCGGTTCCCGGAAGCCGAAACGATCGTGCGCGGCGATCTTTCGCCGGACGAAGCTTCGGCGAATGTCGCCTATCTGCGGCAGATGATCGAGCAGGAACGCAGCCGCAAGAGTCGCAAAGGCGCGCCGAGCGCATTCAAGCAGGCCGCCGCGGAATCCTGACCGGTTTCGACGCGGCGATCTTTCGCTTTATTGCTGCATCGCCATCACGCGGATGGCGGCGGGTCCAAGAATCACAACGAACAAAACCGGCAGGAAGAACAGGATCATCGGCACGGTGAGCTTGGGCGGCAACGCGGCCGCCTTCTTCTCGGCTTCGGCCATGCGCATGTCGCGGTTTTCCTGCGCCAGCACACGCAAGGTTTGTCCGAGCGGTGTGCCGTAGCGTTCGGCCTGCTGCAGGGCGACGCAGACCGAGCGCACACCTTCGAGGTCTGTACGCTTGGCAAGGTTGTCATAGGCCTGCCGGCGATCCTGCAGATAGGACAATTCGGCGGTGGTAAGCGTGAGCTCTTCGGCCAGCGCGATCGATTGCGAGCCGATTTCCTCGCTCACGCGCTTGAACGCGGCCTCGATCGACATGCCGGATTCGACGCAGATCAGCAAAAGGTCGAGCGCGTCGGGAAACGCGCGGCGGACCGAAAGCTGGCGCTTCGCGATCCTGTTTTTCAGAAACAGCAACGGAATATGCATGCCGAGATAGGCGGCGAAGATGCAGAACCCGACCTTGACCGTTGCCGGCTGGTCGATTTCGAGAATGACAAACACATAGATCGTGCCGAAGGTCACCGTGATCAGCGGCGTGATCATGCGGAAAAACAGGTACGCGATGTAGGGCGCTTCGCCGCGGTAACCGGCCTGGGTCAGCTTGGCGCGCGCTTCCTCCTGCCCGACCCATTTCTTCAGGTTGAAGCGTTCGACCGCATGCTGCATATACTGCTTGGGTGACGCCCGCAGCACGACTTTCTCGCCGCGCGCCAGGCGTTCGCGTTCGCGTTGGCGGATTTTTTCGCGCTCGAGCGCGACCGATTTCATCCGCTTTGGCAGCGCGTCGCCCGCGAGCAACGGCATGGCAAGGGTCAGCACGGTCGCGCCCGCAGCGATTGCCGCGAACAGCATGCTCATGAAGCGGCCATTATGCATGCTGTTGATGATGAATTCGATCATGGTGCGCGCTCAGAAGTCGAAATTGATCATTTTCTTCATGACCATGCAGCCCATGAACATCCACATGACGCAGCCGGCCATCATCATCTGGCCCATCGGATGGGTCCAAAGCAGAGAAATGTAATCCGGGCTCGTGATGTACACGAGCAACATGACCGCGGGCGGCAATGCGCCGATGATCATGGCCGAAGCCTTGGCCTCCATCGACATCGCCTGGATTTTGGCTTTCATCTTCTTGCGGTCGCGCAGAACCTTGGAGAGGTTACCCAGGGCTTCCGACAGATTGCCGCCGGCCTTCTGCTGGATTGCAATCACGATGCCGAAGAAATTAGCTTCCGCCAGCGGCATCCGCTCGAACAATTTTGCGCAAGCTTCGCCCAGCGGGATGCCGACGGTCTGGGTTTCAATGATGGTGCGAAACTCGCTCTTGAGCGGCTCCTGCCCTTCGCTGGCGATCATTTTCAGGCTGTCGAGCAGCGGCAGGCCAGCCTTGATGCCGCGCGTGATGACGTCGACGGCGTCGGGAAAGTTGTGCAGGAATTTGTTCTCGCGCCGCTTCTTGAGATAGGACAACAGCCAGAACGGCACGCCGAAAGCGGCGGCAAATCCGAAGCCGATGGCGGGAAGCAATCCAAAAGTGCCGATCACCACCGCGAATACGAATGCGCCGAGGCAGGAAGCGATGATGTAGAATTGGCGGTTGGACCAGGTGAGCCCGGCTTGCGCGATGCGCATCGCGAGCGTCACTTTCTTGCTGTTCTTGACGTCGATCTGCTTGAGCGTCGACTCGACCTGCTCGCGCCTCGATTTCTGGGCGCCGCGCGCCACGCGCACGGCGACCGGCTCCTTGGCTGCGACGCTTGCTTTGCGTTTTTCCATGTTCTTCTCGCCCGACAGATAGGGGAGAAGGAACACCCAGGCGACGCCGCCGACCGTGATGGTCGCGAGGAAGAACAATGCCAGGGTCTGCATTTTCATGTTGCGGCCCGACCTAGTTCTGAAGCGCGTCGCCGGTGGTTTCGGCGGCGTCGAGCGCGGCGGCGAGCCGCTTCTCCTCGCCGTAATAGCGCGCGCGATCCCAGAATCGCGGACGGCCGATGCCGGTCGAGCGATGCCGGCCGATCAGGTTGCCCTGCGCGTCCTCGCCGGTCATTTCATAGACGAACAGATCCTGGGTGATGATGACGTCGCCTTCCATGCCCAGCACTTCGGTGATGTGCGTGATGCGGCGGGAACCGTCGCGCAGACGGGCGACCTGCACGACCACATCCACCGAGGCGCAGATCATTTCGCGAATGGTGCGCGACGGCAGCGCGAAGCCGCCCATGGTGATCATGGATTCCATGCGGGAAAGAGCTTCGCGCGGCGAATTGGCGTGCAGCGTGCCCATCGAGCCGTCATGGCCCGTATTCATCGCCTGCAGGAGGTCGAATGCCTCCGGTCCGCGCACCTCGCCGACGATGATCCGTTCCGGGCGCATACGCAGACAATTCTTGACCAGATCGCGCATGGTGACCTGGCCTTCGCCTTCGATATTCGGCGGACGCGTTTCGAGGCGCACCACATGCGGCTGCTGCAGCTGCAATTCGGCGGCGTCTTCGCAGGTGATGATGCGCTCGTCGTCGTCGATATAGCGGGTGAGACAATTGAGCAGCGTGGTCTTGCCGGAGCCGGTGCCGCCGGACACGACCGTGTTCACGCGGCAGCGGCCGACGATCTGCAGGATTTGCGCGCCTTCCGGCGAGACCGTGCCGTATTTCACCAATTGCTCGAGCGTGAGCTTGTCTTTCTTGAACTTGCGAATGGTGAGCGCGGGCCCGTCGATCGCGAGCGGCGGCACGATGGCGTTGACGCGGGAGCCATCCGGCAAACGCGCGTCGCATATGGGTGAGGATTCGTCGACACGGCGGCCGATCTGGCTGACGATGCGCTGACAGATATTGAGCAGCTGCTGGTTGTCGCGGAACCGGATGCCGGTTTTGTGAATCTTGCCGGCGACTTCGATATAGACCGTGCCCGATCCGTTCACCATGATGTCGGCGATGTCGTCGCGGCTGAGCAGCGGCTCAAGCGGTCCGTATCCGAGGACGTCGTTGCAGATGTCGTCGAGCAATTCTTCCTGCTCGGAGATCGACATCACGATATTCTTGATCGCGATGATTTCGTTGACGATGTCGCGGATTTCCTCGCGTGAGGCGTCGGCGTCGAGCCGCGCCAGTTGTGCGAGATCGATCGCTTCGATCAGGGCGCTGAAAATGGTTCCCTTGACTTCGTAATAGGTCTCCGAGCGCCGCGTATCGGTCGCCATCACCATCGGCGAGGCGGCCGGACCGGTCTTTGCCGGTACGAGCGGCGGCGAGATCAACGGCGCGCCCAGGCCTGACGCCGGCATGGGCGAACGGCCCGACTCGTTATGCGACTGTGACAGCGGCGGCGCTGGCCGCGCCACGGCTGTGGACGCGGGCTGCGGCGCCGGGGCTGCGGCCGTTCGCGGTTCTGGATTTGAGAGGGAACGCTTACCGAACACTGGTTACAACTCTTTGGTTCACGATTGTTTGCGCAGCTTCTGGAGAAGCGGCGTCAGGATTCCGGATTTGTGTTTTTTCACCTCGGCGCGGCCGGTGAGGAGCTGCGCCAGCTGGCTGAAAATCTGCGTCGTCGGATGCTTCGCCGAGACCTCGGCGATCATCTGACCGTTATTGGCCGCGGTTCCGAACAATTGCGGATCGAACGGAATGATCGCGATCGGTTCGTCGTCGAGCGCCTTGGCGAAATCGGACGACTTGATTTCCGGCCGCTTCGGCACGCCAACCTGGTTGAGCAAGTAGAACGGACGGTGATCGTTGGCGCGGCCGGCCTTGAGAATGTCGACCATGCTCTTGGCGTTGCGCAGATTGGCGAGGTCGGGCGCGGCCACGATCAGGATATCGTCGGCGGCGAGCAAGGTGCGCTTGGTCCATCCGCTCCATTGATGCGGCAGATCGAGCACGATGCTCGGCACCGTCGCGCGCAGGGAATCGAGAATGGAGTCGAACGCCTCGTCGCCGAAATCATAGACCCGTTCGAGCGTCGCCGGCGCGGCCAGAAGGCTGAGGTTATCGGAGCATTTCGACAGCAGCCGGTCGACGAACGCCGTATCGATGCGTTCTGGAGAGAACACAGCGTCTGCGATGCCTTGCGGCGGGTCCTGGTTGAAATCGAGACCGGCGGTGCCGAAAGCCAGATCGAGGTCGGTCACGACCGAATCGAGATTGAGATCGCGCGCGATTGCCCAGGCGATATTGTGCGACACAGTGGAGGCGCCGACGCCGCCCTTGGCGCCGACCACGGCCAGAATGCGGCCCACGGGCTTGGCGTCCGGCGACGAAAACAATCCGCAAATCGTGCGCACGACGTCGAGCGTCGAGAGCGGCGCGATCTGGTAATCGCTGACGCCGCGGCGCACCAGCTCGCGGTACAGCACCACGTCGTTGTGGCGTCCGATCACGATCACGCGTGTGCCCGCGTCGCAGACTTCTGCGAGCGTGTCGAGGCCGGCCAGGATATCGGCGGGACGCGATTCGAATTCGAGAATGATGACGTTCGGGGTCGGCGACGTGCGATAGGCTTCGCTCGCCGCCGCCATTCCGCCCATCTGGATTTTAAGATGCGCCTTGGCCAAACGGCGGTCTTCGCCGGCGGCCTGGATCGCGGCCGCCGTCTCCACGGATTCGCAGAACGCCTGGATCGAGACGCGCGGTGCGGGCGCGATATGCTCGTCGCGCGCCGGCGTCTCGGCCGGCGCGTGCTCAACCTCGGCGGATTGCAAGGCTGTTTTCATCATTTGCCAATGTCGCTCAGCTTGCCGCGGTCTTCGTTGCGATAGGTGGTGGGCGTCGCGTCGCCTTTGCGGTACTTGTCCAGAACGACGCTGCGCCGGTTCGTGGAAATCGGATCTTCGCCGCGCGGCTGCACGAGATCGGCTGGATTGGCGACCATGGCCGCGAGATTGCGTTGTGTGGCGCAACCGAGATTCCAGTAATTGCGGTTGTCCTGATAGGCGGGATCGGCCGCTGGGCCGAGATCGTGCGGCCACAATCCGCAGGGACCGGCCTGCGCGACGATCTTGGAGAAATTCAGCTTGATGGTCGCGAGCTTGTTCGGCGCGGTCTGATAAGGCCGGATGCTGACAGCGTGGTCCGGAACGCCCGAGGCGACAAGAATCGAGCGGATTTCGCGCAAGGCGCCGTTGGCGGCGATTTCGTTCGTCGTGCCGGACGGCACGTCGATGATGATGCCGCCGGTCGATTCGCGCTTCCAGAGACGCGAGAAGGCGAGGACGTCCGCGCCCTGGCCGTCGGTCAAGCCGCCGCGATTCGACCCGACGAAAATCTCGACGGTCTTCTCGGCTTCCTTCAACGTGATCGGATGACGCTTGCGGTAGTCGTTCGGGATTTCGCCGGCGGAATTTTTGTGGACATAGCAGCCGGACAGCACAAGCGCGAGGCCTGTGACCGCGAGAATGCGCAGCGGGAGGATATGAGATGTCATTGCCGTTTTCTCTCTCTTCGCTACGTCGTCAGTCGATGATGAAGCCGACATTTCCGCGATAGACCTGGGCCGGATCGACCTTGTCCGGGACGCCGTAAATCTTGTTCAGGCGGCTGAGCAGCACGGTGGAGGAATCCGGCGCGTCGGCGAAACCGTCGTCGGGACGCGACAGATCCTTCTGCGCGACCGCGCGCACCACAAAGGGCGTCGCCAGAATCATCAGCTCGGTCTGCTTGTTGATGTAGTCGCGGCTCTTGAACAGCGCGCCGAGGATCGGCAGCTGCTGCAGGCCTGGAAAGCCGTTGATCTGCTGCTTGGTCTGTTCCTGGATCATGCCCGCCATCGCCAGCGAGCCGCCGGAGGGCACTTCGATGACCGTTTCGGCGCGCCGCGCGCGGATCGAGGGAATGGTCAGCGTCTGGTTGGTGCCGGGCACGCCGAGCGTGATGGCGTTCTCGCTCGACAGGTCGGACACTTCGGTCGCGACTTTCAGGCTGATGCGACCTTCGCCCAGAACGACCGGAGTAAACGAGAGGCTGACGCCGAATTTCTTGAAATCGATCTGCTGCTGGCAGACCGGAGGCGATTTCGTGGTGTCGCACGACAATCCGTTCGGGACCGGGAACTCGCCGCCGGCGACGAACAGGCCGGTTTCGCCGGAGACCACGGTCACGTTCGGCTCGGCCAGCGTGCGCACGACGCCGGCGCGCTCCATGGCCTTCAGCGTGGCGGTGATGTTGCGGATTTGTGCCGACACGTTGCTGCCGCTGAGACTTTGTCCGTAAGCGGAGAATGGATTGGTCTGGTTGAAATTGACCACGGCGGTGCCGGTATTGAGCGATCCGCTGAGATCGACGCCGAGCTGCTTGATGACGTCGCGCTGCACTTCGGCCACCGTGACCTTGATCATGACCTGATCGCGTCCGCGCACGACGATGTTGTTGATCACCTTGGCGTCGCCGCCGCCGCCGAAACTGAATCCGCCGGCGCCGCCGCTGGCGGCGACACGGTTGGCGAGATCGTAAGCCTGCTGCGCCTCGGAGGGCGTGGCGACGCTGCCGCTCAGCATGATCCCGTCGCCGACCGCCTCGACGCGGATGTCCGCGCCCGGCATCGCCTGCTTGAGAATCGCCTGCAAACCGCCGAGATCGCGTTTGACTGCGATGTCGAAGCCGGCGATCTGCCGGCCTTCGGCGTCGAAGAAGAACATGTTGGTCTGGCCGACCTTGACGCCGATCAGGTAGGCGCGGCGCGCCGAGCGAATGACGGCGTTGGCAATGGTCGGGTCGGCGACAAGAACGTCCTTGATATCGCGCGGCAGATCGAGAATGACGGACTTGCCGATGCCGAGCGGAACGAAACGCGAGCTTTCATCGCTGCCGACCACCTGGATGACCGGGGCGCCGGCATCCATCGGCGCGCGGGCATCGATGGGCGCGCGCGGGATCACTTTGCCGCGGTCGGCGGCGTCGGCGAGATTGACGAGCGCGCTGCCCGAAATGGCGATCAGCGCCGCGAAGGATGCGGTCCGGATCAATGTCCTCTTCGCCATATTGCTCGTCCTTTTCTGCGTCGCTCGGTGGCCGGACTTCAAATGTTGATCGTGCGTATCGGAATTCGTTTCGGACGCGGTCATCGGCTGACGCCGAAGCGGATGATGTTGATCGTGCTTTGGCTTTCCTCGCTGCCGCTTTCGGGCTTGCCGGCGCTGTCGACAATGCTGCGAAGCGCGAGCGAGAGCGTTCCCTGCTGGCGTCCGCGCGAAAGGAGTTCGGTCTGGGGCGGCGTCAATTTTATGGTGGCGGTCTTGCCGACGACGACTTTCTGGCCGTTCTTTTCCTCGACCGTCTGGTCGATCGCGAGCACGCGCACATTCCTCAGGATTGTTTCGCTGACAAAGGTTTCGACGCGCGTCGCTTTCTCGGCCTCCTTGTCGCGCCGCGACAGGATGACGTCGACATGGTCGCCGGGCAGGATGAATCCGCCGGCGGCGGTCTCCGGCAGGATTTCGATGGAGATGCCGCGCATGCCGCTGGGCAGCACGGCGGCCATGTAGCCTGAGCCATTGGCCTTGATCAGCTTGGCCTCCTGGATCGGCTCTCCGGTTGAGAAGGTGCCGCGCGCGATCGATCCGGAAATCTCCTCGATCGCATTCGGCTTGTCGGTCTTGCGGATCATGTTCGGACCGGCCGCCGCCGTGGGCCACATCTGCCATTTCACGTCGTCGGGCGAGACGGCATGGCCCATGCCGATATCCTTCTGAGCGATCAGGACATCGACGGTATCGAGTTGAACGACAGGTGCGGGGGCCGGGGCCTGTTCATCAGACCCACCCGCGAGCAGGGCGGCCAAGCCGCCGGCTGCGATCGCAACCCCGAGCACTACGAGACGCGCAGCTTTCATCACGCTTCACTTTCGACACGACGCGACAGCCGGTACGGGCCGTCTTCGGGAGGACTTCACCACCCAAAGGTCAATTCGTGGTTAATGAGGCGTATCCAACCTGAGTTAATTTTGGATTGATTGCGCGGCTCGCGTCATTTCGCGAATGACTGCATCCAGAAGGTGTCCGGATAAACAAGCAGCGCCGAAATTGCGAGCGCGATGCCATAGGGCACGCCGGCATCCATGCGGTGAAGCCGCTGCGCCCAATCCTGGCCGGCGAGCGCGGTGGGAAGCGGCATGAAGCGGAAACGGATCACGAGAAAGGTCAGCACGCCGCCGATCAGCGAGGCGTAAAGGAGATAATTCATTAACTGATCGAAGCCGAGCCAGAGCGCGGTCGCCGCCGCGAGCTTGGCGTCACCGCCGCCGATCCATCCGCGCGAGAAGAATATGAAAGTCACCGTCAGAACGGCCGCGCCCGCCCCGATATGGGACAGGACGTCGTGGCCGCTCATTCCGGCCGCGAGGGCCATCGCCGCGAATCCCACCACCAGCGCAAGCGAGACGCGGTTGGAAATGGTCATCGTGAACAGATCGCTCGAGGCCGCGAAGGCCATCAGCGCGGGAAACAGCAGCAGGCGGATCGCGTCGGTCAAGGCAAAAGTCATCGCACGCACGTCTCGAATTGGAACCGGTGTCCGGAACAATAGAAAAAGAGCCTTGCCGTTCCGTTAGCGCGAAATGAAAAGGGCGCCGCGTGAGCCCGGTTCATTGTCCGGATCGCGTGGCGCCCTTTGCGCAGACAGACTATGCGTGCGTTAGTTCAAGGCGTTCTGAACCGACGTGAAGGTCGTCTGCAGCTTGGAGCCGAGACCCTGCACCACAGCGATAATGGCCACCGAAATGCCGGCGGCGATCAGGCCATATTCAATGGCCGTAGCGCCGGATTCGTCGCGAATGAACTTCTTCAGTGAGATCATTTAATCCTCCGAATGACACGAACCGACTTCTGCCGGTCATTCGCGACCCTAGGTTCGAGCCTTGAAAGTTCCGTAATGCGAAAACATCGACTTTGATGGAAAATTCGCGACTTTTTTCGATCCGTTCCGCCCGCATCCGCGCGCCGGCTTGTCCCAAATGCAAAAAGGCTCCGGCGAGTTGCGCCAGAGCCTTTCGCTGACCTTGAACGCCGCCGATTAGTTGAGGGCGTTCTGAACCGACGTGAAGGTCGTCTTCAGCTTCGAGCCGAGACCCTGCACGACAGCGATGATCGCAACCGAGATGCCGGCGGCGATGAGGCCGTATTCAATGGCGGTCGCGCCGGATTCGTCCGACACGAAACGCGAAACGAGATTCTTCATAGTAGGCTCCTTGATCCACACGTGGCTGTCTGAGCTGGTCCGTGACCGTTTTTGCCGTTCATCGAACCATGCCGCAACGTAACAGCGCGCAATTGCGGCTCAGTTAATTCGGCCGATGAAACTCACGGATCGGACGCGTTGTTTGTTCGTGGTTAATGTTCGATTGCGCGATGCATCGACATTGCAATCGTGTTTTGCGGCATACAGAAGTCCTTTGATTGCAGCGCTTTCCGAAACCGCGCGGAGAGCCGGTCGTGATGCAACGAAATGCGCCTCGCCGGCATGCGCGCAAACGCGCCGAGTGCATTTGCATTTCATTCACCAATTTAAAGTGAAGTCGCCCTCGGCGGATCGCGAATTTTATTTCGTAACCGCCGCTTGTGTGTATGTCGCGTGTTGCGTCGCGTGCGGAGAGCAGAAATGACGGCCTTGGTCGAGCGTTGCCGCTGCGAGCGCTTTCTTTGCCTCGCCGTTTCCGTTGTCGCGATGGTTTTCGTCGCCTATAGCCCGGCTTTGGCGGACGGGAGCGGAGACGGCGACGATATCGGCGTCATTCTCGATCAGGCCCGCCTCGTCAAGCTGCCCGAACGCGTTTCAACCATTGTGATCGGCAATCCCATGATCGCGGACGCGTCGATCCAGCCCGGCGGGCTGATGGTGGTGACCGGCAAGGGTTATGGCGTCACCAACCTCATTGCGCTCGATCGCACCGGCGCGACGCTGATGGAAAAGCTGGTGCGGGTCAAAGGGCCCTATGCCAGCACGGTCGTGGTCTATCGCGGGATGCAGCGCGAAACCTATAGCTGCGCGCCGTTCTGCGAGCCGCGCGTGACGCTCGGCGATTCCGCGGCTTTCTTCGGCGGCAACCTGTCCCAGACCGGAACCTGGCTCGGCCAGGTTCAGGGCGCCTCGCAGCTCGGCGTGAAATAAGCGCCCGTGTCGCGGGCGGCGATTCTTGTGGTTACCGGAACGTGAATTTCCGCCCTGGCGGAATACGACATTCCTTCAACAATTCGACAACGCCTCTTTGATAATACATGAGGCTGCGGCGCGACCTGGATCGCCGCTTTTCGGGATTGTGACATGACTGCTCTCACGAGAAAGACGCTTGCATTGCGCGCGATGCGCTTTTTGCGGTTGAGGGTTGCGCGCCGGTTTGCGCGGCAGAATGACGGCGCCGCCGCGGTCGAGTTCGGCCTGGTCGCCGCGCCGTTTCTGGCGCTGGTGTTCGCGATCATGGAAACCGCCGTGGTGTTTTTTGCCGGACAGACGCTCGAAACCGCTGTCGCGGATTCCGCGCGGCTGATCATGACCGGGCAGGCGCAGACGCAGGGCTTCGATCAGGCCAAGTTCAAGACCGAAGTCTGCAAGAAGATTTTCGGGCTGTTCAATTGCTCGGCCGGCGTGCAGGTGGACGTGCGCACCTATACGTCGTTCAGCAGCGTCGATCTGACCAAGCCGATCGACGCGAACGGCAATCTGGTCAACAATTTCACATACGCGCCCGGCGGCCCGGGCGACATCGTCGTGGTGCGGCTGCTCTATCAATATCCGGTCTATGTGTCGCTGCTGGGTCTCAATCTTGCCGACATGGCCGGCGGCAAGCGCCTGATCGTCGCGACCTCGGCCTTCCGCAACGAGCCCTATCAATGAGGCCTGCCATGTTGCGTTCAGCCATCATGAAATGCATTCCGCGCCGGCTGATCCGGCTCGCGAAGGATGAACGCGGCGTGTCGGCGGTTGAATTCGCTCTGATATTGCCGCTGATGCTGACTCTTTATCTCGGCGGCGTCGAGGTCTCGCAGGGTGTCAGCATCGATCGCAAAGTGACGCTGACCGCGCGCACCGTGACCGACCTGACGTCTCAGGTCGCAAGCGTCAACAATGCCGGCATGAACAGCATCCTGCAGGCGACCACCGCCGTGCTCTCGCCCTATCCGACCAACAAAGCGAAAGTCACCGTCTCGGTGCTCAAGATCGACGCCAACAGCAAGGTGACCGTTACCTGGAGCGATACGCTCAACGGCACCGCGCGCGCCGTGGGCTCCACGGTGTCGATCCCGAGCGCGCTTGTCGTGCCCAATACGTCGCTCGTGTGGGGCGAAGTGTCGTACGAATACAAGCCGGTGGTCGGTTATGTCCTGACCGGCACCATGAATCTGAAAGATCAGATTTTCATGCGTCCGCGGCTGTCGGACACCATCACGCGCACAGCGTCGTAAGGCGAGGCCGGCCGGTCACGGGATCGGCAGCAGGGTCGTCGACTTGATTTTCTCCATCGCGAAACGCGAGGTGACGTTCTTCAGGGGCGCCGCCGCGATCAGCTTTTTGTAGAACGTGTCATAGGATTGCATGTCGGCGACGACGACGCGCAGCATGTAATCGACATCGCCCGCCATGCGGTAGAATTCCATCACTTCGGGCATCGCGCTGATCGTATCGGCGAAGCGCGCGAGCCATTCCTGCGAGTGATCGCCGGTCTCGATCGACACGAACACGGTGATGCCGAGCCCGATCTTGACTTGGTCGACCAGCGCGACGCGTTTCTGGATCACCCCGTCCGCTTCCAGTTTCTGGATCCGTTTCCAGCAGGGGGTCGAGGACAATCCGACCCGCTGGCCGATTTCGGCGACCGAAAGCGAGGCGTCTTCCTGCAAGGTGGCGAGGATTTTCTTGTCGATAGCGTCCATGACTGGAATCCGGCACTGAAGAGAATTAAAATCTCTGTGGGATAGAAATTCTTCTCTATATAGAAAAATATTCTATTTCAAGGAAAATCAGCGGGAGCCGGCAGATTCAAGGAAAGCGTCGACCTCTATTCGTGTCGGGGTCCCGGCGACCCCGCCGAACCGCGTGCATTTGATCGCGGATGCCGCCGCCGCGAAACGGAGCGCCCGTTCGAAATCCTGTCCTTCGGCCAGCGCCAGAATACAGGCCCCATGAAAGACATCTCCGGCGCCGAGCGTGTCCACGGCCCGGACCGGATGGGCCGCGATGTGACGGACATCGCCGCCGTCATGCCACCAAAATCCGTTCGCTCCATCGGTGACCGCGAGCAGAGCGCCGGTGCGCTTCGCAATATTGTTGAGCCCGGCTTCGAAATCCTGCATCTGCGCCGTGTTGCGTAGTCCATGCGAGGAAAAGACCACATGCGAGCACGCATTGAGCAGCGCATCGGTCTCGCGCGTCGGGTCGTCGGCATCCATCAGCACGATCTTGCCGCTCTTTTGCGCGGCTCGCGCGACAGGAAGCGAAAATTCCGGAAAGCGATTGTCGATCAGAACGGCGTCGGCGCTCTCGATGAGCGTCGCGGGATCATCGACGCGCGCCTTGGCGAGCGCTTCGTCGCGATAATTGATGATCGAGCGCTCTCCGCCCGGCTCGACCAGGATTGCCGAGGTGGATGAATGCACGCCAGCAAGCCGCACGACCGCCGAATGCTCGACATGCTCGCGCTCCAGACAATTGAGGATTGCGTCGCCCGCAAGATCGGCGCCGGCGGGCCCGCCGAGCGGCGTGGCAAGACGCGCCTGCGCGCCGAGCCGGACGATGGCGACCGCGGCGTTGGCCATGTTGCCGCCGCTCGAAATCCGAAGCGCGGTGGCGCGGTTCTTGGTGTCCGACTTCGGCAGCGCATCGACCTGGAAGATGTAATCGATGACCGCGATTCCCGCGCAAAGAATGACCTTCGCGCGCGAAGGCTTAGCCGAGGACGCGGGCGCCATCTTCGACCCATGCGCGGATGATGTGATGAGCGATCGCCGAGGGCGGCGGCGTGATCAGGCCCTGCGGATGCCGCCTCATCAGCATGCTGGCGGTTTCATCGCGGCTGAACCAGCGCGCATCTTCGAGTTCGGTGCGGTCGATCGTAATGTCCTGCGAAATCGCCTCGGCATGGCAGCCGATCATGAGCGAGGAGGGAAAGGGCCACGGCTGCGATGCGAAATAGCGCACGCGTCCGCAGCGGATGCCGGCTTCTTCCAGCGTCTCGCGCCGCACTGCCTCTTCGATGCTTTCGCCGGGCTCGACGAAGCCTGCGAGGCACGAATAGGAATTGGCCACGAAGCGCGCCGAGCGGCCGAGCAGGCAATTGTCGCCGTCGAAAGCGAGCATGATCGCAACCGGATCGGTGCGCGGAAAATGCTGGGCGTTGCATTGCGGGCAATCGCGCCGCCAGCCGCCCTGCGTGATATTGCTCGGCGCGCCGCAATTCGAGCAGAAGCGGTGGCGGGCGTGCCAATGCAGGAGCGACTTGGTCTCCGCGAGCGCGGGCAGGTGGTCATGGGCGACAAGACCCTGCACCGCGATCGAGCGCAGATCGGTGACAAGAAATTCGTCGCGCGCTTTCAGGCTTTCGGCGAATTGCGGATCGAGCCCGACGCCGAACCGCGCGGCATCGTCCTGCAGGCCCAGAAACAGCGTTTGCGCCTCGCTGAACAGCGAGCCGATTTCGGAATACGAGAAGGCCGGATCGAAGCCGTTCTGCGTTTTCTTCAGCACCACCCATTCGCCACCGACAACATAATGCAGGCAGGATTCGGCTTCCCGCAACGAGGCAAGCACGGCGTCGTCGCCGCGTTTTTCGGCCGCGCGTTCGAGCGGCGAATTCGCATAGGCGAGATTGGGCTTGGGACCGAGATCGATGGGCGGCGGCATTGCAAGGACGTTTCGGCTTTTCAGGAGACCCAGAGCTTGTTCTTCATGGCATCCATGAAGCGGTCAAGCTCCTTGGCGTCGTGCGGGAGCGATGGGATCGCCCCCCAGACCGGCTTCGGCCATGCCTTGTCGGTCTTGCGGCGTGCGATCACGTGCACATGCAGTTGCGGCACCGCATTGCCCAAGGCCGCGACATTGAGCTTGTCGCATTCGGTCACATCCTTGAGCACGCGGGAGACCAGCGCGATTTCGGTCATCAATTGCGCGCGTTCGACCTCGTCGAGATCGATCACCTCCACGGCGCCATACCTGCGCGGAACCAATAGCAGCCATGGATAATTGGCGTCGTTGATGACCAATACGCGCGACAAAGGCAGGTCGCCGAGCGGGGTCGTGTCACGTTCCAGCTGTGGATGCAGCGACCAGGCCGGCGAAAGCATATTCATGAGGAAACCTGAGTGATCACAAGACTTTCACCCTAGCACGTCTATTGGCCGCTGCGCTTGCTTTCCCGCTTTTTAGGCCCGATATAGGTTTCGGGAGGTTGGCGGTGGACGAGCCACTCGCCAACCGGGTCAGGTCCGGAAGGAAGCAGCCCTAACGAGCTCCGGTTCGGGTCGCTCGTCAGCCTCCCACCTTTGTATTTTTTTGCGGAATGTGCGGACCGCGCCGCCCGGCACCCAAAAATCAAGATCACGCGGCGCCGGAGGCAGGATGAGCGACGCCAAGAGCCGTTCGCGCGAAAGTTCCGGTCCGGCCGCGCCGGCTGGCTCCGATTCCGCCGTATACCGCGTTCTTGCGCGCAAATACCGCCCCGCCACATTCGACGATCTGATCGGGCAGGACGCGATGGTCCGCACCGTCTCGAACGCGTTCGAAACCGGACGCATTCCGCAGGCTTGGATTCTCACCGGCGTGCGCGGGGTCGGCAAGACCACGACCGCGCGCATTCTCGCGCGCGCGCTGAATTACCAATTGCCGGACGGATCGATACCCGGCCCAACCATTTCGATGCCGGCGCTTGGCGTGAATTGCCAGGCGATCATGGAAAGCCGGCATATCGACGTTCTGGAAATGGACGCCGCGTCCCACAACAGTGTCGATGATGTCCGCCAGATCAACGACGCCGTGCGCTACGCGCCGGTGAGTGCGCGCTATAAAGTTTATATCCTCGACGAAGTGCACATGCTGTCGCCCGCGGCATTCAACGCGCTTTTGAAAACGCTGGAAGAGCCGCCGCCGCACGCGAAATTCGTCTTCGCCACGACCGAAATCCGCAAGGTGCCGATCACGGTGCTGTCGCGCTGCCAGCGCTTTGATCTGCGCCGCGTCGAGGCGGGCATGCTTGTGGAGCATCTCGGGAACATCGCCGGAAAAGAAAACATCTCCGTCGAGCCGGCAGCCTTGGCGCTGATCGCGCGCGCCGCGGAAGGTTCGGTGCGCGACTCACTTTCATTATTCGATCAAGCCATCGCGCATGCGGCGGGACCGGTGAAAGCCGAGCATGTGCGGCAGATGCTGGGACTTGCCGATCGCGCGCGCGTGGTCGATCTGTTCGACGCGCTCTTGCGCGGCGACATCGCGGCGGCGCTCGCCGAATTGCGCGATCAATACGATTCCGGCGCGGACCCGGCGGTGATCCTGACCGACCTCGCCGAATTCACACATTTTGTGACGCGCGTGAAAATCGTTCCAGCGGTCGCCGACGACCTCTCGCTCGCGGAAGCCGAGCGGGTGCGCGGGCGCGCTTTCGCGGCCACATTGTCGATGCGCGTTCTGTCGCGCACCTGGCAGATGCTGCTCAAAGGCATCGCCGAAGTGCAGGCCGCCGGCCGTCCGGTCGCCGCCGCCGAGATGGTGCTGGTGCGCATCGCCTATGCGGCCGATTTGCCGACGCCGGATGAAGTGGTGCGTTCGATTGGAAACGGCTCGGCGTCGGCCGGTACGCGTCCGCAAAATGGCAATATTGGCAACGGTGGCGGCGCCATGCCGAACGTGACGGGCGCGGCGGCGCCCCGGCTCGACGCGCCACGCGGTGCGCCGCGTGCGGCCCTGTCGCCGGCCGCAAGCCCGGTTGCGCGCTTGCCCGATGGCGCGCCGGAAACCGCCGCTCTGCGGATCGGCCGTTTCGAGGATCTGGTGGCGTTGGCGGCGGACAAGCGCGACCTGCAAATGAAGGCCGCGCTCGAACGCGACATGCGGCTCGTGCATTGCGAGGACGGCAAGCTCGAAATCGCGCTCGAGCCGGGCGCAACCAAAACGCTGGTCAACGAATTGTCGCGCAAGCTGTCGGCCTGGACCGGCCGCCAATGGATGGTGATCGTGTCGCGCGAGGCCGGAGCATCGACGCTCAAGGCGCAAGCCGATGCGCAGGACGCCGAGCGCAAGCGCGGCGTGCGCGCCGACCCGCTGGTGCAGGCGGTGCTCGACCGCTTTCCGGGCGCGGAGATCGTGGCCGTGCGCGGCGACACAGAGGCAAGACCCGCGGGCGATGACGAGACCATGCCCGCTCCCGAATCCGAGAACGATTGAGAAGGACCTATGGCCGACTTGATGGGAATGATGAAACAGGCGGCGCAGCTTCAGGCCAAGATGAAGGCGCTGCAGGCCGAACTCGACACCATCGAGGTCGAGGGTGTCGCCGGCGGCGGGGTGGTCGGCGTAACCCTGACCGCAAAAGGCGACATGAAAGGCGTGCGGATCGATGCGTCGCTGATGAAGGCCGACGAGAAAGAGATTCTCGAGGATCTTCTGGTCGCCGCCCATGCCGACGCCAGGAAGAAATCCGAAGGCGTGATGGCCGAAAAGATGAAGCAATTGACCGGCGGCCTGCCGCTTCCGCCCGGCCTCAATCTGTTTGGATGAGCAAAAACGGGATGGCGCGCGCGCGCGACGATTATCTGCTCAAGCCAGATCCGCACGATCCGCGGCTGACCGAGCGTGTCTCAGGCGTCGACCAGACCGGCGCGCCCATCGAGACATTGGTGACCGTCGAGCGCGCGCTCACGATCTTCCTCAATTCGCAGGAGATCGTGACCGCGATGACCATCGCCGATCATCCGGACTATCTCGCGACCGGATATCTGCTCAATCAGGGCATGCTGCAGCCGGACGACAAGGTCACCGGCGTCGATTACGACGAGGAATTGAGCGTGGTCGTGGTGCGTACCGAACGCGCGACCGATTACGAGCAGAAGATGAAGAAGCGCGTGCAGACCTCGGGCTGCGCGCAGGGCACCGTGTTCGGCGATCTGATGGAGGCGCTCGACGGCGTGTCGCTGCCGTCGACGGAATTCCGCACCTCGTGGCTTTATGCGCTGACGCAGACGATCAACACCACGCCGTCGCTCTATCTCGAAGCCGGCGCCATTCATGGCTGCGTGCTGGCGAAGGAAGACCGCGCCCTCGTCTATATGGAAGACGTCGGCCGCCACAACGCGGTCGACAAGATCGCGGGCTGGATGTTCAAGGAAAAAGTATCGGCGAGCGACAAGATTTTCTACACCACCGGCCGTCTCACCTCCGAAATGGTGATCAAGACCGTGCGCATGGGCATTCCGATTCTCGTCTCGCGCTCCGGCTTCACCGCCTGGGGCGTGGAGCTCGCCCGCAAGGCCAATCTCACGCTGATCGGCCGCGCCCGCGGCAAGCGGTTCGTGGCGCTTGCCGGCATCGAGCGCATCGTGTTCGACCAGGACCTCGATTATGTCGAGGAGGAGAGCACGAAGCACCGGCGCAAAGCGGCGGTGCATGACGACTGATCATCCGCCGACGCTCGGCCTCGTTCTCGCCGGCGGCCTCGCGCGCCGCATGGGCGGCGGCGACAAGGCGCTGATCGAGATCGGCGGCGTCACTATCCTCGAACGCGTGCTGGCGCGGCTGCGTCCGCAATGCAGCGGGATCGTGCTCAATGCCAATGGCGATCCGCGGCGATTTTCGCCGTATGGCCTGCCGGTGATCCCGGACGATGTTCCGGATTTTGCAGGCCCGCTGGCGGGCATTCTCGCCGCGCTCGACTGGGCTGCGGCGAATATGTCCGCCATCGAATGGGTGGTCAGCGTGCCGGGCGATTGCCCGTTTCTGCCGAAAGACATGGTCGGCCGCCTGCACGCCGCGCGCATCGCCGAAAACCGGATGCTGAGCTGCGCCAAGTCGGGCGACTGGCGGCACCCGGTGATCGGCTTGTGGCCGGTCTCGCTGCGCGCGGATCTCCGTCATGCGCTGGTGAACGAAGACCTGCACAAGATCGAGGTCTGGACCGCGCGGCACGGGGTTGCGATTGCGGAATGGCCGGATACCCCCGTCGATCCGTTTTTCAATGTGAATACGCCCGAGGATCGCGATCGCGCCGCCGCGCTCGCCGGGCAATATCGCGACATCTGAAATGCCGAAGGATGCCGATCAGCCGAGCACGGCGGAATAGGGCAGATAGCCGACATTGTCGCCGGGCGCGATCTTGCGAATATGCGGCAGGAGAACGGCGAGGCCGGTGGTGCGCGTGAGGCTTGTGATGAGGCCCGCGCCTTCGAGCGGATGCTTGTCGACTTCGGTTACGCCACCGGCGATGCGCGCCGTCACGCGCACATATTCGAGGCGGCCTTCTTTCTTCTCATGATGAAAGACCGCGCGCGCCGGAAACGGAGTGAGCGGCTCCGCGTCCGCGTTCGATAAGCGCAGGATCAGCGGCCGCACCACGTTGATGAAGGTCACGAACACGGCGACCGGATTTCCCGGCATGCCGACAAAGGCCGCGCCCTTCACCACACCCATCGCCACCGGGCGTCCCGGCTTGATCGCGAGCCGCCAGAATACGAGCTTGCCGATTTTTTCGACGGCGTTCTTGACGTGGTCGGCTTCGCCGGTCGAAACGCCGCCCGAGGTCAGAACGAGATCGTGATTCGCCGCGGCGTCCGCGATCGCCTTGCCCAAGGTCGCCGGATCGTCGCGAAGAATTCCAAGATCGGTCGTCTGCGCGCCGAGGCGGGCCAGCATGCCGAGCAGCAGATAGCGGTTGGAATCGTAGAGAGAAGCGGCCGGCAAAGGCGAGCCCGGCTCGACGATCTCGTCCCCGGTCGAAAACAGCGCCACCCGCACGCGCCGCCGGACCGTCAGGCGATCGAGGCCCAAAGCCGCGGCCAGCGCCACATCCGCGGGAGACAGACGCCGTCCGGCCGCGAGTGCGATCGTTCCCGCCGCGACGTCCTCACCCGCAAGCCGGCGGTTGGCGCCGGATTTCAGGCCGGCGGGGAGGATGACGCTCCCGCCCTCCAGCCTGCAGTCTTCCTGCATGTAAACGGTATCGGCTCCCGCCGGCATCGGCGCGCCCGTGAAGATGCGGAGTGCTTCGCCCGCGCCAAGCGGCCGTGACGCCGACGCGCCGGCCGCGGCGCGGCCGGCGACGGTGAGCGCTGTCTCGCCCGACGCTGCAATGTCGGCGTGGCGCACGGCGTAGCCGTCGACGGCGGAATTGTCGAAAGGCGGAAGCGAAACCGGCGCATTAATGTTGCCGGTGACGACGCGCCCCAAGGCATCGCTGAGCGGAACGATCTCTGTGTCCGGGATCGCCGGGACCTGTTCGGCCATCAGTTTCGCGGCATCCTCGACCGCAAGCAGAGGACCGGAGAATGCAAAGCAGTCGTCGGTCAGCTGCGCCATCACGTCACCGGCGCGGACAAGTCGAGACGTTCGACCGGGATGGCTTCCGCGAGCAGGACATCGGCGATTTTCGCAATATCGTTGAGGTCCACCACCGGGACGCTGGCCTGCGGCAAGGCACCATCCGACGCGATGGCGACAATCCAGTCGTCCTCGAGATGCAGCATGGGTTTGCCGACTTCCGCCCGGTAAATTTCGAGTTTCGGGATTCGCTCGCGCTTGTAGCCTTCCACGATCACGAGATCGGTCGTGGACAACCGGGCCAGCAGGTCGCGCAGATGCGGCTCCGGCTCGTCGCGCGATTCATGCATGATCGCCCAGCGTTTCGCAGAGGAGATCAGAACTTCGCTCGCGCCCGCGGCCCGGTGCGCATACGAATCCTTGCCCGGCTGGTCGAGGTCGAAGCCGTGATGGGCATGCTTGAGCGTGGACACGCGTTTGCCCTTCGCCACGATGCACGGGATCACCTTGCTGAGAAGCGTTGTTTTGCCGGAGCCGCTCCAGCCTGCGAGACCGATGATGCGCATGGGCTCTATATAGCAAAGCCGTCGGCGGTTTGCCGTCGCCGGCCGGATTTAATCCATTGCAAGGCGCCGATCATGCGGGTGTCCTGGCGTTCACGATGTCGCAGGCTGCATGCCGATGGCGCGGATGCGTTCGCGCGTACGCTCGTCCTGCAATGCGGCCAGAAACGCCTGCACCGCGGGCCGCTGGCGGCGCGCCTCGACCAGGAGGAAGTCGTAGTGCTCGGGCGCGATGGGCAGGAATCTCAAGTCATAGAGCCGCGCGACCGGCGCGATGGCGATGCCCCAATCCGCGCGCGATTGCGCGACGCTGGCTGCGACCGCATTGTGCGATTTCGGCTGGTTCGCATAGCCCTTCGGTTTGCGTCCCTCCAGCAATCGGTCGATCAGGATGCGGGTTCCAGCGCCGGCGTTGCGGTTGACCATCAGGCAGGATGGATCGGCCAGCGCGGTCTTCATCGCCTGCTCCGCGGTCTTGCTTTCGAAGCGCGTATCGCCGGGGCGAAACAGAAAGCCCTGCATGCGCTGCCAGCCTTTCACGAGAGAGATGCCGGGTGTCAGCAGATGCTCGTTGTAGATTCCGGTTTTCGGATCGACGAGATGCACGGGCGCGAGATCGCATTCGCCGCGCTGCGCCGCGCCGACACCGCCCTGGCTGCCGACAGCGATCGTGCGCGCGGAAAATCCGCGTTCGGCGAGCGCGCCGACGACGATATCGAGCGCGACATCGTGGCTGCCGGTCAGAACGAGATCGGGCGGGCGCGCCGACTCGCCTATCAAAGTGACGCGCGCCGGCGTGCCCGCATCGAGCGTGTTCGCGAGGGCGTCGATCTCGAGAAATCCGTCGGCTTGCGAAAAGGCGGTTACCGAGCCCGATCCTTTCGGCGAGGGGAACGCGATGGCGCCGTCCGCGCCCTCGACCAGCGACACCAGCACGAATTCCTTGCGCCCCATTTCCGATACGATGCGCACCGGAACATTCGCGGTGACGGATTTTGCCGCGTCCGGGGCCAGGCCCGCGAAGGCGCGGATCACCGGCGCGACAAAGGCATGGAAGGTGAAAATCGCGGAGGTCGGGAATCCCGGCAGCACCACGACCGGTTTTTTTCCCACGGCTGCGAGGCAGAGCGGTTTGCCGGGTTTGAGCGCAACGCCATGCACCAGCACGCCCGGTTGACCGAGCTGCGAGACCACGCGGTGCGAGAGATCCCCCGCGCCCTTGGAGGTGCCGCCGCTCAGGATCGCCATGTCGCATTCGGACAGAGCGCGGCGCATCGCGGCTTCGAGAATCCTTTCGTCGTCCGCGAAAGCGCCATACGCAACCGGAAGCCCGCCGGCCTCGGTGACCGCGGCGGCGACGATCGCGCCATTGCTGTCGTAAATCCCGGCAGGTCTTAATTGCTGTCCAGGCTGCACCAGTTCGTCGCCGGTCGACAGCACGGCCACTTTCGGTTTGCGCACGACATCGATCGAAGCGATACCGCAGGCCGCGAGCATTCCGATTTCGCGCGAGCCGATCAGCGTGCCGTGGCGAAGCAAGGTCTCGCCGCGCGCGATGTCGGAGCCCGCATAGGACACGAATTGTCCGGCGGCGGTCGGGCGGCGCAATTCGACGAACAGGCCGTCCTTGTCCTCGATCAATTCGGTCTGTTCGATCATCACCACGGCGTCGGCGCCGCGCGGCAGCATGCCGCCGGTCGCGATCGTGCTCGCGGTTTGAGGTCCCACTTCGATCCTTGGCGCGTGGCCGCAGGCGATCACTTCCGCATTGAGCCAAAGCCGCAACGGTGAGGCTTCGCTCGCCCCGGCAATGTCTTCGGCGCGCAGCGCGAAGCCATCGACGCCCGAACGGTCGAAGGGCGGCACGTCGAGCGGCGCTGCGATGTCATGCGCGAGCGCGCGGCCGAGCGCCAAGTCGAGAGCGACAATTTCCAGCGACAATGGCGACAGATCGAGATGCGCGGCGAAACGCTTTTGAGCTTCTTCCGGCGACACGACTTCGAGGAACTGCTCCTGGCGCGCCGCGCGCCGGATGGCGGCGAGAAGCTCGGATTCTTTCGCGCCGCTCATGGCAGCGGACTCGCATTGACAGTCGCGCCGGCGGCGAAGCCCTCGCTCTCCGGCGGCACGATGAGATAGCTGTCGGCTCGCGTCATCGCCTGCATCGGCCAATATCCGCGGGCGAACGGCTCGGCCTGGCCGCCGCGCGATGTCAGCAGGATGACATCGGCAATGCCGATGGTCGAAGTGATTTTGCGGATCAGTTTCAGCGGCGTCGTGACGTTCTCCACGCCGCCCCCAGTCAGCCGCGCAAGAATTTTTCGTCCGAGCGCCAGCCAGCAGGCAAGCGCCGCGTCGATGCGGCCCGGCACGAGCAGCACCGGTTTGCCGCCAGCCACGCCGATGGCCGCCGTCTCGCCGGGATTGAGGCCGATACCGTGAAAGGCGACGCTGCCTCTGCGCGACAAGGTGGTGACCGATGCGTCGTTTTTTCCTGCGCCGGTTCCGCCGATTGCGACAATGGCATCCGCGTCCTTATTCTGAAGCGCGGATTCGAGAGAGCCGTTCACGCCATCCATTGCCGTTCCACCATCCGCGACGATGGCTGCGGCGATCATGGCCGCGGCTGAAGCGACGATCGTATCGTCCACGGGACCGGCCTGAACGATACGGATGCGCGGCGCGCGGACGCTCACGCTGGAAACATTTGCAATTCGAAGAATTGCAGCGTCATGCGCGCGCAGTTTTCTTCCGCCGCGAAGAAGCGCCTGGTTCGCTCCCGCGTCTCCACCGGCGGGCAATATGCCTTCCCCCGGAGCCATGACGCAGAGCGCTTCGGCGCGGTCGCCTTTGATCGCAATCTGTTCGAGCGCGGCGACACAGTCTGTGTCAGACGGCAATGCGTCGCCGGCATCGACGCGAACCGGAACCTGCGGCAGCGCCGCGGGCGCGTAGGAACTCGCATCGCTGGTCGCCTCGGATTGCAGGGCGAATCCGTCGCGCAGCGCAATGGATTTCGGCGGCATCGCGTGCGAAGCCGCGATATCCTTAGCAAGAATTCGCCCGATGGCGTCCTCGCGGCTCACGTCGCTCGGCGGGACCGCGTGGACATTCGCATCGATCCACGCAAAAACGTCCGGCAGCGGCGCAAGGCGCGCGATGCGTTGCGGCGATTGATGATCCGAGACCATGCCGTGTTCTGGCGAAGCGCAAAACGCGGGTCAAGCACGCATCGTCTTGACGCGCCGGTCAAGGCGCGGGCAGTGTCGGGCGATAGTTTACGGCTATGGACATGACCGAAAAAGCCATCAACCTGCGCGGGCTGAAATGCCCGCTTCCGGCCTTGCGCGTGCGCAAGGCGCTTGGCGGCCTCGCGGCGGGCGACATCATTGTCGCCGAATGTACCGATCCGCTGACTGCGATCGATATTCCCAATCTCATCCGCGAGACCGGCGACGCGCTGGAATCGACCACGCAGGACGGGGAATTGCTGACATTCCGCATCCGCAAGGCGTAATCGCGAACGGTAAAATTGCGGGCTGGCCGACATCTGAATAACATGCCGGGCATTCGGCCCGGCCGAAACGAACAGGATGCAACGCCAGACATGCCGGACACCTCCGCTCCCCGCGCTTCCAAGGCGCTCGCCCGCTTCACGGTTCTCGATCTCTCGCGCGTGCGCGCGGGCCCTACCTGCGTGCGCCAGCTCGCGGACTGGGGCGCCAATGTCATCAAGATCGAAGCGCCCGCGCGATTGGAGCCGGGCGATCCGATCGGCGGCGCGCGCCACGCCGGCGATTTCCAGAACCTGCATCGCAACAAGCGCAGCATCACGCTCGACCTGAAATCGGACGCGGGCCGCGCCGTTCTGCTGCGCATGGCGAAGGATGCCGATGTCATTGTCGAAAATTTCCGGCCCGACGTGAAAAAGCGCTTGGGGATCGGCTACGAGGACTTACGCGCGGTCAATCCACGCATCGTCTATGCCAGCATCTCCGCTTATGGACAGGACGGGCCCTATCGCGAACGTCCGGGTTTCGACCAGATCGCGCAGGGCATGGGCGGGCTGATGTCGATCACGGGCTTGCCGGGGCAGGGGCCGGTGCGCGCGGGCGCCGCGGTCGCGGATGTGTCGGCCGGACTGTTCGCTGCGCTCGGCGTGCTTGTGGCGCTTCTGGAACGGGAGGTGTCCGGCGAAGGGCAATATGTCGAGACCTCGCTTCTGGAGGCGCAGATTTTCACGCTCGATTTCCAGGCCGCGCGCTGGCTGATCGACAAGGTGGTGCCGCGCCAGGCCGGCAACAATCATCCGACCAGCATCCCGACCGGCGTCTATAAAACCAAGGACGGCCATATCAACATCGCGACCACCGGCCAGCCGACATGGCTGCGATTGTGCAAGGCGCTCGATGCGGAGCATTTCGCCGAGGAGCCGGATTACAAAACCGCGTCGTTGCGCTCGAAAAACCGCGACGCGCTCAATGCAAAAATCAATGCGATTTTTGAAAAGCGAACCAGCGCGGACTGGATCGATCTCCTGAATGCGCAAGGCGTTGCCTGCGGTCCGATTTACGCCATCGACGAGATGTTCGAGGACCCGCAGGTGAAGCATCTCGGCATCGTCACGCCGATGCAGACGAACGATCGCGGCGCGCTCAAGGTGATGCGTCAGCCGGTTTCCTTGTCGAGGACTCCGAGCGCGATTGCGCAGCCGACGCCGGAGCGCGGGGAACACAGCGAGGATATTCTTGCGGAATTCGGATTCAGCAAGGACGAGATCGCCGCCTTGCGCGCGTCCGGCGCGATTTGAGATATTTCAGGGAAAGAGAAAGGCAGACCGCCATGACGCAAACCGACAAGATGCTGGCGCGCAAGGACGGCCGCATCGGTTATGTGATTTTCAACAATCCGGAGCGTCACAACGCCGTCTCGATGGAGATGTGGGAAGCGACCAAGTCGATCCTGGACGGCTATGCCAAGGACGACGACGTGCGCGTCGTGGTGCTGGCGGGCGCCGGCGGCAAGGCTTTCGTGTCCGGCGCGGATATCTCGAAATTCGGTTCCGAACGCGCAACGCCCGAAGCGGTCGAGATCTATAACAAGATGACCGAAATGGCCTATGCCGGCATCCACGACTTTCCGAAACCGACCATCGCAATGATCGAGGGTTATTGCATCGGCGGGGGCTTGGGCCTCGCGGTGAGTTGCGACATGCGCATCTGCTCCGACAAGTCGAAATTCGCAGTGCCGGCGGCGAAGCTCGGCCTTGGTTACGATTATCCGGGCCTGCGGCGTCTGATGGACGTTGTCGGGCCATCCTTCACCAAGGAAATTTTCTTCACCGCGCGGCAATTCGACGCCGAGGAGGCGCGCATGATGGGTCTCGTCAATCGCGTGGTGCCGTCGGCCGAGCTCGAAAATTATGTGAAGGATTATGCCGGCGTCATCGCCGGCAACGCTCCGCTCACCGTCGGCTCGGTGAAATTCATCGTGGGCGAGGCGCTCAAGGACGAGACCATGCGCGATATCGCGGCAATGACAAAGTCGGTCAAGCGCTGTTTCGCCAGCAAGGACTATGTCGAGGGCCGCACGGCTTTCATGGAAAAGCGAAAGCCGGTCTTTACCGGCAATTGAGATTCGCAGCACATGCGTTGGCGCAGCGATGGCCAGTCAATTCAAAGCAGCGCAATAAAGT